>RGZI01000001.1 GCA_010031635.1 Actinomycetota bacterium
TCGGCAACGACAATACGGTAGTGAGGGGTACGGATCTTTCCCATACGCGCCAAGCGAATCTTTGCAGCCACTAACACTCCTGAATTTTAGGAACTAGATAGGTATCTGGTTCGAGCGGTACCAGCAGGTGAAAGCAGCCCACCTGACTTGGGGGATATCTTGCCATCTCAACGGCCAGAAGCGAAAACGGGCCCTATCTCGCTAGTTATCTGAGCCTGCTAACCCGAATAAGCGGAGATTTAGCCACCCTCAAGCGCTCTTTTAGCGGGATTGCCTGATTTTGAACGTTTAGGTGGTGGGGCAACCTTTGCAGCCGGCATGCCACCCATTCCGCCCATTCCGCCCATTCCGCCCATAGAAGGCATTCCACCCGGCATCTGCAGATTTGCTGCTCCACCTAAACCTGGTTGGTTACGCATCTGCTTCATCGCTTTTTGAGCGGCGCTAAATCGATCTAAGACATTGTTCACGTGAAAAACTTCAGTACCACTGCCTCGGGCTATTCGGGCCCGTCGTGAACCATTAATAATCTTTGGCTCTTGTCGTTCATTTGGCGTCATGGAATGAATTATCGCTTCAGCGCGAGTTAATTCATTTTCATCGATTGCCGCAATTTGTTTTTTCATTTGCGCGCTTTGAGCCCCAGGCAACATTCCCAAAATTTTGGACATCGAGCCCATTTTTTTCATCGCTTGCAATTGCTCGAGAAAATCATCAAAAGTAAATTTTTCACCAGAGATAAATTTCTCTTCAAGCTTTTGCGCACTGTCTCCATCTAGCGCCTTCTTGGCTTGCTCGGCAAGTGTTGCAACATCACCCATACCCAAAATTCGGTTTGCCATACGATCAGGGTGAAAAGGTTCGAACTCATTACTTTTTTCACCCGTAGATAAAAACATTACCGGTCTATTTGTTACAGATGCAATTGAAAGTGCAGCACCGCCTCTGGCGTCTCCGTCCATCTTGGTAAGCACAATTCCATCGAAACCTACGCCGTCAAGAAATGCTTGCGCGGTATTTACCGCATCTTGACCAATCATGGCATCTACAACAAAAAGTACTTCATTAGGAGAGATTGCATCTCTAATATTTTTTGCTTGTTCCATCAACTCTTTATCAACGCCGAGTCGACCTGCGGTATCTACAATTACAAAGTTGTGTACTTTTTGTTTTGCAAATTCAATTCCAGCTTTTGCAACTTTTACTGGATCTCCAACGCCGTTGCCAGGTTCTGGAGCAAAGACTGGAACTCCTACCGAACCACCCACAACCTGCAATTGATCTACCGCGTTCGGTCTTTGTAAATCACAGGCCACAAGTACAGGTGTGTTTCCTTCACTCTTTAAATATGCTGCCAATTTTCCGGCCAAAGTTGTTTTTCCCGAGCCTTGCAACCCGGCAAGCATAATTACTGTTGGGGCTGTTTTTGCATAGCGCAACCTGCGTGCACTTCCGCCAAGAATGGCAACAAGTTCCTCGTGAACAATTGAAATTATCTGTTGTCCCGGATTAATTCCTTTTTTGTCTAGTGAGATTTGCTCAAGTGATCTGGTGCGTACCCTTTCAACAAGTAGCGTGACAACAGAGCCAGCGACATCTGCTTCCAACAGTGCAACACGAATCTCTTCGCAAGTTTCGTCTATATCTACTGGATTGATCCGACCGCGATTACGCAGTCCGGTAAAGGTCTTGGTAAGCCGGGAGCTGAGCGAATCAAACATGGCTAGATCATATTAGATTTTATTAGCACGCAACTGCTGCTCAATACTTTGCGCAACTGCTGCAGCCCGTTTTGGATCCAACGGACGACCATCTATTTCAGTAATATAAAGTGAATCGCAAGCTTCGGCTCCTAGGGTGGAAACTATTGCCGCCCGAACATCAACTCCACTTTCAGTCACTGCTTTTCCTAGGAGATACAGCAATCCCATTTGATCATGTGATCGCACATCCAAAACAGTTGCTTCGGTAGCGCCGTCGTGAATAACTTCCACAATCGGCGGTGGGACTGGTATCGGGGAGGTAGATCTATAGCTGGCAACCCGTTCTTTAATCTTTTCAGCAATATCTAATTCACCGTTCAGGGCTTTAGTTAAGGATTGCTTTAGTGCGCTTTCTGAAATATCAGGTGCATAAACATCAGGTAGTACTAACCATCGCATAACTGCTGAATTTGCAAAGGTGCGTGTGCGTGCAGATCTCACATTTAATCTATTAATTGTTAAGAATCCGGCAACAAGTGACAATAATCCCGGTCTGTCTGGGGCAATTATCAAAAGTTCAGTTATCTCATCTCGTTTAATTATCGAAAGATGTATCTGCCCTGATTTTGCCAAATCTTTTTCACTTTCTGAAAACTCTGGTTGTGGTGGAAGTCCAACTCCTGAAATTTGCTTTTTAACACGGTTAACTAAATCTGCGACTAATGAGGCTTTCCAACTACTCCATGCGGTATTTCCCGTTGCTTGTCCATCAGAAATACTTAGCGCGTGCAAAAGTTCAATAGTTAGTGGATCACTTATTAATTCACAAACAGAATTAATTGTGGTTGGATCATCTAAATCCCGACGAGTAGCCACCGTCGATAGTAATAAGTGGTGCATTACTAAAGTTTCAACAACGGATACGTCGTTTTCTGGAAATCCCATACGTTGCAATATTGGTTTAACGATCTCTGCTCCAGTAATGCTGTGATCCCCTGGCAAGCCTTTCCCCATGTCGTGTAAAAGTGCCGAGACTAATAAAAGATCTGGCCGATGCACCTGTCTAGTTAGATCACTTGCATGTAATGCAGTTTCAACCATATGTCGATCTACTGTGTGTCTATGCAAGGCATTTCGCTGTGGTAATGATCTGATTCGATTCCACTCTGGAATTAAAATTTGAGTGAGTTCTGCTTGATCAAGCGCCTCCCAAACTTGCACCATGGCATTTCCAGCTCCGAGAAGAGCTACAAAATCCTCACGTGCTTCACGGGGCCAAGGTTGTGGGAAAGAGATCAATTTATCTTTAGCCAACGTGCAACTATCAATTGAAAGTGGGATGCCTCGTTGCGCCGCAGATGCGGCTGCGCGAAGCAGAACCGATGGATCTAATTCCAAATCCCCAGTTATTCTGACTTCACCTTGATAAATGCCCACACCTTTTGCAATCTCTTCTGTTTTTTCCTGATTTGATCCTCTGCTCTTGAATGAAAAGAGTTTTGGAGCCGGGCGATATTGATCAAAACGATGGAAAACCGTTTCAGATAAGTAATCAACAGTTCTCGCTGATTGAGCGATATTTAACATCAATTCATCAGCATCTTTATAGCCAAGTAATTCAGCAACTTTATCTTGTTCAAAAAAACTTAACCGGTCACCGCTCTTTCCGGTGACCAAATGCAATGCTTCTCTTGCATTGTTCAATGTTGATTCTGCTTTAGCTACTCGATCTAATTCCACTGTGACTAAATCAGTCTTAGCAATTCCACGTAGAGCAGTAATATCCCGCAATCCCCCGCGTGACTCTTTTAAATCTGGCTCAAGTAGATAAGCAAGTTCTCCTGATCTTTGAGAACGCTCATGTGAGTACTTTCTTAATTCACTAATCCATCGCCCACCATTTTTTCGCCAATCCAGCAGCGCAACACTCTCAACGGTATCTACCAAGTCACGATTTCCAGCGACCCAACGAATATCCAACAAACCTAGTGCTACTCGTCCATCAATATCAGCAATCTCTTTAACTTCACTTCTAGTGCGCACTGAATGATCAACTGAAAAACCACTATCCCAAAGTGGATAAAGAATTTTTTCAACCGCTTTAGTTAGATCTGCTTCAGGAATATTTCCGTTATGTAAAAAAAGTAAATCTAAATCTGAGCCAGGCGATAATTCCCCTCGTCCATACCCACCAATTGCAGCTAGTGCTAAAGAATCTCGGCCTGAAATAATTGGGATAAGTAAAAGTGCTTCACTAAATAGCGAAGCCAGACGGGCATCCGCAGAGTATGAACGTGCTCTACGCTCGCGTGTGCCCATCTGGCTAGACTCTCACTAATTACTAGAGAGCGTCTACACCCTTCTCTCCAGTTCGTACTCGAACTACCTGCTCGACCGGAACTGACCAAACTTTTCCATCACCAATTGAACCTGATGAGGCGGCTTTGACGATTACGTCGATGACGGCATCGTTATCGGTGCTACTAACTAGAACTTCAAGACGTACTTTTGGTACTAACTCAACTGTGTACTCAGCACCGCGATATACCTCGGTGTGACCACGTTGACGACCAAAGCCACTAGCTTCGGATACGGTCATCCCTTTTATACCGTGGGCTTGCAGTGCATTTTTAACATCATCTAACTTGAACGGCTTGATGATTGCAGTAATTAGATTCATATTTGCCATTAGAAGGAACCTCCTCTTGATGAGCCAACGTTGCCGATTTCATAGGCTGTTTCAGCGTGCACCGCTAAATCAATGCCGGTAATTTCCGCTTCTTGTGAAATTCGGAATCCCATAGTTACATCAATTAATTTTGCGATGATTAAAGTGAGAATAAATGAGTATGCAAGTACAGCACCGCAAGCAATTGCTTGCTTTACCAACTGGCCACTACCTCCACCATAAAGCAGTCCATCAACTCCAGCTGGAGCTGCTGCTGTTGCAAATAGGCCAACAAGTAGCGAACCTGAAAGTCCGCCAACCAAGTGAACACCAACGACATCTAGCGAATCGTCATACCCAAGTTTGTATTTCAATCCAACTGCAAGTGAACAAAGAACACTTGAAATTGCACCGAGTGCGATAGCGCCAAGCGGTTCAACAGCCGAACATGATGGGGTAATAGCTACTAATCCAGCAACTACACCAGATGCGGCGCCCAAACTGGTTGCATGGCCATCACGAATTTTTTCAACAGTTAACCAAGCTAACATTCCGGCACCTGTTGCAACAAATGTATTTAAGAAAGTTACGCCTGCTGCTGCATTTGATGCAACTGCAGAACCAGCATTAAATCCAAACCAGCCGAACCAAAGTAACCCAGCACCCACCATTACCAAAGTTAGGTTGTGGGGTTTAAATGGTTCACGACCAAAGCCAGCGCGCTTTCCAATTACTAAAACTGCGGCAAGACCTGCGATACCAGCATTTATATGAACGGCGGTTCCACCTGCGAAGTCAATTGCGCCAAGTTGGTTTGCAATCCATCCTCCGGGATCATTATCTCCACTATCAAAGTCAAATACCCAGTGCGCGACTGGGAAGTAAACCAAAGTTGACCAGACAATTACGAAAACCACCCATGCGCCAAATTTTGCGCGGTCTGCAATTGCACCAGAAATTAGCGCTACGGTGATAATTGCGAACATCGCTTGAAAGGCGATAAAGACAGTGGTTGGAATTGTTCCAAATAATGAATCTGGCGCAATTAAACCCTTCAAGCCAATAAATTCTGAAGGATCACCAAGTAATCCATTTCCTAAATCTTTTCCAAATGTCATTGAGTACCCATACACAACCCAAAGCACTGCGACGACACCCATCGAAACAAAGGACATCATCATCATATTAAGCACGCCTTTAGCGCGGACCATTCCGCCATAAAAAAGTGCCAAACCTGGAGTCATTAATAGGACGAGTGCGGTACTGGTTAGCATCCAAGCCGTGTCACCAGTATTTAGAAGTACTTCAGTCATAATTTTTCCTCACGTTTAGGTGGGATTCAATGTGATTCCGGATTAAGGCTCGGAGCAGCCACTCGCCGTTGAGTAGGTGAAGTATCTGATTACCGTGTTTCCAGATATGAGCAGTAAAGGTTTCCGACAGATCACAATTTCGGCTGTTGTGTTAACGGCAGGTTAAGCAGTTAGCTAACTACTTATGAGAGCTGCAACAAAAGCGGCCGCCGCGAAAGGCGCCAAATCGGAAATCCCCTCGCCCGTGCCCACAAACTTGATTGGAGCCCCGAGTTCACGCTCAATCGCGAAAGCGATGCCGCCTTTTGCCGAACCATCCAGCTTGGTTACCACTACCCCGGTAACTCCTACTGCCTGCGCAAAAATCTGTGCTTGGGCTAACCCATTTTGTCCGGTAGTTCCATCAATTACCAATAAAACTTCTCCAACCGAGGTGCGCTTTTCAATTACTCGGCGGATTTTGGATAACTCATCCATTAATCCGGCCTTGGTGTGCAAACGCCCTGCGGTATCAATCAAAACAAAATCTGCTCCAATTTCAAATCCTTTGGCCACCGCATCAAAAGCAATTGCCGCTGGATCTGCACCATCTTTTCCAGAAACTAATGTTGCTCCAGCATTTACTGCCCAAGTACTGACTTGTCCGGTAGCTGCTGCGCGAAAAGTATCTGCTGCACCGATGACTACTTTGTTCCCAGTTGCAACTAAATAATGTGCCAACTTTCCGACAGTGGTTGTTTTACCAACCCCATTAACTCCAACAATTAAAATTACATTTGGTGTTTGGTTTCTAATTAAATTTCTATCTCTGTCTTTACCCAACAATTCGAGTAAGCCATCTTCAAGAGATACCTTTGAATTTTTCTTCAATAAATTAACTAGTTCAACGCTCAACTTTGGTCCAAGATCACTGTTTATTAGTTGCTGTTCAATTTCATTCCAGTCGACATCAGCATTTACCCCTGGTTCGCGGCGCAACTTGGAAATTAAAGAGGTAACCCCAGAAAAGGAAAACAGAGCCATAATTTAAGCGTTCTCGATTTCACGAATTCGCTGTGAAATTACTTGAGTGACTCCATCACCACGCATTGAAACTCCATAGAGTGAATCGGCAATCTCCATAGTTCTCTTCTGATGAGTCACAACAATTAATTGCGAAGATGAGCGAAGTTCGGCCAGAACTTCAAGCAATCTTCCTAAGTTTGTATCATCTAGCGCGGCTTCAACCTCATCCAAAACATAAAACGGACTTGGACGGGCTTTGAAGATCGCTATTAAAAGTGCGACAGCGGTTAATGAGCGTTCTCCACCGGATAGCAAGGAGAGCCGTTTGACTCGTTTTCCAGGAGGTCTGGCCTCTACTTCAATTCCTGTTGTTAGCAAATCTTCAGGATTAGTAAGGAACAAGCGACCTTCGCCCCCAGGAAATAATCTTGGAAAAATCAATGCGAATTGACGCGCAGTCTCTTCATAGGCTTCACGGAAAATAATCTCCACGCGTTCATCAACTTCACGCACAATTTCTAACAAATCACGTCTGGTTGATTTCAAATCCTCTAGTTGATCTGTCAAATACTTTGAGCGCTCTTCCAAAGCGGTGAACTCCTCAAGGGCTAGCGGATTGATCTTTCCTAATACCGCTAATGAACGTTCTGCTGCCGCTAAGCGCTTCTCTTGCTGATCACGACGGTATGGGATCATTTCAGTAGCAATAACTTGACCTTCATCATCAAGTACAAAGGTCGGGACTTCACGATCAGGTCCGTACTCAGATAAATGGGTTTGCGCATCAATTGCAAATTCTTCGTAAACTTTTTCCTCTAATTGTTCAATCCGTAATTTTTGCTCAGCTCTTGCAATTTCATCTCGATGCACGCTATCGGTAAGTGCTTCCATCTCAACTGTTAATTCCCGGTTTCTTGCCCTTGCCGCTAGCAATTCCCCTTCGCGCGCTACTCTTTCATTTTCTAATTCAGCGCGCTCATTCATGGCTTTCGTTATTGATACTTCAATCTGAATTAACGCCTCATATGCAGTTTCAGCGATTGCCTGAGCCGTTATCGCGCCTTTGGCTCGACTTTCGCGACGTGTAATTGCAATAACTTTTGAATCGCGTTCTGCCTGTGCTGATTTTTCAAGTTGCTCAGCGCGAGATGCTGTCGAATTGGCTCTCTCTTCACTTGTTCTAAGGGATAATCGAGATTCCATTTCAACACTTCGTGCAATCGCTACCGCTTCACGTTTGGTTTCCATTGCTGCAGTGTCGGGTTCAGCAAAATGTATTTGCTCAACAGGTTCATTTTCAAGATGGGTCAATTGATTACGATGTTCTTCTAGCGCTTTTTGAGCCTCGGCAATTGCAGTAGCTAATCTTTCAGCTTCAGCTGATGCCGCACGAACATTTTGATTTGCTAACCCCATTTGTTCAGCAAGTGCGGCCATGTGAGCGTCCGACTCATTTAATTGCGCAATACATTTTTCGAGATTTTCGCGCGCTGCTGAAGATTGTGTCTCTAATGCACTAATTTCAAAACGAAGTCTTTCTCCATTGTGCGTGAACTCCCTGAGTGACTTCTCACTCTCGTCAATAATCGCGCGAAGCTCAATCAAACTTGACTCACTCTTAGATCCACCGACAACTAAATCGCGGCCAAGAATATCTCCGTCGCGAGTTACTACGCGCAAATCAGAATTGCTTTGCAATAATGTGTGCGCCAACTGCAAATTTTCGACAACAACTGTATTTGCTAAGACATGAGATAACGAACGTACTAAACGTTCGCTTTTAATCAAATCAATTGCGCGGTAGGCACCAGAAGGAAGTGAGATATTCGGTTGATTTGAAATTGTCTCTATGGAGCCCATAACCAAAATCTCGGCACGACCACCATTCTCACGTTTAAGTAAAGTTAGCGCATCTATAGCATCAGATAAACGTCCAACAACTACTGCATCTGAAAGCGAACCAAGTGCGGCCGTCATCGCACTTTCCCAGCCGGCAGAAATTTCAATGAGTGAGGCGACAGAACCAAGCGCATTAACTTCTGAAGAAGAACCCAGAAGAGCAGCTCCGCCATCTCTTGAGTTAACGCTTAACTTAAGTGCCTCAATTCGAGCTTCAATCGAAGATCTTGATCGTTCGCTGCCACGTTCGTTATCCCGCGCTTTTTCTAAAGTTGCTAGAACTTGATCTGACATTTTTTTCGCTTCTTGGTAAGCGCTATCCAAATGTGCTTCCCCGGCATCAACTCCGGCGATTTCGGATTCACGTGTTGCAAATTCACGTTGTGCGGCACTTACGCGATTCAGTGCTTCATCTCGGTTTCGCGTTAATCTTTCAATTTCTGCTTCTCCAGCTTGTATTCTTGAGCGCAATGAATTAACTCTACCTTCGCGCCGCGCACTTCCCTCGCGTGCATCCGCAGCCTGTCGCAACGCAGAAGCCAATTGACTTTCTTGTGCAGTAAGAGCAGCTTCTGCTGATTGCAAATCTAAAGAAGCTTTCTCTAACGCGCTTTTCTGCAAGAGCATTCCATCGCGAATTTTTCCTTCGTCAATGCGCAATTGCTTCGCTTCTAAATCCATCGCATCCGGATCGATTCCCGACGCTCTGATCTCTTCGGAATCAGCAAGGAACCGAGCTCGTTCTGTTGCTAAATTTGCTGTCCCGCGGAAACGCTCACGTAAGCTATTTAGTCGATAAAAATTTTCTTGGGCACGCACTAAAATGGGTGCTTCGCGCATTGATATTTCTTCTAACTCTTGTTCACGTTTTCTAGTTCTATCTAACTCACCTTCAACATCACTTCTTCGACTTCGCAAAACTGTTTCATCCTCTACATCTGCAGACAGCGTTGAGCGCAGCGAAAGTAAATCATCGGCAAGTACGCGCAACTTCGCATCTCGTACATCTGCCTGAATAGTGGCTGCTCGTTTGGCAACTTCCGCCTGACGTCCAAGTGGTTTTAATTGTCGGCGTAACTCAGCTAACAAATCTTGAATTCTGGTAAAGTTTTGTTGCATCGCATCTAATTTACGAAGTGCCTTCTCTTTACGTTTTCGATGTTTAAGAATTCCAGCAGCTTCTTCAATAAAGGCGCGTCGCTCTTCTGGGTTTGCAGACAAAATTGCATCCAGCTGTCCTTGTCCAACAATCACATGCATTTCTCGGCCGATTCCACTATCACTTAATAGCTCTTGGATATCTAATAAACGAGAACTCTCACCATTTATCTGATAGTCGCTAGTGCCGTTACGAAAAAGAATTCTTGAAATAGTTACTTCTGTGAAATCAATCGGCAATGCGCCATCAGTGTTGTCAATTGTTACAGCAACTTCTGCACGCCCAAGAGGAGCCCGTCCTGTGGTTCCGGCGAAAATTACATCTTCCATCTTTCCGCCACGTAAACTTTTTGCGCCTTGCTCGCCCAATACCCAGGTGAGCGCATCAATAATGTTGGACTTACCAGAACCGTTAGGGCCAACTACGCAGGTGATGCCAGGCTCAAAGTGCAAGGTAGTGGCAGAGGCAAAGGATTTAAAACCTTTCAAGGTCAGGCTCTTTAAATACATCTACTGACCTCCTTTTCTGGCTAACCCTGTCTGGCTCTCACAACCGCTCTGCTTGCGCAAGGGCAAACCTACCCTTCGCCTTTATCCAACTAGCGCATCTAGCGCATCTAATTCGATTAAGCCGGTTTTGGTTGACACTTGCTGCAGAAATGGCTGTATCGACCCATAAATCTGGCTTTAGTAATCAAGCCCCGACACTTTGGCCGCGGGCAAGGGAGACCGTTTTGGCCATAGGCGGCCAGTGAGCGATCAAAATACCCACTTTCACCATTTACATTTACATACAAATCATCAAAGGAGGTTCCACCAGCTGCTATTGCCTGGCCCATAACCTCTTTACATTTGTCGATTATTTTTACGACTTGGGCAGGAGTTAATTCTTTGCCGATCCGCTGTGGGTGAATTTTGGCTCGCCATAACGCTTCATCGGCGTAGATATTTCCAACTCCACTTATCACCCCTTGGTCTAGTAGTAATTTTTTTACCTCAGAATTACTTTTTCTGATTTTTTCAACTACCGCTTTTTGCTGATACTCCGATTCAAATACATCAGGGGCAATCTTCTTAACGCTTTTTGGAATGCCACCGTCAAGATCATCTAAAGTCATATGACCAAAAGTGCGTTGATCTACAAAATGAATCTCTTTCTCTACCTCAGCGATTGACAATCTAATTCGTAAATGTTTATGAGGTGAATCGACGACATTAGGAAGTAAAACTTGGCCGCTCATACCTAAGTGAATTATTAATGCTTGATTATTGTCTAGCAGCAACCACATATATTTTCCACGACGGTCAACTTTTGTAATTTTTCGCCCCGGCAGTACTTTTTGCAAATCGTAAGTTGTGTTATTTCTTATTGCTCGCGAATGCAAGATTTCTACCTTAGAAATTTTCCATCCGATTACCCATTTTTCTAGACCACTTCGAACTGTTTCAACTTCCGGTAATTCGGGCATTATTTAAGTTATTCGCTCTCACTTAATAAAGATTCATACGCCTTGGTTGCTGCAATCTGTTCGGCTTCCCTCTTGCTCTTGCCATCGCCTTCTCCAGCGACTTTCCCAGAGAGTAAAACCTGGGCGACAAAACTCTTGTCATGGTCAGGCCCTGATTCGGTAATTGCATATTCAGGAGCGCTCTTACCTCGGGCTGCAACTAACTCTTGGAGTGCGGTCTTTCCATCAAGGCCGGCACCTTTATTTATCGCTTCGTCAATTGCTGGGTTTAATAACATTAAAATTATCCGCTCAGCATTTGCAAATCCTTCTGATAAATAGATTGCTCCAATAAGTGCTTCAAGTGTGTCTGCCAGAATTGAGGATTTGTCGCGACCAGCAGTTACTTCCTCACCTTTACCAAGTCGGATATATTTTCCAAGTTCTAAATTACGTGCAACATCGGCGAGCGCT
Organism: Actinomycetota bacterium; assembly: GCA_010031635.1. GTDB lineage: Bacteria > Actinomycetota > Actinomycetes > Nanopelagicales > Nanopelagicaceae > UBA3012. Next base: position 11,669 of record RGZI01000001.1, read on the forward strand.
TTAGTGTTCACAATTCCGGATCTCAGTGGACTTAGCCGACTTTCCGGCAAATCAGGAAATCGTTTATAAAGTTCATCGGTAACAATTAATCCCAATACGCTATCGCCAAGAAATTCAAGTCTCTCATTAGTTGGCAAACCACCTGCTTCATAAGCAAAGGAGCGGTGCGTCAATGCAACTTCAAGTAAATCTAAATTAATGTTTGCGCCAATTTTCTCGCAAAGCTGAGCGAGCATTAGACGTTAAGGACGTTGCGGTCCCGATAAGTGCCACAGGTTGAACATGCGATATGTTGCAAACGAGGTTGGCGACATTGTTCGCATTCAACGGTATTTGCAGCCGTGGTGAACCATTGGCTACGACGCATGCGAGTGCGGGCCCTTGATAACTTCCGCTTTGGTACTGGCATTGCCAACTCCTCTAAAAGATCTAGGGGGAAAGTATCCCCTAACTACTCCTTTTTCGGGAAATCGAGCAGATTCCCGAGTGCGCTCCAACGGGGGTCGACCACCTCATGGCTATGGGCACCATCTATTAACCGCTCCCCACACTCTGGGCACAGGCCAAGGCAACTCTCGGAGCAATGCGGAGCTAGGGGTAAATCCAGACAGATCGCATCCACAATTGGAGCCAGGATGTCGATCTGGTCATCAATCACCAAAAGCGGCAAGTCGTCATCCTCTTCTAAATCGACCGGTGCTTCAAAATGAAAAAGCTCTTGCACGGTAGTGAAAATTTCTAAAGTAATTGGATCTAAGCATCTAACGCATTCTCCGATTGCATCTGCTTCGACCTCCACAGTTAGAAGAGCGCCAGTTGATACCGCTTCAACTCTTCCTAACACTGAAAACTCTGATCCAATTTCGGCGCCAATGATGTCAATTCCAATTCGCTCATTTAATGGAAAAAGTAAATCCACTTCAATTTTTTCGCCAGGGTGGCGCTTTAACTCAGTTAAAGTAATTATGAATTTGGGATTAGGTGTAATCATTAAATTCTCCGCTATTGCTCTTTAAGATTCAGCTAATTGAGAAAGTACATCGTTTTCACTTGCACCGGCGATTCGCTCGCGCCCCTTGGCAATTGCATCCATAGTTTTTGTCAAAATCACTTCAAGAGTTGCAAGCCTGGAGTCAATATATGCATCCACTTCTTGACTCTTCTCATCTGCTGCACTGTGTGCTTCATGTAAAACCCGTTCTGCTTCAGCCCGAGCCTCTATGACAATTTGGGTTTGCTCAATCATTTGAGCAACTTCTTCTCGAGCCATCTCTACCAATTTTTCGGAACTTTCGCGACCTTGCTCGATTAGCGAATCCCGATCTAGTAAAACTTGTTGCGCTGCTTCTAGATCTGTTGGAAGTGAGCCGCGAACTTCATCAAGAATTCCTAACAACTCCCCGCGATGTAAGACACATGATGCGCTTAATGGAACTGCGCGAGCTTCTTCAACCATGGTTATGGCATTTTGTAGTCGATCGAGTGAGTCCATTAGCGACCTGCACTTTCATCTTTGCCGTCGGAGTTCTTCTTTATTTTCGCCAAACGAGTCAACATTAAATCAAGAACTGTTTTAGGAAGATGCGCTGAAACATCTCCTCCATAGGTTGCGATCTCTTTAACAAGTGATGATGACAAAAATGAGTACTGTGGTCTAGTTGCCATAAATAGAGTTTCGACGCCGGCTAGTTCCTGATTCATCTGAGCCATCTGTAATTCATAATCAAAATCGCTTACCGCACGTAAACCTTTAACAATTGCAGAGATGGAGTTTGCCCGGCAGTAATCAACTAAAAGACCGCTCCAAGAATCTACTGTTACATTCTTAAATCCTTTTACAGTCTCATTGATCATCGCGATGCGCTCTTCCACGGTGAACAAAGAACTTTTCTCTCTATTTACTAAGACCGCGATGACAACCTCATCATAAATTTCGCTTGCGCGTCCGATGATGTCCAAATGTCCGTGTGTAATCGGATCAAATGAGCCAGGGCAAACTACGCGCTTCATAGGGACACGCTAGCGAAGTAGACCAGTGCTTCGCCATATTTACGCTCCTTTGAGGCGGTAAATCCGGCTGGCCAAGCAAATGGAGAATTTCTTGATGGGCGTTCTACCGCCACAATCGCTGCTGGAGCTAATAAAGAAGAGGTTGCCAAAGCAGTTAAAATATTTTCAATATCTTCATTTGTAAATTCATAAGGCGGATCCAGAAAAATTACATTAAACGGATTTCCGGAAGCTGATCTAATAAATGTATTTACTGCACCTCCATGGGCGCGAAATTTTCCAAGTTCAACTAAACCTCTGGAAACAATTTCAAAATTATCACGGCAAACCTGTAAAGCTTGCGGATCCTTTTCAACAGATTCAACTACTTCGGCGCCTCGAGAAAGTGCTTCTAATCCAACTGCGCCTGTGCCAGCAAATAGATCAAGAAATGCAACGCCATCCCAAGTTCCAAGTTCGGATGTTAGCGAAGAGAAAATTCCTTCTCGGGCACGATCTGAAGTTGGTCTTGTAATATTTGCAGGCGTTAATAAATTTCGCCCTCGTGCGGTACCGGCAATTATTCGCATCTTCTATTCACCTTAACTAAGCCTTCTCAATAAAATCTGATCGCTCATCTGCTTCAAGTGCATTCAACTCTTCTCGTAACTCTGGCAACTTCTCAAGTTTAGGATCTTTAGCAATAATCTCAATCGCAATTGTGCGTGCTTGATCAATCAATTGTTCATCTCGAAGAACTCGCAATAAGCGCAGGGCTGATCTTGAGCCTGATTGGGCAGTGCCAAGAACATCACCCTCACGCCTTTGGTCGAGGTCAACGCGGGCAAGTTCAAAGCCATCAAGAGTCTGCGAAATTGCATCTAGCCGTTGATGTGCAACAGATTCTGGTTCGCACTTGGTCACTAGTAAGCACAACCCTGGCTTCTCTCCACGACCAATACGACCACGCAATTGATGAAGTTGTGAAATGCCAAATCGATCTGCATCCATAATTACCATCACCGTTGCATTTGCAACATCTACTCCAACTTCAATAACTGTAGTTGCAACAAGGACGTCAATTTCTCCTGCTGCAAATTTTTGCATAGTCAGATCTTTTTCATCTGCCGTGAGTTGGCCATGTAATTTTGCAATTCGGACAGATTTAAGCGGGCCTGAAGTTAGTTGATCAAATAGTGCATCTACCGCATACATGCTTTGCTTTTCTTCCGCTGTGACCACGCCTAATAGCGCATTTGTGATCAAATCTTCTTGCGATATCTCTTCACTTGCTTGAGCGCTGATCCGAGGGGCGACTATGTATGCCTGCGCACCTATTTTAACTTCTTCGATAATTCGCGCCCATGCTCGCTCTAAATAATGTGGTTTATCACTTTCATCAACTATATGAGTTGTTATGGCGGCACGGCCTTTTGGTAACTCACGCAATGTAGAAATATCTAAATCTCCAAAAACAGTCATTGCCACAGTTCTTGGTATCGGCGTTGCAGTCATTACCAAAACGTGTGGAGGTAAATTACCTTTCGCACGAAGTGCATCTCGTTGTTCAACTCCAAAGCGATGCTGCTCATCGATTATGACTAATCCCAGGTCAGCGAAATCAACACCTTCTGTCAGAAGTGAATGTGTTCCAATTACTATTCCTGCCGATCCATCTCTAATTTCAGCGAGAGCAGTTTTCCGCTCCGCACTACTAAGAGAACCGGTTAGCTTGGAGATACGTGTTGCTCGGTCGCTTCCGCCGAGCATTCCTGCACTTGCCAAATCTCCCATTAATTTAGAGATAGAGCGAAAATGTTGTTGCGCTAGAACTTCGGTGGGTGCAAGTAATGCTGCCTGTCCCCCACTATCAACAACAGTAAGTGCAGCACGCAGCGCAACTATTGTTTTCCCAGATCCAACCTCACCTTGTAATAAGCGATGCATTGGATGATCAGCATCTAAATCACTTTGAATTTGTGCTGCTACCTCTTTTTGTCCACCTGTTAATTCAAAAGGTAGCTGGGCGTCAAATAGCTCAAGCAAGCCACCACTACGGACCAATCGTGGAGTGGCTTTTAATAATTTATGTTGTTCACGTCTTCGTACCAACAAAAGCTGCAGCGATAAAGCTTCATCAAATATTAATCGTTTACGCGCTAAATCTGCAGCAGATTGACTCTCAGGTAGATGAATACCGTGGAGAGCGTCATTAAGGGTTGGCAATCCAAAACGTAATTCCTCCGGAAGTGGCTCTGGCATTTCATCCAGTACATCTAGAACTGTTCTAATGCACTGTCCAATTTTCCATGAAGGAAATTTTGAAGTTGCCGGATAAACCGGAAGAATTTTTCCAGCAAACTCCCCGGCTGCTTCTTCGCTTTCAACTCCATCTGGAATTAGTAGGTAATCCGGATGCGAAAGTTGTCGCACTCCTCGATAAACTGAAATTTTTCCAGCAAACAAACCCTCACGATCAACTCGTAAATCTTTTTCTCTCCAGGCTTGATTAAAGAAAGTTAATGCAAGACGACCTTTTCCATCGGTGACAATCACTTCCAAAATCGATCCCTTTCGACCTCTGATCGGACGAGTGGTTGCAGAATGGATTTTTGCCAAAATTGTTACTTCATCGCCCTCATTCAATTGATTTAAATCAGTTAACTCACCGCGGAGTACGTACCTTCTCGGATAATGACGAAGTAGATCACCAGTAGTTGTATAACCAAATGTCGTATTTAAAGCTTTTGCAGTTCGATCACCCAAAGATTTGGATAGGCGGTCATTTAATCCAGCCATATTTTTTCTACTCAACGCCGATCAAAAGTGGATACCAAGCTTGACCACCTATATATGTTGTCACTTCAACGCTGCCATGATTTTTTGCCAGATATTTTTGGACTTGCTCGGCAAGTTCTTTTGGTGCGCTCTCGCCCATGACTAAAGTAACTAACTCCCCGCCACTGCTTAACATCTGGTCCACACTCTCAACGCAAACTTGAATTAAATCTGTTCCAGTAAGTATTACTTCTCCATCTACCAGCGCCAAAACATCCCCAGCTCGCACCCCACCAATAGCAGTGCTCATATCCCTTGGAGCAAGTGCGATTGTTGCTGATCGAGTTTGCCTGGCAGCTGTTGCCATCTCAACAATTTCATCATCGTAATTAGCAGCTTCATTATGAGTTGATATCGCAGATAAAGCCTGAAGTGGTGAACGAGAAGCTAGAACCGCAACCCGTACTCCTTCTCGGCGAATTACCGAAATTGCTTCGTGGGCTGATTTCCAACTTTGTTCATCAATTGGAATTAAGACAACTTCACGCGCACTTTCGGTTGCATCTACCCACTCTTGAGCAAGTACTCGACGCGAATTAAATGCATCGATTACTCGTACTCCAGATTCCCGCATTAACTCACTTAACCCTGGACCATTTGCAACAGTGATTAATTTTCGAGTGCCTGTTTCAGAACTTTTCTCACCAATCCCAAGGGCCGAAGCAAGATGTGTAATCTTAATTTCAAAGGCTTTTCCAAAATGTGTTGAGAGTTCAATTATCTCTCCCGGGAAATCTGTATGAATATGTACTTTACAAAGCTGACTATCTCCCACTACCAAGAGACTCTCACCTAAGTTTGTGAGTTCGCTCTGCAATCTAGAAATTTGTTTCTCATTCAAATCTTTCATCGAAAACATAACTTCAAATTCTCCATCACTTGCATGATTAGCATTTGTTGCGTGTGCGCGCTCTTTTACATTTGCGCTACTTGGAATTTGCGAGATGACCAACTCTGGATCCAACATTGATGCAAGTGCTCCGTAAATTAATTCAACTCCATGTGCTCCAGCATCAATTGTTCCCATGGCATCTTGATGTGGCGGATTGTTTGCTGAATCTAATGTTGAGGCGCGAGCTGCTCGCCAAGCATCAAGTGCGACTGCGCCGTCACGGCCGATCTCACCAGCTCTTAATGCAACTGCATCCCTTGCTGCACGTGCTGCAGATAAAATAGTTCCCTCTTTTGGATGTGTAACAGCTTTTTGAGCGGCTTCATGAGCGCGCGCAAATGCTTGCGGTAAACCTTCGCGAATTCCATCAGCAAATCCACGAAAAATCTGACTCAAGATAACTCCTGAATTCCCCTGTGCCCCACCGAGTGCTCCGCGGGCAGCAGCATCGGCGACATCACCGATTTCTTGCGAATCCTCTGCTCGCATCGCGGTGACCGCCGCTTCTAAAGTAGCTTCCAGATTTGATCCAGTATCTGAATCTGCAACTGGGTAGAGGTTTTCCGCATTTAATTGAGCGCGTGATTGTGAAACTTCGCTCCAGGCTCGTTCGAGCCAAGCGCGGAACCTGGGGGTATCTAACTCGCTCATCATGGCCAGATTACTCTGGATTTACCCCTCAATTGGCTGGAAGCCCCTCTTACCGGCTACCCTTACGCCGCTGCAGAAGTTCTGAGCAGCGTAAGAAATCAGTTGAAATTTAGGAGGCGATGATGGCTGCCAAGTGCGACATCTGTAACAAAGGGCCAATCTGGGGAAATTCAATCTCCCACTCACATCGTCGTACCCGTCGTCGTTGGAATCCAAATATCCAGCGCGTTCGCACCATGATCAATGGCGTAACCCCAAAGCGTTTAAATGTTTGCGCTGCTTGCATGAAAGCCGGAAAAGTTACCCGTTAATTAGTGCTTCACTTTTCAAAATGTTGCCAAGTATTTTTGTCACTTGTTCGCGCATCTGAAAATTTTCCAAATACCTCAACACCAGCCCCATGTATCACTTCACCAATCTGAAGTGCGCCCTCTGGAAGTGCTGCACTTGGCGGCAAAGTTGCGATGAATAGATGTTCTTCTCCACTTGTTAAAACCCAACTCATCGGATCAACTGCCAAAGTGGTGCCTGCTTCGATAAGTGAAGATAAATTTAGATGATCAAGATCAATTTTTATACCAACACCACTTGCTTCGCTGATACGCGTTACATCAACTAATAATCCATCGCTTAGATCGCACAGTGCTGTTGCGCCTGCAGAAATTAAAGAATGAGCTTTTTTGCCATCTACTGAAGGTTGCAGATGTGCATTCACAATCTCCGGAAATAATTCTCTCTTATCGGCTTTTAATAACGCCAAACCTGCAGCAGATGCACCAGGAAGTCCAGAGATAACTAACTGGTCGCCAACTTTTGCACCGCTTCGATAAATAGGTTCACTTGTATTGCCGAGTGCGGTAATTGCAATTGTTATTTTCTCGCCCCGCACAGTGTCCCCGCCAATTACTTGCGCACCAACTTTCTTGGCTTCTTCTGCAATCCCACGCGCAAGATCTAGAACCCACTCCAATTCTTCTTGACCAGTTAATGAAATTCCAACTAACAAAGAGTGCGGCTCTCCACCCATTGCGTAAATATCTGCAATGTTAGCAACCGCTACCTTTGCTCCAATCTGCTTCGCTGTAGACCAATCAGTTTTAAAGTGAACATCTTCAATCGCTAAATCCATAGTTGCCACAGTTGCTAATGCACTCGGCGCTAAAACCGCCCCATCGTCGCCAATACCGAAGAGTAATTTTTTTTGATTATTGAGATTTTGAGATAACTCAACTTGGCCACTCTGGCCAAGTTGGCCAGAGTGGCCAAAGATTTCACCCAGAGCGGCAATGAGGGCTCCCTCGCCAATCTGTGCTACTTGCAGGCCCAAAGCGATCTCCTCCTCTTGCTATCTACCCGGTAATTCCGCTGTAAAAAGTCGGAAAATTTAACTGACTTCCGCGCTGAGCCTACTCCGCGCTACCCTCGGAACATTAAATACCTGCTAGCGAAGGAGTAGCCCATGTCAGTTCAGTCATACATTCTGATTCAAACTGAGGTCGGAAAAGCTGCTGGCGTTGCTAAAGCAGTTGGCGCAATTCCTGGTGTGAGTTTGGCTCAAGGTGTTGGTGGTCCATACGATGTAATCATGCGCGCCGAATCTGCATCCATGGAGGAGTTTGGTCGCTTAATTCTCACCAAAGTTCAAGCAGTCCCTGGGATCACTCGCACTCTTACCTGTCCAGTAGTTAACGAGTAATTACTTAACTCTTTTGTTGCGCAACTCTTAGAAGTTCAGTAATTAAATTTTGATAAGTAATTCCACTTGCTTGCCATAATCTCGGATACATCGAAGTCGCTGTAAATCCAGGCATTGTATTAATCTCATTTAAAATCAAAGATCCATCAGCTTTCAAGAAAAAATCAACTCTGGCTAAACCTTCTGCTCCAATTAAATTAAATGCTTGTATCGCTAATACCCTAATTTGATTAGCACTCTCATCTGGAATTTCCGCAGGCACTATTAATTTAGTGGCATCATCCAAATACTTTGCCTCAAAGTCATAAAATTCATGGTTTCCAAGAATCTTAATTTCACCTACTGTTGACGCTTTAGAACCGAGCACTCCGCACTCCACCTCACGGCCAGAAATCATCTCTTCAATCAAAACTTTGTCGTCATGGGTAAATGCATCATTGATGGCAGCCGAAAGTTGGTCCCAACTTTTAACTTTGGCAACGCCCTGACTTGATCCAGATCTGGAAGGCTTCACAAACAAAGGAAGTTCAAACTCAGCCTTAATCTCACTTTCAATTTTGCTTTGCCCGATTTTCCAGTCAGCCATCATTAAAATTTTTGTATTGGTGCTTGGAATTCCGGCATCACTAAAAATTTTGCGCGAAACCCCTTTGTCAAAACCTGCTCTAGATGCGATTTCTCCAGATCCAACATAAACAATTCCTGCTTGATCTAAAATTGATTGCAAAGTTCCATCTTCGCCAAATGTCCCGTGCACTACTGGGAAAGCTATATCTATCTCAGCTCTAATTTCACTTAATGAAATCTCAGGCGCATCTGTAGGCACAACTGGGAGTTGATCTCCTTTAAGTGAGATTAAGGAGGGGTCATCTTTTAAACGCACCCATTTACCCTTTTGGGTAATCCCAATTAGCGTTACTTCAAAGTGATCACGATCGATAGATTTAAGCAAGGAAGCCGCTGATAAGCAGGAGACTGAATGTTCACTGCTGGCACCCCCGCAAATCACGCCAACTTTTAATTTTACTTTTACCTTAGCAGCATCTCCCATGGGTGTTATTTTAATACTCAGAACGAGTTGTACGGTTCATTAAACGTTTAACAACTTCAGCCGGTGGTAAAGAATTTTGCACAACATCGACCACTGCTTCAACAATTGGCATATCAACTTGAAATTTCTTAGCAAGAGCAAGCACTGCAGGTGCCGAACTCACACCTTCTGCTGTTGTTTTAGTTTTTACTCTGGCTTGCTCCATTGTTGATCCACGTCCGAGAAGTTCACCAACAGATCTATTACGCGAAAGTGGTGAGGAACAGGTGGCCACTAAATCCCCCATGCCTGCAAGTCCAGCAAAAGTAGATGGATCTGCGCCCATTGCCACGCCAAGTCTGGCGGTTTCAGCCAATCCGCGGGTAATAACTGTGGCTTTGGTGTTGTCACCCATTCCTAAACCAATTGCCATTCCAACTGCTAAAGCCATAACGTTTTTAATTGATCCAGCTAATTCGCAACCAATTACATCTGTTGACGTATATGGTCGAAAGTATGGAGTAGCACACATATCTTGTAAGTGATGTGCATTTGTCTCATTGCTGCACGCAATCACCGAAGCCGCTGGTTCACGCTTAATAATTTCGCCAGCTAAATTTGGGCCAGTCAAGATAGATACTCGCTCAGCATTAATTCCTAATACTTCAGTAGTCACTTGGCTCATTCTTTCCAGAGTTCCGACTTCAATACCTTTTAACAAAGATAAAATAAAGGCCGCTTTTGGGATTGATGCTCCCCAATCGCTTAAATTTTGCCGCAACGTCTGTGCTGGAATTGCAAGTACCACCACATCGGCATCTTTCAATACTTTTTGTGCATCAGTTGATGCGTTAATCGATTGTGGAAGCAAATTTTCAGGGTGAAATTTAAAGTTGTGATGATCAGTGTTTATTTCGTCAATAGTTTGCGGAGTTCTACCCCAAATCGAAACATCATTTCCAGCATCAGCAGCAATTTGTGCGAAAGCTGTCCCCCAAGAACCGGCACCTAATATTGCAACTCTCATTTATCCGATCCTTTGCTTTTCTTTCGAAAGTTTCCAGTTCGAGGTAAAGAGGTGGTTCGTGGATCCAACCTCTGAGCGGGCGCTTTTTCACCACGCAAGGTTTCCACCATACCGGTGATCGTATCCATTACATATGTGGTGGCCTCATTTAATGCATCGATCTCATCTTCTCGTCCGTACCAACGAGAGAAATCTAGTGGTGGGCCAGCGGTGACTTGAGTGAGTTTGCGTGGAAAGAGAAGCGGCCACTTTGAATAAGGTGGCAATAATGCTTGAGCCCCCCATTGCGCACACGGAATAACTGGAACTTTTGTCATGATTGCTAATCGCGCAATTCCGGTTTTAGCTTTCATCGGCCAAGCCCCGGGATCGCGCGTAAGTGTGCCTTCAGGATATACACCAAGCAAATGTCCGGCTTCTAAAAACGCAACTGCATGGTGAAGTGCAAACTTTGCATTTTCACTTTCACGTTCAACTGGCACCTGTCCGGCACCGCGCAAAACCGTTCCGATTATTGGCAATTTAAACAACTCTGATTTCCCCAGAAATCTTGGAGCTCGTCCATTTGCATACAAAAAATGTGCAAAGACAAGTGGATCAAAATAAGAGATGTGATTAGAGACAACTATGGCAGCGCCTGATTTGGGAATATTTTCAACTCCACGCCACTCACGCTTTGAAATTAACTTGATTAGTGGAATCACTAATGTTGCACCAAATTTAAACCAAGAAGTTACGCCAAGTGGGTAACCCGTTGGCGGTGGATATGTAATCTCACCCATGCAAGTACCTTACTTTAATCAGCCTTTCAGCAACTATAAAAAAATCAGGGCCGGAGAGATTTCTCACCCAGGCCCTGATTTTAATAATCTTGCTAATTTGGCTGATTCTTTTAAAGCACTCTAGCGACGCTTTTTAGCGGCCTTCTTTGCTGCCTTTTTAGGTGCCTTCTTCGCTACCTTTTTTGCAGCTTTCTTAGGAGCTTTCTTCGCTGTTTTCTTCGCTGCTTTTTTAGGAGCCTTTTTTGCGGCTTTCTTAGGAGCTGCTACTGCGGGCTTTGGCGCTGCATCTTGCTTACGATCGCCATTTACAATTTCCTTTAACTCTTTACCAGCAACAAATCTTGGAACAGATTTTGCTTTTACCTTTACTGGATCACCAGTGAAAGGGTTGCGAGCGGTACGGGCTTTTTTGTGGACTTTCTTAAACTTTCCAAACCCAGCAATATTTACTTCATCGCCTTTTGAGACTGCGCGAGTAACTGAGTCAAAAACAATGTCAACTGCATGAGTTGCATCTTTCTTGCTGTCATGAAAGTGCGGCATTAGTACCGCAATAAACTGTGCCTTATTCATAAATGTCCCCTTTTTTATAAGCGAATCGAGGAGCACCCTCAATCTTGTCTAAAACTTAGAGCCCGCCGAGATGAGAGTCCATCACCGACCTCGCGTGTCGCACAAAGTTATTACAAGCTAAAAAGCCTTATTTTATCTGATAATTCGCTTATATCTCTTAGATTGGAGAAACTTTGGATTAGGTTGGATTAGTTAGTAAGCGTTACCGGTTTAAAAGTAGCTCTTTTACGCTCAAAATCCGCAACTTCAGCACTATGTTGCAAAGTTAAGCCGATCTCATCGAGGCCTTCCATTAGCCGCCAGCGGGTGTAATCATCAATTTCAAAAGACAGGATTTTCTCTTCGTATCTGACTTGGCGCGCTACTAAATCAACTGAAATTATAGTTGCCGGGTTTTTCTCAACCTCTTCCCAAATAGCCTCAATCTCGCTTTCTGGCAAAATGACAGTTAGCAATCCACTTTTAAGTGAGTTGCCACGAAAAATATCGGCAAATCTGCTGGAAAGAACTGCTAAGAATCCATAATTTTGCAGGGCCCAAACCGCATGCTCACGGGAAGAGCCAGTTCCGAAATCTGCGCCCGCCACCAAAATAGATGCTGATTTGTATTGCGGTTGATTAAGTACAAATTGTGGATCCTTGCGCCAGGCCACAAATAATCCATCTTCAAATCCGCTTCTGGTCACCCGCTTTAAATACTCAGCAGGGATTATTTGATCAGTGTCAACATTGCTGCGGCGTAGTGGAACTGCAGTTCCACTGTGAATGGTGAATTTTTCCATTAGTTACGCTCCTAATTTCACTGGTCTGAGTTATTTCTAAAGATCTGCCGGCGCAGACAGTGTTCCACGTATTGCAGTAGCCGCAGCGACAAGCGGACTTACTAAATGTGTGCGACCACCTTTTCCTTGTCTTCCCTCAAAATTTCTATTACTAGTTGAAGCGCAACGCTCGCCAGGATTTAATTGATCAGGATTCATTCCTAAGCACATAGAACAACCTGCTTGTCGCCATTCGGCACCTGCGGCAAGAAATATTTCATGCAAACCTTCAGCTTCTGCTTGCAGACGAACGCGGGCCGAACCTGGAACAACTAGCATTCGCACGTTTTGCGAAACTTTTGCACCTTTTAATACTTGAGCGGCAGAACGTAAATCTTCAATTCTTCCGTTAGTACAAGAACCCAAGAAAACTGTATCGACTTTAATCTGCTTCATCGGAGTTCCAGCTTTGAGATCCATATAAACCAACGCCCGTTCAGCAGAATTTCTAGCAGTTTCATCTTTAATATCCGCTGGGTTTGGAACAACTCCATTTAAAGCCACGCCTTGCCCTGGGTTTGTTCCCCAGGTAACTGCACCCTTTGGAGCATGATCGCGACCCTTTAAATAATTAAAAGTTATTTCATCCGGTGCTATTAATCCGGCTCTAGCGCCCGCCTCAATAGACATATTGCAAATTGTCATCCGGGCTTCCATTGAAAGTGCCCTTATTGCGCTACCACGATACTCAATAATAAAACCTTGGCCGCCACCAGTTCCAATTTTTGCAATTAATGCCAAAATTATGTCTTTACTAGTTACTCCGGCTGGCAAAACTCCTTCAACATTAACCGCCATCATCTTAGGTTTCGCTGATGGAAGAGTTTGGGTCGCTAATACATGTTCTACTTCACTGGTTCCGATACCAAAAGCCAATCCACCAAATGCCCCATGTGTTGAGGTGTGTGAATCTCCGCAAACAACCGTCATTCCAGGTTGTGTTAGTCCTAATTGCGGTCCGACAACATGCACAATTCCCTGCTCGACATCACCAAGTGAGTGAATTCGAATCCCAAAATCTTTTACATTTTTACGCAATGTTTCTATTTGAATCTTTGAAATCGGATCAACTATTGGTTTATCAATATCAATAGTAGGTGTGTTGTGATCCTCGGTAGCAATAGTTAAATCAGGACGGCGCACTTTTCTTCCAGCAATTCGCAAACCATCAAATGCTTGCGGGCTAGTTACTTCGTGAATCAAATGTAAATCAATGTAAATTAAATCGGGTTCACCTGCAGCACGATGTACTACATGGTCTTCCCAAACCTTTTGCGCTAATGTGGACGCCATTGCAAATCTCCTATTGCATCTCATTATTTAAGATGGTAATATCATATCATGGATAAAGATCTAGGTGGAAGTGGTGTTGGAGTTCTTGATAAAGCGATCGCAATATTAAATGCCCTTGAATCAGGTCCCCACTCCCTCGCTGAGTTAGTTGCCGCAACCGGAATCGCCCGGCCTACCGCCCATCGTTTAGCGGTAGCACTTGAACATCATCGTTTTGTCGCCAGAGATTTACATGGACGTTTTACCATTGGCGCCCGCGAAGAGGAACTTGCTGCATCTGCCGGTGAAGATCGTTTGATGGCAATCGCAAACCCAGCGTTAGTTGCCTTACGTGATGCAACTGGTGAGAGTGCTCAGATTTATCGTAGGCATAGCGATACCCGCTTATGCATTGCGGCTGCAGAACGTTTATCAGGATTGCGAGATTCAGTTCCAGTCGGTACTGCACTAACGATGCAAGCTGGCTCTGGCGCACAAATTCTTTTAGCTTGGGAAGATGTTGATCGATTGCATCGGGCGCTGAAAAATTCCAGATTTAACGCCGCAACTTTATCCGCAGTTCGACGTAGAGGTTGGGCGCAAAGTGTTGGTGAGCGTGAAGCTGGAGTTGCCAGTGTCTCTGCACCAATTCGTGGGCCACACAATCGAGTAATTGCCGCAGTAAGTATTAGTGGACCAATTGAAAGATTGAGCAGACAGCCCGGCCGGATTCATGCCGCCGCAGTTGTCGCAACCGCTGCGCGAATTACTGAGTACTTAGCCAAAGGTTAATTTTTACCACTCGGCGTATGAGCCATCTTTCTGAACCCACTCAGGCTGTCTAGCGTCATTATATTTAACTGCCGCCGCACGCATTGCTTTCTCATCTACATCAATTCCAAGTCCAGGTTTTTTCATCAACTCTATATATCCATCTTTTTGTTTCAGATCAGAGTAGTCAACAAGATCAGCCAGAACTTCACCGGGATCCCCCGTACCAAGAATTTGTTCCTGAATTAAAAAGTTTGGCGTTGCAAAATCAATTTGAAGAGAAGCAGCAAGGGCAATTGGACCAATTGCACAATGCGGTGCCATCGATACATCATAAGTTTCAGCCATCGCCGCAATTCTGCGCATCTCTGAAATACCACCTGCGTGACTTACATCAGGTTGAGCCACGGCAATTCCAGAACGTAATAAATCTTTGTACTCTCCTCTGGAGAAAAGTCGCTCCCCTGTAGCAATTGGAGTTGAAGTAGATCGCGCCACTAATCCAAAATGAGATGTGTATTCAGGAAGTACCGGTTCTTCAATAAATAGCAGATTAAACTCTTCTAAAAGTGGAAAGACTCTACGTGACATCGCCAAGCTAAACCTCCCGTGAAAATCAAGAGCAATACCAATGTCGTCGCCAACTTCGTTACGAACTGCTTCAACCCTGCTAACAATATTTTTTAACTCTGTTGGTGTGTCAATATGAGCCAAGGCATCTGCTGGGCAAAATTTAATCACTTGCAATCCGGCCGCCATCTGTTGACGAACTCGATCTAATATTTCTGAAATATCTGCTTTTACTGGATACTTACCAAACTTATTTCGTTCTCCAGAGCCACCAACATGTCCATAAACTTTAATTCGATCCCGTACCGGACCACCTAAAAGTTGATAAACCGGAACTCCTAATTTCCTACCTGTGATATCCCAAAGCGCTTGATCAATCCCGGAAACTGCAGAGTTAAGAACAGCTCCCCCGCGGTAAAAACCGCCCTTCATCATTCGCTGCCAATGGCGTTCGATCTGCATTGGGTCGCGACCCATTACATGATCCATCATTTCATCGACAGCGGCTATTGAAGTTGCTGGCTTATATTCCAGTCCAGGTTCACCCCAACCGGTTATGCCCTCATCTGTTTCAATCTTTAAAAATACCGAACGTGGCTTGACATTAAATAATTCATAACCAGTTACTTTCATTTAATTAACCACTTTTACCATTCGGCGAATGAGCCATCTTTATGATGCCACTCTGGTGCACGACCACGATGACCCTTAACCGATGCTTCGCGAACAGCTTTCTCATCTACTTCAATACCAAGACCAGGCTTGGTCATTAATTCGATGTACCCATCTGGTGCATCAAATACTGAGAAATCAGCGATGTACTTCATTAAGTCACCATCATTGCCTTTGCCAAGTCCAAGGATTTGCTCTTGAACTAAGAAGTTCGGAGTTGCAAAATCAAGTTGCAAACATGCAGCGAGTGCAATTGGGCCAAGCGGGCAATGTGGAGCCATCGAAACATCATATGTTTCAGCCGCTGCAGCGATTCGGCGGCATTCTGAAATTCCCCCAGCATGACTCAAATCAGGCTGAGCAACTGCGATTCCAGAACGCAAGACATCTTTGAAATCCCCACGTGAGAATAAACGCTCACCTGTTGCTATAGGTGTGGATGTTGACCGAACGATCAAATCAAAATGTTCGGTAAATTCTGGAAGTACTGGTTCTTCAATAAACATCAAGTTGTATGGCTCTAACAATGGAAACAATCTGCGCGCCATCGCCAAGCTAAACCGCCCATGTAGATCTATTGCGATATCAATATCATCGCCAACTAATTCACGAACAGCTTCAACTCTTTTAACGATATTTTTTACCTCAGCAGGTGTATCAATGTGCTCAAGTGAATCTGAAGGGGTGAATTTAATTGCTTTCAAGCCACGAGAAAGTTGCTTTTGAACATTCTCTGACATCACTTTCAATTCCTCTTTGAGCGGCATCTTTCCAAATTTATCTCGATCAACTTGAGCACCAACATGGCCATAGATTTTTACTCGGTCACGAACGGCTCCACCCAGCAATTGATAAACCGGAACACCTAACTTCTTACCAGTGATATCCCACAGTGCTTGATCAATACCAGAAACGGCTGAGTTGAGAATTGGTCCACCGCGGTAAAAGCCGCCTTTCATCATTCGCTGCCAATGACGTTCGATCTGCATTGGATCGCGACCCATAACATGATCCATCATTTCATCGACTGCGGCTGCAACAGTGGCAGCTTTAAACTCTAGGACGGGCTCTCCCCAACCGGTTATACCTTCATCAGTTTCAATCTTTAAAAATAGCCAACGTGGTTCAACCATGAATAATTCATAACCGGTCACCTTCATATTGCTACCCCTTAATTACTTAATCAATCACTTTTACCACTCTGCGAAAGAACCATCACGATGATGCCACTCTGGTCCACGGAAGCGATGTCCATTTACTGATGCTTCGCGAACTGCTTTCTCATCGACCTCAATACCCAAACCAGGTTTTGTCATCAATTCGATGTAACCATTTGGAGCGTCAAAGACTGAGAAGTCAACCAGGTACTTCATTAGTGCTCCGTTGTTTCCTTTACCTAATCCAAGAATTTGCTCTTGAATTAAGAAGTTTGGAGTTGCAAAATCAATTTGCAAACAAGCGGCGAGCGCAATCGGCCCAAGTGGACAATGTGGCGCGATATCAACATTGTAAGTTTCTGCCATTGCAGCAATTCTGCGTGTTTCGGAGATTCCGGCAGCGTGACTCAAATCAGGTTGTGCTACAGCAATGCCTGAGCGCAATACATCTTTGAATTCAGTACGTGAGAATAAACGCTCACCAGTTGCAATTGGAATTGAAGTTGATTGCACAACTAAACCAAAGTGATCTGTGTACTCCGGAAGAACAGGTTCTTCAATAAACATCAAGTTGTATGGCTCAAGTAGTGGGAATACTCGACGTGACATTGCCATGCTAAACCGTCCATGAAAATCAAGACAGAGATCAATGTCATCCCCTACATAATTTCTTACCGCTTCAACTCGAGCGACGATATTTTTCAATTCAGTAGCGGTATCAATATGTTCAAGTGAATCAGCAGGACACCACTTAAGTGCAGTCAATCCGCGATCAAGTTGAATCTGTACATTTTTAAGAACTTCTTCAGTCTCTTTCAATACTGGGATGTTGCCGTAAGCATCGCGAGGTGTTTGACCGCCAATATGACCGTAAATACGAACGCGATCACGTACTGCGCCACCAAGTAATTGGTGAACCGGAACGCCTAATTTTTTACCGGTGATATCCCAAAGTGCTTGATCGATACCGGCAACTGCTGAGTTAAGAATCGATCCACCGCGATAGAAGCCACCTTTCATCATTCGCTGCCAATGCCGTTCAATCTGCATTGGGTCGCGGCCCATGATGTGATCCATCATTTCATCCACACAAGCAGCAACAGTTAGCGCTTTGGCTTCTAGGACC
The DNA here is from genome assembly GCA_010031635.1 of Actinomycetota bacterium. GTDB lineage: Bacteria > Actinomycetota > Actinomycetes > Nanopelagicales > Nanopelagicaceae > UBA3012. Next base: position 29,536 of record RGZI01000001.1, read on the forward strand.
GGTTCGCCCCACCCTGTAATTCCCTCATCAGTTTCAATTTTTAGGAGATTAATCTGTGTAGCCCCGAAGGGATTCGAACCCTCGTAGCTGGCTTGAGAAGCCAGAGTCCTAGGCCGCTAGACGACGGGGCCAAACTTATTTAGTTATCTAGATAAGTATAGATCGCTGGGGTACCAGGACTCGAACCTAGACTTACTGAACCAGAATCAGCAGGGCTGCCAATTACCCCATACCCCAATTATTTGGCTTGAACCACGTACTGGCCCTAAGAATACCTCACAAAGTTCCCGCAATTACTGATCTGCGTTAGCACCCCACTACCCAAGCAAACAACCTTGGATCCGTGTCAAAACCACATCTTTACCAAGTAACTCCATCGATTCAAATAATGGTGGAGAAATTGTGCTTCCAGTAGTCGCGATGCGCAGTGCGGTAAAAGCAATTCTTGGCTTTAAACCTAACTCTTCAATTAAAGAAGCACGTAAAACCGCTTCGATACCAGCATGGCTCCAGTCATTCACATTAGAAAGATCAGCCAGTGCTCTCTTTAAAATTAATTGTGCACCTTCATCAGCAATTTTTGGAAGTGATTCAGCCTCAACTTCAAAATTTGTGACAAATAAAAATTTCAACATCGCTGGGATTTCCGAGAGCGTAACTATGCGCTCTTGAATAATTGGTAGCGCTGCTTTAATAATTTCCACTTCTTTAGTATCTCCCTTGATTACTTCTTCCTTGAGCAAGAAAGGAAGAGCACGTTTCAAGAAATCATCAAGTGAGAGCTCACGGATTTTATCTCCATTGATTGCTTCTAACTTTTTCATGTCAAATCTGGCAGGTGATGAGTTAACTCTTTCAACGGTAAACAATTCAGCAATCTCTTGCATCGTTACATTTTCACGATCATCACCAGGTGACCAGCCAAGTAATGCCAAATAATTACAGATTGCTTCAGGTAAGAACCCCATCTCGCGATACCAGGCAATTGAAGTCTCGCCATTACGTTTGGAAAGTTTTGCGTTGTCTTGCCCCATAACAAATGGAAGATGGGCAAAAAATGGGTACTCAGATTCTGGGACTCCCATTGCTTGATAAACCCGGATCTGTCTCGGTGTAGAGGAAAGCAAATCCTCGCCACGAAGGACGTGCGTAACTTTCATCAATACATCATCTACAGCAACCGCCAATGTGTATAGCGGAGAACCATCGGCACGAACTAATACGAAATCAGGGACAAACTCATGTTCGAACGTTAATTCGCCACGGATTACATCGGTAAAAGTAGTTGAGCCATCTGGCATCCGCATACGGATTACCGGTTCGCGCCCAGCGCTCTTGAATTCTGCAATCTGTTCTGCGGTTAGATCACGACATTTTCCATCATAGCCAGGTGCAGTTCCGGCGCTCTTTTGCGCTTCTCGACTAGCTTCCAACTCATCTGATGAGCAGTAACAATGATAAGCATCGCCTTGTGCTAAAAATTTAGCAGCCCAGTGCGCATATATATCAAGACGTTGTGATTGAAGATAAGGGCCATTTGGGCCACCAACTTCCGGGCCTTCATCCCAATTAAGTCCTAGCCATTTCAAGGTATCAATCGCTGCGGCGATATATTCATCTGTTACGCGCAAACGATCAGTATCTTCAATCCGGAAGAGAAATACTCCACCAGTATGACGGGCAAAAGCCCAGTCAAATAATGCTGTGCGGATATTGCCCACATGTAGATCTCCAGTTGGAGATGGAGCAAAACGAACCTTTACTGGCCGATCAATACTATTACTCATCGGCGCTCACTCGATTCTGACTTTTTAGATCTTCTAATTATTGGATTGTTTAATGTTCCAATGCCCTCAATTGTAAGTGATGTTATCGAACCTTCTGGCATTGGACCGATACCGGCTGGAGTTCCGGTCAAAATCACATCTCCAGGAAGCAAGGTGTAGACTTGAGTTATAAATTCAATAATGGTTGGAATATCAAAAATCATATCTGCGGTATTTCCAGATTGACGAAGTTGACCGTCTACCTCTGCAGTCAATTTCAAGTTAGTTGTATCTAACTCAGTCTCGATCCAGGGTCCAAGTGGGCAAAAAGTGTCAAAACCTTTTGCACGACTCCACTGTCCATCTACTTTTTGTAAATCTCGGGCGGTCACATCATTTGCGATGGTGTAACCGAAGATCACATCTTTTGCATTTGCTTTTTTTACATCTTTACAAACTTTTCCAATCACAATTGCGAGTTCAACTTCATGATCTACCCGCTCGCTCATAGCCGGCCAGACAATTGCATCATCCGGGCCAATTACCGAAGTATTAGGTTTAATAAATAGCACTGGCTCTTTAGGGACTTCGCTATTCATCTCGGCAGCATGATCTGCATAATTTTTGCCAACACAGACAACTTTGCTACGTGGGATCACGGGCGCTAAAAGTTTCACATCAGTTAATTTTATTTTTTCTCCGGTAAATGTAATTGGGGCATATATTGGATCACCGACCAAGACTGAGAGTATTTGATCCGCGCCGATCACACCATAAAGCGGAGATACAGAAATCTCTTTAGCTGGTGAAAATCGGGCTATACGCATGTGGGAATCTTATCGGGTCGGTTATGTAGTACCAGACCCTCAAGTTCAACTCATTTAATAGGTGGTGATATTGCCATCTTGGTCAACGCTAGCAAGCAAGGCTGTTGGTGATATCTCGCGAATTGCTAATCGTGCCCTTGCAATTGGTTCGCTTCCAAAAGTGATTGCTGCTTCAATGGCGCTCGCTCCACTTGAAAGTGCCATACCTAACGCAAGCTCTAGTGCATCTAAAGTTATTGAATCTAACTTAACTGATACTGCCGCATATGTTCTTCCACTTTCATCTCGAACAGCTGCGCCTTGCGTTGCGCTAACTCGCACTGCAGTTGCCTTAGCAAGTGTTAATAATTTTTGATCTTCAGGATTACTAAATGTCATTTGCGTGATTGCTTTCTTGGCTCTGGCTATCAATTCTTTCAAGCAGGATACTTCCGATTCGCTTGCGTCTGCCAATCGGCCGTTCTGCCGTGTACCGCCAATTACCTATCGTGATCTCACTTCCAGGAATAGGTACTTGACCTAAATGCTTTCCCATCAATCCACCAATTGTGTCTACTGATTCTTTGTCTTCATCATCAAATTCAATATCAAGTTCTCGTTCCAAATCATCTAAATGCAGCCTTGCCTGAATTCTTACCTTTTTATTTCCTTCGCCGATCCACTCCATAACCTCTTCTTCGTCATCATATTCATCCGCGATTTCGCCAACAATCTCTTCAAGTATGTCTTCGATAGTAATTAGTCCTGCTGTTCCACCATACTCATCAACCACAATCGCTAAATGGATTTGATGAGATTGCATTTCGCGTAGTAACTCATCTGCCATTTTATTTTCAGGCACAAAAGTTGCTGGCCGCATTAACTCTTCAACTTTTTCGCTTTGCTCGGCTTCTCTAAAGTCATGGGTCCGTTTTGCTAAATCTTTTATGTAAGCAATGCCAATAATTTCATCTAAGTCATCTCCGATCACTGGAATTCGCGAATATCCTGATCGAAGTGCAAGGGATAGTGCTTGACGTAAACTTTTGTCTCGTTCGATATAAACCATTTCGGTCCGCGGAACCATTACTTCGCGCACTAATGTGTCACCTAACTCAAAAACTGAGTGAATCATTTCATGCTCATCATCCTCAACAAATCCTTGCTCACGTGCCTGATTTACTAAATCACGAAACTCGGCTTCTGTTGTAAAAGGTCCGCCTCTAAAACCTTTTCCGGGAGTGATTGCATTACCAATTGCGATTAGCAAGCGAGTCACCGGCGAGAGCACCACAGCTAGCGCTCCGGCAACAATGGCACCCGGGCGAGCCCATTTAATTGGATGTTGTCTTCCGAGGGTGCGTGGACCAACTCCCACTAATACATAAGAAATTATTAACATCCCTAGAACTGTTACTGAAAGCGCAACCCGGCGATCCGAAAAAGAATCAAGTGCGATTGTTGCGACAATTACAGTTGCCGCCAATTCACAGGCTTTACGTACTAATAGAACTACATTTAAGTATTTAGTTCGATTTGAAGTGACTTTTAGCAGCCAAGCGCTTCCGCGTTTTTTTGAAGTAATTAATTCTTCAACTGCAATTCGAGAAATGGAATTTAGGCTCGCTTCGGTTCCAGCTAAAAATCCGGCAAAGACCAAGAGCAAGACAATAATCGCGAAGTTAAAGGCGTTCATTTCTGCCAATCTTGAACTATCTTGCCTTGAAGTGCAAACATTTTGGCTTCTTCTACTGGCTCCACGTGGTCAAAGCCCAATAAATGCAAGATTCCATGAACTAATAAAATTCTTAATTCATGATCCATTCCATGCCCTGCAACATCTCCTTGCTTGCGGGCAACATCTGGACAGATAACTACATCACCAAGAACTACTGGAACTTCGTCATTTTTGGAAATTTCATTTGGCCGCAACTCATCCATTGGAAAAGATAAGACATCTGTTGGGCCAGATTCATCCATCCACTCCTCATGAAGGCGGGTCATCTCCGCCTCGTCAACAAGTGAGATTTCAAGTTCTGCTCGCTGATCAACAAGAAGTTCTTGCAGGGCAAAAGCGGCTAAGTCAATTAATTCAACTTCAGCACAGGTTGTACCCGAACGATTGTCAATTTCTATAGACACCTAGCGGTCTGCGCCTCGCTTAATTTGTCTAACCTGATTAGCCTCGTCATAACGACCATATGCAGCCACTATGTCACCAACAAGTTTATGTCTAACAACATCTTCTTGAGTTAGATCCATAAATTCTAGATCGTTTACACCATCTAAAATATCTCGCACAATTCGCAAACCGGAAGTTACGCCACTCGGTAAATCAATCTGAGTTATATCTCCAGTGATCACCATCTTTGAATTAAAACCAAGTCGAGTTAAAAACATTTTCATTTGCTCGGCCGAAGTATTTTGGGCCTCATCAAGAATAATAAAAGCATCATTTAAAGTTCTTCCACGCATATATGCAAGCGGGGCAACTTCAATTGTTCCTGCAGCCAACAATTTAGGAATTGAATCTGGCTCGATCATGTCTTGAAGTGCATCAAACAAAGGTCGCAAATATGGATCGATTTTTTCATGTAACGTTCCAGGAAGAAAACCTAATCGCTCCCCTGCTTCAACTGCGGGCCGGGTAAGAATAATTCGACTAACTTCTTTACTTTGCAATGCTGCAATAGCTTTTGCAACTGCCAAATAAGTTTTTCCAGTACCAGCCGGACCGATTCCAAATACGATTGTATTTTTATCAATGGCATCCACATATTTTTTCTGATTAGCAGTTTTGGGACGGATAGTGCGTCCGCGTGAACTTAAAATGTTTAAGGAGAATACTTCTGCTGGCTTAGTATTTGAATTAATCATCTTCATGCTTCTTTTAACCGCATCAGTAGTTATGGTTCCACCAGATCGCACAACAACACTTAGTTCGAGTAACAATTTTTCTAGTAGGAGAACCTCAATCCGATCTCCAGAGGCAAGCACGCTTTCGCCCCTGACCGCAATTTCAAGATTTGGAAAAGCCTTTTCAATCTCACGTAAATTTGTGTCCCCTGCGCCCAGCAAATTAACCATTGAGATGCCAGCGGGCAGTGCGATTGAGAGGGCGTTATTTGGCTCCATTAATACCAGTCTAGCCCGGAGGCCACGTAAAGGTACGGCCACCCATGAGATGTAAGTGAGCGTGGAAAACGGTCTGACCGGCCTCGGCGCCAGTATTGAAAGTTAAGCGATAGCCAGATAAACCTTTTTCTTGCGCCAGCTCGCCGGCTTTAGCCAAGAGTTTGGCGGCGGTTTGTGGATCCTTTTGGGCGACTTCAGCGCCATTTTCATAATGTTTTTTCGGTATTAATAAAAGATGCGTGGGGGCTTGAGGGGCGATATCGGCGATCACAAAAATATCTTGATCTTCAAATATTTTTACTACCGGGATTTCACTTTTAGAAAATTTGCAAAATAAACACTCTTGTTCACTCAATTGAGAATCACCACCTTTCTCGTCTTCTTACCATTTCCCTGTTCGCGACATTACAACCGATGTAGCAGCAGCGCCGGCATTTGCAGCACGCAACACGCTCTCACCAAGTCTTACTACTTTGGCACCGGCAGCTACAAAGGTATTAACTTCAAATTCGCTTAAGCCACCTTCTGGTCCAACAATCAAAAATATATCTACTGCTTGGTTTATCTCGATTTGGGTCAAACGATTTTCAGCTGCTTCATGTAATACAAAGACATTTTCAAAATCTTTAATCTTAGAGATCAAATTTTCAGTTGAAAGAGTATTAGCGATTACTGGAATTCTTGTTCTGCGAGATTGCCGCGAACTTTCGCGTGCAGTATTTTGCCATTTACTTAAGCTTTTATTATCTATTTTTCCAATACTATGTTGACTCTGCCAAGGAATTATTTCATCAATTCCGACTTGAGTTAAAAAATCTATGGCTTCTTTATTGGCATCATTTTTTAAGATTGCCTGTACCGCAACCACTCGTTGTTTTGGGGCTGGATCAAATCCACAAGTAGAAATTTCAACTGTAAAGCTTTTCTTGCCTATCTGATTGACTTTGCCAATCGCCCAGTTTCCGGCGCCATCACTAATTTTAATTTCTTCTGCTTCTTTTAACCGAAGGACATTCACTCCATGGTGAGCTTCGTCGCCATCAACTTCAATTTGATTGGCGGAAAAGCTAGTACCTTCAGACACGAAGAATGTAGTGAGCATCAACGGCCAAGTGCATCTTTAAGGCGCCCGAACAAACCATTTTCGCGATTATCTACTTTGGCACTCTCTGCAGAATCGCCACGCGAATTCGCAAAGTTACGCATCAACTCTTCTTCTGATTTGTTTAACTTTGCCGGGATCACTACTTCAACATGTACAAATAATTCACCACGATGTGAACTTCTTAATTTAGTTACCCCGCGATTTTTAATTGGAATTACAGTTCCGCTTTGAGTGCCAGCTTTAAATCTCCAGCAGGTCCACCTCCAGGTCCAACTTCCCCTTGCCCGCTCATCTGAATTCGATTTCCAGTTTCAACTCCTGCTGGAATCTGCACATTTAATGTTCTCCGTGATCGCACCCGTCCGTCGCCAGCACATTCACGGCATGGGTCGGTAATGACACTTCCAAATCCTTGGCAATTAGCGCATGGTCGTGAACTCATTACTTGTCCAAGAACCGAACGAGTTACTTGCTGGACTTCTCCGCGGCCCTGGCAGATCGGGCATTTACTTGGCTGAGTTGAACCAGAAGAACCAGATCCCGTGCATTTCGTACAAACCAAAGCTGTTTCTACTGTGATCTCTCGGTCACTTCCAAAAGTAGCTTCCATCAAATCAATTTCAATTCGGATTAACGCATCCTGGCCTCTGCGCACACGTGGACGGGGACCTCTTGAACCGCCACCGCCAAAAAAGGCATCCATGATGTCGCCAAAACCAAAGCCGCCACCAGCGCCGCCAGCTCCAAAATTAAAACCTTGTCCCCCACGGTCAAAATTAGAACGCTTATTCGGATCGCTCAAAACTTCATAAGCTTCAGTTACCTCTTTAAAACGATTTTGCGCAACTGGGTCTGGATTTACATCTGGATGTAATTCGCGAGCAAGTTTGCGATAAGCACGTTTAATCTCATCACTTGATGCATTTCTTTCCACACCAAGCACATCATAAAAATCAGCCATTAAAATCCTTCTTCTAGGAAGCGACTTACATATCTAGCTACTGCGCTTACCGCACTCATTGACCCGGAATAATCCATTCGAGTTGGCCCAATAATTCCTAAGTTGGCTACTCGTTCTCCTTCAGGGCCATAGCCCGAAGTCACGATACTTGTTGATTGCAGATTGGCATTATCTTGCTCGTGACCAATTTTAACTTGAGTTCCATCTGCAGTTTCACCAAGCAGATGTAGCAATACAACCTGTTCTTCTAGCGCTTCTAATATTGGGTGAAAGCTTGTTGGGAAATCACTTGGAATTCTTGCCAAATTTGCAGTTCCTGAAACTATGACTTTTTCTTCACTTCTTTCAATTGCCATTTCCAGAATTACATTTACCACTGAAGTTACGTTTGCTCTCTCGATGGCTTCAAATTTCTCGGTAAAACTTTTTAAAGCGTTTGGTATTTGATTTAATTTCTCTCCAGCGCAAATAAGATTAAGTTGGCTTCTAAGTTTCGCTACATTTTCTTCATTCATTTGATTTGCTAATTCAACAATTCGTTGTTCTACGCGTCCGGTATCGGTAATCAAAACAATCATTAGGCGCATTGGTGTCAAAGGTAAAATTTCTATATGTCTCACCGCAGATTTTGAAAGAGAAGGATACTGAACAATTGCTACTTGCTTTGTCACTTGCGCGAGCAATCGAACTGTTCGATTAACTACATCATCAAGATCTACCGCACCTTCTAAAAAGTGATCGATCGCCCGTCGCTCAGGTGCCGATAAAGGCTTGACTGTCGATATCCGATCCACAAAAACTCGATATCCAAGATCGGTTGGTATCCGCCCAGCACTTGTGTGTGGCTGCGAAATTAAGCCCTCTTCTTCAAGAAGTGCCATCTCGTTGCGAATTGTTGCCGGTGAAATCCCTAATGAATGTCGCGCAGCTAAAACTTTTGATCCAACAGGTTCATTTGTGGCCACATAATCATCAACGATCGCTCGTAATATCTCGAGACGGCGATCGGCGATCATCTAAAGGCTCCTAGATTTAAAAGGCTAAACAGGTTAAGCATTGGCACTTAACTTGGTCGAGTGCCAAATTTACCCCCTAAATCGTGACTAAGGCGATCGAAAGGGCGGTCAGCAGCACAAATGCCGGAAGAGCGGTTGATCCCTTGCCGGCTCGGAAGTGAACCCCAACGGCTCCGGCCATCACAAACCACAAGCCCACTAAAGCTAACCAACCAATAGCGGTGACTCTGATTCCAAGCAAAATTCCAAAAGCGCCCAAAACTTCAAAGATTCCTACGATCCGTGCAAGTGAGTCCTTAACCCCTACATCACGTGTCCCAGATAGCCCTTTTTCATTTCCACTGGCTTTTGAAATTCCAGATAGAAAGAAGATGATTGCCAAGATGATCGAAAGTACTAAGTTGAAAGTTTCCATAAGTAGAGAATACTCCATCAACTTTTAGGAACAGTGCTTATTTGTACTAGTTGTCTAATGCTCTAACTATTTGATCTGCGAGTAAACGGCCGGTTATCGACAATTTAAGTTCCCCTGATTGCCATGCCTTCTCATCTAAGTGGCCTTGAGAAAGATAAGAATTCAGTATCGCTAATTCAGGCTCAGTAAAAAAATCTAAAGACAAGCCAGATGAGAGTCTAATCCGCAACAAAATCTCTTCAAACCGCAACTGCTCTGTAGTCAGCTCTTCCTTCTCCAACATCGGTGATTCACCGCTACTAAGTTTTGAAATATATGTAGTGGGATGTTTTACATTCCACCATCTAACTCCCTGCACATGGGAATGTGCACCCGCACCGATTCCCCACCAATCATTGCTGTGCCAATAAGCAATATTGTGGCGAGCTTCCCCGCCTTTCAAAGACCAATTACTTACCTCATACCAATTCATGCCAGCTTTATTTGCCAACTCATCTACTAATAAATACTTATCAGCGGTTTCATCATCTGGTGGCATCACTACATCTCCGCGTCGAACTTGTGCGCCCAACTTGGTTCCCTCTTCGACAATCAACGCGTATGCACTTAAGTGATCAATCGGTAGCGACAATGCTGCAGTAACGCTTTCCTTCCAATCATCAATTGATTCACCCGGTACTCCGTAAATTAAATCAAGGGATATATGTTCAAATCCAGCATCAATCGCCTCATGAACTACTTCGCTAACTCGAGCTGGATTATGGGTTCGATCTAAAGTCGCCAAGACATGTGTTTTCGCAGATTGCATTCCAAAGGAGACACGATTTATCCCCGACACTCTTAAGTTCTTTAAATCAACTGCGCTAACTGAATCTGGATTAGCTTCTGTAGTGATTTCAATATCTTCAGAGAAGCCGAATTTCTCTTTTAACTCATCAAGCACGCGAGCTAAGTCAGCGGATGGAAGCAAAGTTGGAGTGCCTCCACCAAAAAATATAGTGTCGATTGAACGCACTTGCTCTTTGCTCTGAAGAAAATCAAATGCTTGATTTATTTCGATAATTGCTGCATCTACATAACCTTGTGAAACTTTGGCGACGTTAGCTTCGCCTTCTTTTAATTCACTTGGGGTGTAAGTATTGAAATCGCAGTAACCACATCTTCTTATGCAGTATGGGATGTGAATATAAAAAGAGAGCGGCTTCAAAGTAGCTTTTGCCACTATTACTTCTTGGCCTTGGCTTTATCTACCTCTTCATTTGTCGAAAGAGCAGCAATAAATGCTTCTTGCGGAACTTCAACCCGGCCCACCATCTTCATGCGCTTCTTTCCCTCTTTTTGCTTTTCCAGAAGTTTGCGCTTACGACTGATATCGCCACCATAACATTTTGCTAAGACATCTTTTCGCATCGCACGAATACTTTCGCGCGCAATAATTCTGGATCCCACTGCAGCCTGAATTGGAACCTCAAATTGCTGGCGAGGAATTAACTCTCTTAATTTCCCAGTCATCATTACGCCGTACGCATACGCTTTATCTCGGTGCACAATTGCACTGAATGCGTCTACTGCTTCACCTTGTAACAAAATATCTACTTTTACAAGTTCACCTGGTGCTTCACCAATTGGCTCATAATCAAGTGAGGCGTAACCACGCGTTTTAGATTTCAAACTGTCGAAGAAGTCAAAAACAATCTCGCCAAGTGGAAGGGTGTAACGAATCTCGACTCGATCCTCAGATAAGTAATCCATACCTAACAAAACACCACGTCTAGTTTGGCAAAGCTCCATAATTGCTCCGATAAATTCACTTGGAGCCAAAATTGTCGCGCGCACAATTGGTTCGCGCACTTCATCAATTTTAGTCATTGGGAATTCACTTGGGTTGGTGACTTTAACGATCGTTCCATCATCAAGTGTTAAGTTGTAAACGACGTTTGGTGCGGTGGAGATTAGATCTAGTCCTGCTTCACGTTCCAACCGTTCGCGAACAATTTCCATATGGAGCAACCCTAAGAATCCACATCTAAATCCAAATCCAAGTGCGGCTGAGGTCTCTGGTTCAAAAACTAATGCAGCATCATTTAGTTGTAGCTTCTCAAGTGCTTCACGTAACGCTGGATACTCAGAACTATCAAGTGGGTAAAGACCAGAAAAGACCATAGGGACTGGATCTTTGTATCCAGGAAGTTGAGTTGTTGCTGGACGTTGTGCATTTGTGATGGTGTCACCAACACGAGATTGGCGCACATCTTTTACGCCAGTAATTAAATAACCAACCTCACCAACGCCAAGTCCACCACTGGAAACTGGCTCAGGTGAGATAACGCCAACTTCTAATGCTTCATGCTTAATACCAGTAGATAACATTTGAATCTGATCATGTGCCTTTAGATTTCCATCAACTACTCGCACATAAGTAACAACACCACGGTAAAGGTCATAAACCGAATCAAAAATCAAGGCACGTGCTGGTGCTTTTGGATCACCTTGTGGTGGAGGTACTTGGCGCACAATTTGATCTAAGAGTTCTGCTACTCCTGCGCCGGTTTTACCCGACACCCGAAGACAATCTTCAGGTTGGCAGCCAATTAAGCGGGCAAGTTCTTCGGCAAATTTTTCCGGTTGTGCGGCTGGTAAATCAATTTTATTTAAAACTGGAATGATCGTTAAATTATTTTCCATCGCTAAATAAAGATTGGCCAAAGTTTGCGCTTCGATTCCTTGTGCGCAATCAACCAAGAGAACCGCACCTTCACAGGCTGCAAGTGATCTAGATACTTCATATGTGAAATCAACATGGCCTGGAGTGTCGATCATATTTAATATGTAATCGGATCCTTCGACCTGCCAAGGTAAACGAACTGCTTGACTTTTAATTGTAATTCCGCGCTCGCGTTCAATATCCATTCGATCTAAATATTGGGCGCGCATATTTCTGGCTTCAACGACGCCAGTTATTCCAAGCATTCGATCGGCAAGAGTTGATTTACCATGATCAATATGAGCAATGATCGAAAAATTACGAATTTGTAATGGATCGGTAGCCGAAGGTTTGGGAGCTCGGTCTAATGGAATGGCAGGCATGAGCGCAGATCAGCCGATCTGGGTCAATTACTTAGCGCGGGAGACAGCCTTTGCCATCGCCGACTTCTTGTTCGCGGCCTGATTCTTATGAATTACACCTTTTGCAACTGCGATATCTAGTGCGCGTGATGCAGCACGAAGTTCTTGTGTTGTCATGGCCTTGTCACTTCCGGCAGAGGTCGAGCGGAATTTACGAATTGCACTTTTAAGAGCAGAACGAACGCCTTTGTTGTTGATGCGTGCCTTCTCGTTTGTGCCAATCCGCTTAATCTGTGACTTGATATTTGCCATCTCTTCGAACACCAATCTCTTCATTATCCAGATCTATCTGAAATCTGATCTCAACTTAGGGAAGTTAAGAGGCGCAAGGGTATCAGCGGAGCCCGAATGGGTTCAAACTGAGCGAATTCAGCCGTTTTCCTAACCAGTCCTATCCGTTTTTAGCCCCAGCCACAGCGATCAGGGCCACTTCCAGAGCGTAAACCGGGTCACTTCCCCCACCTTTAACTTGTGAATCTGCATGGGCGATGGCGGTGATGGCGGTGGTGATTCCATCGCCATTCCACCCAGGAAGTTGTCTTCTGGCTTTATCTATCTGCCAAGGTGCTAAGCCGAGTACTCCAGCCAACTCAAAAGATTTTGCAGTGCGCCCCGCAGTACCAACTTTTGCCAAAGTTCGCACAACTGACGCCAATGCATTTACTAAAACAACTGGGTCTGTTCCAGTTTCAATTGCTTGGCGTGCAGATAGAAGTGCATCTCCTAATCTTCCTTCTACCGCAGCATCAGCAACAGCAAAGCCACTCGCCTCAACACGTCCAGCGTATAAAACAGCGACCTGTTCCTCAGTAATTGCGGTACTTCCGCTCACTTGAGAGTCGGAACTTAATTGATGCAGTGCCGAAATCATCTCTCGTAAATCACTTCCGACAGCAGCGACAAGCGCCCGTGCTGCATCTGGAGTTAATTTTCTTCCAATTGTTAGTGCTTCCGTTTTAAGAAAATCTATTTTTTCATTTTCTTTTTTTATCGGTTCGCAGCCAATCTCAGTAATTCCGATTTTACGTAACTTAGTTAAAAATGCTTTTCCCTTTACCCCACCTTTGTGTAGAAAAATTAAAGTTATATCTGGGTCTGGATTTTCGCAGTATCTTAAAACCTCATCTTGGGCATCTTCTGCTAAATCTTGCAAATCTCGTATTGTGACAACTCGCGGCCCCGAAAATAAAGATGGCGCAGTGGCATCACTAAATTGTCCAACTTCAAGATCAGGTGCATCAAATTGGGTATTTGTGGCCCCTTTTTCTTTTAAAGGTTCTAGGATTTTTTCAATAGCGCGATCAGCTAAAACTTGCTCCGCACCTATGCATAAATAAACTGCCTCTTTTGCCACTTGAGTACTCACCTCCAAATACTCTTTCGCGTCGAAACCACCCGCAATGGCTTATCTATAACTGCCAGCGTACCTGAGCGATCCGTTCTCGCAATAGCACCACAATTATGCGAAAGCAGTTCTAGCGTAACTGGGGCTGGATGGCCATAGGGGTTATCGACACCTACGCTGATTAGGCATAATTTAGGGGAGAGTTTCTCGACCAATTTTTGATTTTGTAACTTTGAGCCGTGATGGGCAACTTTTAAAATCTCAACTTCGCCTGTTAACCGTTCCAGCACCTTCTCCTGGCTGGCTAATTCTAAATCCCCTGCCGAAAAAAATGAGTGACCATAAATTAAACCAACAATTGAGATGCTGGCATTGTTTGCCGGTGACTCTAAAATCGGTTTCATGTCAGGCCAAATTACTTCAAATGAGATATCTGGACTTTTAAATGTTGCACCGCGATAAATTTGCGCACTGGGAATACCTTCCAGCCAATTTTTCACTCTCGTAAATTCATCTGCTGGAGTCGGTTCGGTAGTCAACCAAACTTGTTGCACTTTCCGCCCCTTGAGTAAACCTGGTAATCCTTCTACATGATCTGCATGAAAATGGGTGAGAATTAACAGCTCAATGTTTTTAACTTTTAACTCATGTAAACAATTATCAATTAGGGTTGGATCTGGTCCAACATCAATCACGACCGCCGAATTTGATCCTAAGGAAAGTACAATTCCATCACCCTGTCCAACATCGCATACTGCCATGAGCCAATTTTTTGGGGGCCAACCAAATTTAGTTGTTGAAAAAATAATGATTAGGATCAAAATCAAGATCATGGGTAGTTTAAGAAAAGTAAAAGATCGTAATGTTAAAAAAATTATCCGTATTGCGATTGCAAGTATTACTAGGGAGATAACTCCCATCCAACCCTTGCTCCAGCGCAAGGTCGAAAAAGGTAGGTCAGCGCAAAAGTTTGCGACTCCTGCAATCCACATCGCAAATGGTGAAACTACAACACCAAGCAAATGGGAAATTTGCGGAAGCGGAATAGATATTAGGCTCATGAAAAAACCAATAATTGTGATTGGCGCTATAACGGGTGCAACAATTAAGTTGGCAAAGACACTCACAAGTGAAAGTTGTCCAGATATAGCGACAACAATTGGTAGCGAAAATACAGTGGCAGCAATTGGGATCGCCAATGTTTGTGCCAAAAGTTCTAGCCGATTCGAAAAATACCGCATTAAAAAACGTTCAATTTTTGGAGCAAGTAGTAGTAACCCAGCTGTTGCTGATACTGAAAGTGCGAAACCAGGATCAGTAGCTAAAAATGGGTTGATAATCAGCAGTAAACCAATCGCAACTCCCAAGGAAGGCAGTGCCGCCGATCGATTCCCAGATGCCCGTGCCGCAAGAGCCACAGTTGTCATTACCGCCGCCCGCAAAACTGATGGCGATGGCCTTACCAACAGGATAAAAAAAGATAGGGCTAACGCAACAATTAGCCACAACGCCCTTCCCCTAATTCCAATCCTTCTGCACAGCGCTAGAACCAAAGCAGCCACAATCGCCAGATTTGCTCCACTAACTGCAGTTAAATGAGTCAACCCTGTCGCGCGCATATTTGCGGTCAACTCAACTGATTGAAATGTGCGATCTCCAATAACTATTCCAGGTATCAATCCCATCGCCGCCGGGGGTAAACCCTGCACGGCATCGCGCAGCGCACTCCGCATCCGGAAAGTGAGCCGCGAAATAGAGTTTGATCTGCTGAGAATCTTTACTTCACTCTTTATAAAAATAAAAGCAGATGCATTAGTTAAGCGATAATCTGAAACTTTACCGTAGAAAGATATCTTGGTTCCAGGAATGAGATTCCCGACATCATTTGTAGTCGAAATTAAAATCGGAACCCGTAGAGCCCGTCCATTTACCTCTTTTGTTCGTAAATAAAAAGTAGCTGACTGTGTCGTACGAAAATTTCCGCGGATTTTTGATTTACTAAGTTGTGGGTCAGATGTAACTACACCAACAACGCCAATATTTGAATTTGTATCACCGCGAAATAGGTCGCGATGAAGGGCCTCTTCATGGATTCCTGAGATTAAACCACCTAAAAATATTGATATACAGAATAGTTGTAAAACATAACTCTTCTTTGTGAGTAAAAATGTAAGAGCAATCACAAGTGTTGCAATTAATAGAATGGTGGCTGGAGTTCCATAAAATAACTGTGCGCTGGCACATCCCATCCAAATCCCAACTGCTGGAAACAATAACCGAGCATCAGGAATATCTTTCACACCACAACAACCTCTTTAAGTTCATTAAACTTTGCATCTCCTATTCCAGAAACTCTGCGTAACTCATCAACAGATTTAAAGTTTCCATTTTTGCTTCGCCACTCAATAATGCGAGCTGCTAAAACTGGACCAACCCCAGGAAGGCCATCAAGTTCGGCTAAATTTGCTCGATTTAAATTAACTTTTCCGCCTCGAGTGCCTCTAGAGGTCGAAGAAAGAGAATGAGTTGGGCTTGAACTACTCTCAATATATATTTGCTCACCATCTTCAAGTAATCGCGCCATATTCACACCACTTGAATCTGCACCTTTACCGACTCCGCCGGCGGCTTTTATGGCATCAATTACGCGTGAGCCTTGTGGTAATTCATAGACGTCAGGATTTTTAACTTTACCTGCCACATCAATTATTAAAATCTTATTAACTTGACTCGGTTGGTTAATACTTTGATTGTTATCTACTATTTCAATACCAGACTCCGCAGAGACTGCAGAGGCACTAGGTATTTCTTTAGCACCCCCACTCCATAATAAAAATATGGCCAGAGCTACTCCTGCTGAAATTACCAGCAAAGTGCTAATAAAATGTTTCTTTTCAATATGTACTCGAAATTTACTTGTTGATTCTGGGATTATTTGACGAAGACGTGAAATCAATTCGGAGTCTATTTTAGGCATTTGCGAATTGTAGAAAGTAATGTTTTATTTAAGTTAGAAAAATTTACTGGTGTAGATAAATTTTGCTTGTGGTTAAACTATTTAAACGCGAGGAGCGATCACTACCGCGATAGCCCCTGGACCAACATGCGTACCAACGACTGCGCCAACTTCGGTATTACTAACATCGCCCAAGCCAGTTAATACGCTTCTAAGTCTTGCAACTACCGCCTCTGCTTGAGATTGTGCACCTAAATGATGAACCGCAACATCAACTGCGCGCCCCGCAGTGGCCGCGACCGCCATCTCCTCTAAACGCACCATTGCTTTAGCCGCAGTTCTAACTCTCTCGACTGCAACTACTTCGCCATCATCTACGGTGAGGATTGGTCTGATCGCAAGTGCTGTGGCAAGTATCGATGCGCCTCTGCTGATTCGCCCACTTCTACGTAGATTCTCTAAATTTGCAACAGAGAAGAAGATTGAAGTTGCATTCATCCGCAACTTGGCACGTTCAATAACTGTTTGACTATCTAATCCTTCTTCAGCGGCTTGTGCCGCGGCGATCACACCAAAACCAAGAGCCATTCCGACCGTGCGCGAATCGATCACATGAACCGGAATTGGTGAATCCTTTGCTGCGATCCGGGCTGCATCGGAGGTTCCGGACATGGATGAAGAGATATGCAAACTAATAATCTCTTTTGCACCATTTGCAGCAAGCTCTTGATAAGCCAGTAGAAAAGTTGCCGGATTTGGCCGTGAAGTTGTCGCTAACTCTCCTTTACGAAGTGCATCAATAACATCAGTCGCATTTGGATCTGCTTCGAAATAACTTTTGCCATTCCACTGCACCATTAAAGGAACAACTTTGATTCCTAATAACTTGATAGTTGTTGCGGGCAGGTAAGCAGTTGAATCTGTGACAATCCCGATTTTTCTCATGTTGTCACGACATTTACTAACTTTGGAGCACGGGTAATAATTTTTACGATATTTTCACCAGCAAGTGCTTCAACCATCGCTGGATCAGCCATCGCTAATTTCTCTAATTCAGCATCAGTAATCTCTGGATCAACTTCAAGACGAGCTTTTATCTTGCCCAAAACTTGCACTACGCAAGTAACGCTCTGCACTTTAACTAGCGAAGGATCCACAGTCGGCCAGCCAGCAAGTGCTACTGCAGGCTTATGACCTAACCGCTCCCACATCTCTTCGGCGGTGTATGGCGCAATTAATGAAAGCATGATGGCAATCGCCTCAACAGCTTCTCGAACGGCTGGGTCATTTGATCCCGGTCCAGAATCGATCGCTTTACGCGCTGCATTTACTAACTCCATGATTCGCGCAACTGCAACGTTAAATCTAAATGATTCAACTGCGAAACCTGCATCATGTAACGCTTTATGAGTTGCGCGACGAAGCTCAATATCACCTGTGCTTGGGTCAACTCCCACAGCGGATGTAACTTCGCCAGATAAACGCCATGCTCTTGCTAAAAATTTAACTGAACCGGCTGGTGAAACATCGGACCAATCAACATCATCTTCGGGTGGGCCAGCAAAAACCATAGTTAATCGGATCGCATCTACACCATGAACATTTAATTCATCAGATAAGCGAACTAAATTGCCACGGCTCTTACTCATTGCTGAGCCATCCATAACAACCATGCCTTGATTTAGTAAACGAGTGAATGGCTCAGTGAAATCTAAATATCCAAGGTCATGCAAAACTTTGGTGAAAAAACGCGAGTAGAGCAAATGCAAAATAGCGTGGGTTACTCCCCCAACATATTGATCGACTGGCAACCATGTCTTAACTGCTTCTAGATCAAAAGCACGATCTGCAAGTTGTGGAGATACGTATCGCAAGAAATACCAAGAAGAGTCCACAAAAGTGTCCATAGTGTCGGTATCGCGTAACGCTGGCTTTCCGCATTTTGGACAAGGTACATTTACCCAATCAGTAGCCCCGGCAAGTGGAGAGATTCCCTTTGGCTTTAAATCAAGTCCAGCAGAAGATGGCAACTTAACTGGCAATTGATCTTCAGGCACAGCAACTTCGCCACAACTTTCGCAATGAATAATTGGAATTGGAGTACCCCAATAACGTTGCCTAGAGATCAACCAATCGCGTAAGCGATAATTTGTAGCTGCCTTGCCTAGTTTTTGGTCCTGCAAATCTGCAATGATCTTATTGATCGCTTCGCTTTTAGATAAACCATTTAACGAACCAGAGTTAATCAATTTTCCATCGCCAGGCGTTG
Source organism: Actinomycetota bacterium (assembly GCA_010031635.1). Classification (GTDB taxonomy): domain Bacteria; phylum Actinomycetota; class Actinomycetes; order Nanopelagicales; family Nanopelagicaceae; genus UBA3012. Next base: position 48,436 of record RGZI01000001.1, read on the forward strand.
CAATTCCAGTAATTGCAGGATCTTCTAAATCGCTTTCAACAACTGTACGAATAGGCAGATCCATTGTTTTAGCAAAATCTAAATCTCGCTGATCATGCGCAGGCACAGCCATGATCGCACCAGTTCCATAATCTGCAAGCACATAATCACTCGCCCAGATTTGCAACTTCTCACCATTTACTGGATTAATTGCATAGCGTTGTAAAAAGATTCCAGTTTTTGGCCGTTCAAGAGACAATCGTTCAATATCACTTATCGCTTTTACCTCTTCAAGATATTTAGCAAACTCTGCTTTGACTGGAGATGAGGCAGCAAGTTCGGCTGCTAACTCACTATCGGCGGCAACTACAAAAAAAGTAGCGCCGTACAAAGTATCAGGCCTGGTTGTATAAATTGTGACCGGCTTGTCGCGGCCTTCAATTTCGAAAGTAACCTCAGCACCAACAGATTTTCCAATCCAGTTGCGCTGCATTTGTAAAACTTTTTCTGGCCACTGGCCTTCAAGTGATTGCATATCGTCTAACAAACGATCTGCGTAATCAGTTATTTTAAAATACCACTGAGTTAATTTTTTCTTAGTAACAATTGTGTCGCATCGCTCGCACGCACCAGCAACAACTTGTTCATTTGCTAATACTGTCTGGCAATCTGGACACCAATTAACTGCAGATGCTTTTCGATACGCCAATCCCTTTTTAAATAGTTGTAGAAATATCCACTGATTCCATTTGTAATATTCAGGATCGCAAGTATTGAAAGTTCTATCCCAATCAAAGGAACAGGCATATCGACGCATAGATGCTTTTTGAACTGCAATGTTTTCATAGGTCCATTCACCTGGATCTGAATTTCGCTTTATTGCCGCATTCTCTGCCGGCAAACCGAAGGCATCCCATGCAATTGGATGCATTACATTAAAACCTCGTTGCACCCAATAACGCGCGATTACATCACCAAGTGCATACGCCTCGGCATGACCCATGTGCAGATCCCCCGATGGGTAAGGGAACATATCCAGGACATATTTTTTAGGACGTAGATCATCGGCCCGGCCAGAGCGAAATGGGGCAATTTGATCCCAGACCGGCAACCACTTTTCTTGAACCCCATGAACGTCATATGTGACTGGCGTACCTGGCTCTTGCATGAGGCTAAGAGTACCGCCTACTTAAATCCAGCTAACTCCAGTTAACCCCGGTTAATTCCGCGCTGATCTGCCACAAAGATTGCGCCAATCCTTGGTCATAAGCGGTGCTGCTGGCGCGAGTGTATTTTGGATATCCACGCATTTCCAAAAAGCCATTTGGTCCTAAATAACTTCCGCCTGGAAGATCGGCGAGGGTTGCGGCACACAAAATTGGCAGCGCGCCTTTGTCGGCACTTTGCGCAAATGCAGAATTAAAAAATGCAGAACCGCGAGCCATCATAAGTTGATTTCTCATTTGCGGTCCGACCATTTGCAAGTTAGTGGCTGACCAACCTGGATGTGCTGATACTGCAACAATTTTCTTACTCTTACTGTTGCGTCGCTGTAATTCATTTATAAATAGCAAATTTGAAACTTTAGAACGTGCATACGCTTGCCAAGGTTGGTATTCGCCAACGCCGCGACAGATATCCATAATTTTTGTATCTGGGAACTGCGCCAAGCGATGCGCTTGGCTGGAGACACTTACAACTCGAGCACCATCTTTAAGTTTATTTTGCAGAAGTCCTGAAAATGCAAAATGCCCTAAATGATTCGTTCCCATTTGCAATTCAAATCCATCAACTGTGTGTCGAAGAGGAGTGGCCATGACGCCAGCATTCAAAATTAAGATATCAATATCTTTGCTGACTTGACCAGCCGCAGAATGTACGGATTTCAAATCGCTTAGGTCTAATTCAATTACATCAATGCTTCCGCGTGACGCAATTGAAAGTTGCTTGGCCAATGCAGAAGTTTTTCGAACATTTCGTACTGCCAAAATAAGGTTGCCACCACTTTCAGCGACTTGCTTAGCAACTGCTAATCCCAAACCACCGCTTGCTCCTGTTATTAATACATTTTCACCAGTTAAATCACGTGGCTTACTCCATTTAGCGCTGATCTCTGGAAGTGCTGCCATCGTTAACCACCCACCAATTTCCGAGTTAATTTAAATCAATGCGGATCCGAATTGAGTGTGGAGCTGAGGGGACTTGAACCCCTGACCCCCTGCATGCCATGCAGGTGCGCTACCAGCTGCGCCACAGCCCCAAGAATTTTCCAGCACTTGAGAAGCGAAACTCTAGCCGAAGATTTGCGCGCTCTCTAATCCGGCTATTTGCGGCGTAAAACCCGACCTGGGCGCTTTAGTGTGTGGTTGTTTTCATCAACCACAATCGTTCCATTGACGATTACTTGTTGGATTCCCTCTGGATAAACGCAAGGATTTTGTAGAGTGGAATCACTGCGGACTTTATCAGCGTCAAAAATCACCAGATCAGCAAACCAATTCTCTTTAATTTCTCCACGAGTTTTCAAAGCAAAACGTTGTGCTGGCTTTGATGACATTTTATGAATTGCAGATTCAAGAGTTAAAGTTTTCTTCTCACGGACATGGTGAGCTAGAAATTCTATATGTCCGCAATAAGGGAATTGGCTCTGAGTTGCATCAGCAAGTGCGCCATGGTCCACACTGGTAAAACCATCTACACCTAATGAGAAATCAGGGTGTGAAATCATTTCGGCCAGATGTGCTTCTGTCATATTCTCACCAAACATAATAACTTTATCCATATCTGGACCAGCTGCCATCAAAATATCAAAGTAGCAATCCCATTCATCCTGTTTCATCTCTTTAGCAATCTCAGGGAAGCTCATTCCGGTGAACTCTGGGTAGTGCAGGCTGCCTTGTAAGCGAACTCGACTCCACTGTCCTTTGTGAATGTATCTCCAATAACGATCGCAATCACTTTTTAGTCGATCTCTAACAGTGCTTTCCTTTAGTGCAAGAGCAACATTTGCATAGCCATCTTTTAATAACCATTCTGGCAAGATCGCAGACATTCCACCAAGTCCAAATCTAAATGGAGTGGTATCTGCGGCTACATCTAAGCCTTTATCTTTTTCGGCAACTAGCATCCCGACCGCACGCTCCCATGCATTCTCAGGAGCATTGGTATCAAAGCGCACATTAAAATGTGAAAGCTGCGCAACTACATTTCCAGTTTTTGCTATCTGTAAAAATTCAGACATGGAGGAGAAAATTTCAGAATCACGGTTACGTACATGGCTGGTGTAAACCCCGCCATACTTTCCAACTACTTTTGCCAAATGCTCAATTTCTTCAGTTTTCGCAAATTTTCCTGGCAAAAATTCAAGTCCAGTAGATAAACCTAATGCTCCAGCTTCCATTGACTCTGCGACTAAATCAGACATGATCTTTAGATGTTCATCTGTAACAGTTTCATCGCCGTCGAGTCCAGCAGCATGACGCAAAGAGTTATGCCCGATAAAAAATGCAAAATTCGCTGAAACGCCATCTGCTTCGATATGTGAGAAATACTCATCCATAGTGCGCCATGCAGGATCGCCTTCAAAACCATATCCCTTTAACCGGCCTGCGATTTGCTTTACTGATCTTGGAGTAATTGGTGCGCTTGAAAAACCACAGTTGCCGACAATTTCAGTCGTTACTCCTTGGCGAACGGTGCTTTGGGCGAGTGGATTTACATGCATTGTAAAATCTGAGTGGCTATGTGGGTCAACAAACCCTGGTGAAACAATTAATCCGGTGGCTTCAATCTCACGGTTAGCCGCAGATACCCGACCTATCTCAACAATCTGGTCATTTAAAATTCCTACGTCAGCTTGATAACGCTGTGCGCCTGTTCCATCAATTACCAAACCACCACGAATTGCGATATCGATCATTGGGGAAAATTACCAGAGCCCAATTGAACTTACTAGACCAAAATCAAACTATTGAGTCGCCACTTTCTTGGTCAAGTATTGGGTCAGGAAGCGTTCCGGAGTTGTGCTCAATTAATCGCCAACTTCCATTGCTCTTCCCACTCTCATCCAAAATTGACCATGAGGCATTTGCCAAGCCGCCTAGCGATGCCCATTCACTTACTGGCAACCCCATCAATGTTCCGATCACACTTCGAGCCGCACCTCCATGGGTAACAATGACTAAACTTTGCCCGGATTCAATCTCACTTAATCCGCGATAAATAGCTGAGATTGCCCGTGCGGCAACTTCACTTCGCCGTTCTCCACTTCCACCCGCAGGAATATCTTCTCCGCTAAGCCAGGCAGTAAATTCGGCATCATTATCTTTCCGAATTTCAAGACCGGTTTTTCCTTCCCAATCTGCGCCATATGTTTCGCGTAAATCAGGATCGATCGTTACCGGCAATCCACATCTTTTTGCAATAGCTGTCGCGGTTTGACGAGCACGTAATAAATCACTGGTCACTAATCGATTGGGACGCAAAGAAGCCAGCACTAAAGCAGATTTTTCAACTTGGGCTTGTCCTGCATCATTTAATGGAATATCGGTATGACCTTGAAATCTATTTTCTACATTCCAATCAGTTTGTCCGTGTCTGACAATAATTATTTTTCGCATCCTAATTATTCTTCTCTCAGTTCAACCTGCGGCAGAGAGATAATTGGGCAATCTCCCCACAGTCGATCAAGTGCGTAATAAGTTCGCATCTCTTTACTTTGAATATGCACAATTAAATCACCGTAATCCAACAGCAACCATTGAGAAGAGTCTCCGCCACCTTCACGGTGAATAACTTTTTCCCCTACAAATGAAAGTTGACGTTCAATTTCATCGGATATGGCTTTGAGTTGTCGATCATTTGCGCCAGATACCAGCAAGAAAATATCTGAGAGTATCAATTGGTTAGATAAATCCAGCGCTACTATTTCACTTCCAGACTTTTCATCAGCAGCACAGGCGGCAATAGCAGCAGCTTTGATTGTCTGAGTACTAAGCGCCATAAATCCCTTTCACTAAATTTAAAATTTTCGAATCTACTAATTCAGAAACTTCTGCATTTTTTGCAACTTTTTCGCGAATCATGGTCGATGAAAGATCTAACATAGCCCCTTCGACGACTTTTACATTAATACCTGTTGGAAGATCGGCCACTTTAACAGTTTCATTGATTCTTAACAGTTGTAAAACTTCAACCTTCTTGATTAATTCATTTACTCGATGCCAAGTCATAATATTTTTCAAAGCATCAGTGCCAAGTACCAAAGAAAACTCGAATCCTGGAAAAGAATTCTCAAGCTCTAATATGGTATCAATTGAATAAGTTGGCCCGCTTCGATTAATTTCGATATCTAAAACTTCAATATTTGAATTTTCAGAAGTAGCTAATCGACACATCTCTAAACGCTGTGCTGGAGTCGCAATTAATTGACCCGCTTTTTGCCATGGATTTCCAGCCGGAATCATAAAAATTTTAGAAACTAAGCTCTGCTCTAAAATTACTTCAGCAGCATGTAGATGACCTCGGTGAATTGGATCAAATGTTCCGCCGAAAATAGCAATTTTTGGAATTAGTGATCCTTGTCTATCCGCATCGCTAAATAAAGCAGTAGCGAAAGAATTCCAAAACCGATTAATCCAAATGCGAGGGGTGGGGCAGGTAATTCGCGACCCTCAGAAAATAAAATCATGTTCATATCCTATTCCCCAAGCCCGGCTTTTCCGCCCGCTAACAACTTTACAAACTCTGCTTCATCAAGGACTGGCACCCCTAGTTCTTGGGCTTTGGCATATTTCGAGCCCGGCGCATCTCCCACAACTACAAAATCAGTCTTGGCTGAAACTGAATTAGTGGCTTTACCTCCCCGATCGGTTATTGCCTGGCTCGCTCCATCTCGAGTAAATCCAACTAGCGAACCGGTAACCACAATCGAAAGACCGGTAATAGTTTGGGCGAGTTCACTGATTTGATGATGTTGGCCAATTCCTGATGCCCGCCACATTTTTACGATCTCACGATGCCAATCCTCTTTAAACCAATCCACTATCGCTGCTGCAATAGTTGGGCCAACTCCATCTATCTCTGCTAACTTTTCAATAGGGGCTGCTTCAATCGCTTCCAATGAACCAAACTCTCGCGCTAATGATTGAGCCGCTGTTGGACCAACATGTCTAATCGATAAAGCAACGATTACCCGCCAAAGCGGTTTGGATTTAGCTTCTGCAAGTGCAGTGATAAAACGCTCTGCAATTGCACCTAGCGTTCCATCTTTCTTAGTAAAAAATTCAGAAGTTGAAAGGTTCGCCAGAGTGATCGCAAACAGTCCACTCTCATCTTTCAAGATTCCATCAGCAAGTAATGCGCTAGCTGCTTCATATCCAAGAACGTCTATATCAAGTGCAGAGCGTGAGCCAATATAGAAAAGTCGCTCACGGAGTTGAGCCGGACAACTTCGGCTATTCACACATCTGATATCTACATCCCCGTCTGAGATCGCTTTTAATTTACTTCCACAATCTGGACAGATATTAGGCATTACAAATGTGCGTTCGGAACCATCACGTTTAGCAAGAACTGGACCTAGTACTTCTGGAATCACATCTCCAGCTTTTCGAATGACTACATAATCTCCAATTAAAATTCCTTTTCTAATAACCTCTTCTTGATTATGTAACGTAGCTTGCGAAACTGTCGACCCAGCGACTTTAACTGGTTCCATAAATGCAAATGGCGTGATCCGACCAGTTCTTCCAACACTTACTCGGATATCTAGCAACTTAGTGACAACCTCTTCAGGTGCATACTTAAATGCAATTGCCCATCTTGGCGCCCGTGAAGTGAATCCAAGTTTATTTTGGATTTTAACCTGATCAACTTTAATAACTACTCCATCAATCTCATGTTGCAAATCGTGACGGTGATCTAAATGACCATCAATATATTTCTTGATCTCACTTACTTTATTGAAAACTCTAACTTCATCACTTATGGGTAACCCCCACTCTTTAAATGCTGCATATGCATCACTTTGGGTCGCAAATTCGATGCCATCTACTTTTCCGAATCCATGCACCAACATTCGCAATGGCCTAGCAGCACTAACTTTCGGATCTTTCTGGCGCAATGAACCTGCGGCGGCATTTCGAGGATTGGCAAAGGGGGCTTTCCCTAATTCTTCGATACTCGCATTTAACTCAGCGAACTCCTTAAGTGGGAAATAGACCTCTCCCCTAACTTCTAATATTTTTGGGAATTTCTTTCCACTTAATTGATGTGGGACGCCTTTGATCGTTTTTACATTTAGAGTTACATCTTCACCAGTTGTGCCATTTCCTCTGGTTAGGCCACGGATCAATTTTCCATCTTCGTAAAGCAGGTTAACTGCAAGGCCATCTATCTTTAACTCACAAAGCCAATTGATTTCAGATTTCTCAAAATCTCGCTCAGTTTTCTCTAGCCAGGTATCCAACTCTTCAGTATCAAATACATTATCAAGACTCATCATCGGATTTAAATGATCAACTTGATTAAATTTAGTTGAAAATCCTCCACCTACGGCAACAGTTGGTGAACTCTCACTTCTTAATTCAGGATTTGCTTCTTCGAGTTTTAGTAATTCATTCCAAAGCGAGTCAAAATCGGCATCTTTAATCTTAGGATTATCCATTACATAATATAAAAATTGATTTTCACTAATTTCCGCTCGTAATTGTTCTATGCGACGTCTTGCTGAATTATTACTGTTATTAATGGCCATTACTTGAACCAATGGCCTGATCGGTATGGTCAATTGTGGCAGAACCTACAACTCGATCACCATCATAAATAACTAGAGCTTGACCTGCTGCCAAGCCATAAAGAGGTTCATCTAGAATTGCAGTCAAATTAGCACCATCAAATTTATAGAAACAAGGTAGCGCTTTACCGTGTGCCCTAACTTGGGCAAATCCGCGAAGTGATTCACTGCCTGGAACTGGGCCACACCATTTGATTTCACTTCCTGAAATTTCACTAACTGCAAGTTTTTCATGTGAGCCAACTACAACAGTGTTTGAAAGCGGTTCAATTTTCAAAACATATCTTGGCGATCCATCATTTGCCGGAACGGTTAGGTTTAATCCTTTACGTTGGCCAATGGTGTAGGTGTAGGCCCCTTTGTGTGAACCTAGTTTCTTTCCATCCTCATCTAGTATTGATCCGGATTCGCTTCCAAGTCGCTCTCGTAACCAACCGGCATTGTCTCCAGATGGAACAAAACAGATGTCGTGGCTATCTGGTTTCTGAGCTAAAGCAAATCCACGCGCTTGCGCTTCAGCACGAACATCAACTTTGTGAGTATCGCCAAGTGGAAACATCGCGCCGGCAATTTGATCTTGTGTAAGAACTGCTAAAACATAAGATTGATCTTTTTCCGGATCATTAGCACGATTTAAGGTTGGCCCAGTTGGTGAATCCACGACTTTTGCATAATGGCCAGTGACAACTTTTTCATATCCCATTGCGCGTGCTCGATTTAATACAGCGGCAAATTTTATTTTTTCATTGCAGCGAAGGCATGGATTTGGTGTGCGCCCAATTGAATACTCAGAGATGAAATTATCAACTACGCCCTCATGAAATTCACTGGCCATATCCCAGATGTAAAAAGGGATTCCGATTATGTCTGCCACTCGTCTGGCATCATGAGAATCTTCAACTGTGCAGCATCCCCGTGCACCTGATCTATATTTTTGTGGATTTGCTGAAAGTGCTAAATGGACTCCAATTACTTCATGGCCCGCTTCAACAGCACGTGCTGCAGCAACTGCAGAATCAACTCCACCACTCATGGCTGCGATTACTTTCATACTAAACCTGCCGCTCTAGCACGTTCGACAACTGGCGCAATTACTGAAATTACTAAATCAATATCTGCCTCTGTTGTTGATGGGCCAATTGAAAAACGAAGTGAAGATTTAGCCCGTTTATCATTCATGCCCATTGCAAGTAGTACATGGCTTGGTCGAGGCACGCCGGCGCTACAGGCTGAACCGGTTGAACATTGCACACCTTGTGCATCTAGTAAAAGCAGCAGCGCATCTCCTTCGGCACCTTCAAAAGTGAAATGCGCAATTCCCGGTAAATGATCTTTTGCGCTATTCACAGAGGTATTTTCAACTTTAGCGAGCACTCCTGAAATTAATCGCTCCCGTAACTTACTTACTCTGGCAGCACGCGAGTTAAGTTCAGTAATTGCAATAGTTGCAGCAGCAGCAAACCCGGCGATTGCTGGAGTGTCAAGAGTTCCACTTCGCAAATCTCGTTCTTGTCCACCGCCATGTAAAACTGGAGTTAGATCTAATCCTTTTTTTAATACTAAGGCAGCTATGCCAAGTGGTCCACCTATTTTATGTGCACTCAAACTCATGGCAGTAACATTTAATTTTTTAAAACTTAATGGAATTTTTCCAAAACTTTGCACTGCATCTGTGTGAATTGGGAGATCTAATTCCGCAGCGATAGCAGCAATCTCATCGACAGGTTGAACTGAGCCAACTTCATTATTTGAATGCATGATTGATATCAAAGATATTGAATCTGCCGCTGCTCTAATTTTCTTTTCAGCATCTCCAATTAAAAGTTGACCATTTTGATCAACATCAAGTTCAAGCCATTTGGCATTTTCATGATCTACTAGCCATTCGAGTGGATCAAGAACTGCATGATGTTCGATTGGAGAGGTGGCGATTACATTCCTGCCTTGGGCAACTCGATGCCAATAAAAACCTTTTAAGGCTAAATTATTTGCCTCTGTTCCAGATGCAGTAAAAATTACTTCACTTGGCGATGCTCCAACGGCATCTGCGATGGCTTCACGTGATTCCTCAACAACTTTTCGCGCACTGCGCCCGGCTGCATGCAAACTTGAAGCATTTCCAACTTTGCTTAGCTGTTGGCTCATGGCCAATACAGCCTCGGGAACCATCGCTGTTGTGGCTGCATTATCTAGATATGCAGTCGCGCTGTTAATGGCCATTTGGCAATTCTAGAGCGTTAACCCTTTCGGGCAGCGATTGCGCTGGTGGCTTGCGGAAGTACCGCAAAAAGATCGCCAACTACGCCAAAATCAGTTACTTCAAAAATCGGCGCCTCTGGATCCTTGTTGATTGCCACAATCACTTTGCTGGTCTGCATTCCAGCACGATGTTGGATCGCACCTGAAATTCCACAGGCAATGTAGAGAGAAGGCGAGACCGTTTTGCCAGTTTGACCAACTTGATGTGAGTGCGGATACCAGCCGGCATCGGTTGCAGCGCGTGAGGCGCCAACAGCTGCGCCAAGCAGATCAGCCAAAGCTTCAACTGGAGCAAAATCGCCGTTTGTACCGCGTCCGCCAGAAACAACAATGCTGGCTTCAGTTAACTCTGGTCGACCACCTCTTTTTGCTGGCTCGCGATTGCTGATCACAACTTTTGTCGGATTCAATTTAGGGGAAATTATTTCAACCTCACATGTAGAGGGTTGGCTCTCTGGTTCAACTGAGTTTGGTCGCACCGTAATTATCGCGATCCCTTTGCTCACCTTGGAGTGCACTACGGCAGATCCTCCAAAGATTGATTGTGTTGCAATTGAATCAGCGGTTACATCTACTGCATCAGTAATAATTCCAGAGTTTGTTCGCACTGCAACTCTTGCTGCTATTTCTTTTCCGCGCGCAGTTGAAGGAATTAAAAATGTTGTAGCGCCTTTTTCCAAAAGTAGATCTGCTAAACCCTGTGCAACTAGCGCACTTGGGTGATTGTCAATGGTGCTATCTTCAATAGCAATAATTTTATTTGCACCACAAGAATTTATTGCGGCAACTGCTTTCGCACCTACGCCAGGATTTCCAACTAATACAGCGGTTACTTCGCCAGATCGTCTAGCGATAGTTAATAACTCCCCCGCAGTTTTTGTAATGACTCCATCTATGTGATCAATAAAAACAAAGGTACTCATGCCAACCTCTTTTCAGCTAAAAATTCACTAAGGGCATTTCCGCCCGCACCTTCATCTACTACTTTCACGCCAGCACTTCTAGCTGCTTGTTCATTAAAATCATTTACCAAACTCCAGGCACCAACACCGCCCACCTCATCGGCACTTACGCCAAGGTCGGCGAGAGATAAAACTTCAATATTTTTTTTCTTTGCAGCCATGATGCCTTTGAATGATGGATAACGGGGTTCATTTATTTTTTCAATTACGCTAACAATTACCGGCAGCGGAGAACCCATTGAATCAACGCCTTCATCGGTAACTCTTTTAATGCTTACTTGATCTGCACTGACATTAACTTCGCCAGCAAATGAAAGTTGCGGCAACTCAAGCCGTTCTGAAAGCATCGAAGGAATAACACTCATGCGAGCATCAGTTGATTCAGTTCCACACAAAATTAGATCTGGATTAACTCTTTGAATCGCTTTAGCCAAAATCAATGATGTAGCAAGTGCATCAGATCCGGCGAGCGCAGCATCGCTAATAAGTATTGCGTCGTCGGCGCCCATTGAAAGTCCTTTGCGGAGCGCTTCAGTTGCTCGCTCTGGTCCCATGCTAATTAGCGTTACTGAATGTCCGGCTTCACTTCCACCATTTGCTTCAACGATTTGCAGCGCAGATTCAATTGCGTACTCATCTAAATCATTTAGGACCGCATCAACACCTTCACGATCTATTAATTTGGTGCTGGCGTTTAATTTTTTCTCAGCCCAGGAATCAGGTACTTGTTTTACGCAGACAACAATCTTCACTAATTGCTCCTAAACCGGTGCTGATTACGAGGCGAATACCCTCCTATGTTACCGGTCGGTAACTAAAATGCGCGAGTGTACTTAGGAGTAACCCGAAGGTGGTCGTAAAGTGAAGGGGTGCTCGCCATTATCGCTCCTGGACAAGGCGCCCAGACCCCGGGATTCCTATCCCCTTGGCTGGAATCGGCCCGAGTCAAAGATTTATTGACCTGGTGGTCAGCTGTTGCCAACCTAGATCTAGTTCATTTAGGCACTAACGCCGATGCAGATGAGATCCGAGATACTGCTAATGCTCAACCGTTGATCGTGGCCGCTGGATTGGTTGGCGCGCTTTCACTCTTCCCACATCCATCAGATGCCTTTGGCAAAGTTGGAGTTGTGGCTGGCCACTCTGTTGGTGAGTTCACTGCCGCAGCAGGTGCGCGGGCAATAACCGCTGAATCTGCAATTACATTGGTACGTGAACGTGGATTAGCCATGGCCACTGCAAGTGCTGCAACTCCGACCGGAATGTCAGCAGTATTAGGTGGAGATAGAGCTCAAGTTTTGGCGGCGATTGCTAAATTGAAATTAACTGCTGCAAATGAAAATGGTGGTGGACAGATTGTTGCTGCTGGTGAATTGGCAGCACTGACTGCGCTCGCCGAAAATCCACCTGAAGGGGCGCGGGTGCGCTCGCTCTCAGTTGCTGGCGCATTTCACACCTCTTATATGCAACCTGCAGTGGCCCGGATGAAATCTCTGGCAACTTCGGTAACGGTTCATGATCCGCGCACCAGAGTAATTTCAAATCGAGATGGCGCAGTTGTTCATAGTGGTCGGAGTTTGCTTGATCGAATGATCGATCAGATTGCCAGCCCGGTTCGCTGGGATTTATGTATGGAAACTCTTAATGAGTTAGGTGTCACCGCAGTAATAGAGATGCCACCTGCTGGAACTTTGGTTGGTTTGATTAAACGCGCTCTGCCTAATGTTGAAACACTTGCGCTAAAAACTCCCGATGATATTCCGGCCGCACTTGATTTAATTGGCCGTCATGGTTCTGCCAGCGCCATTGATAATCAACCAACATGGAGAATGATTGTTGCTCCATTTGCCGGTTATTTTACATCTGCAGGTATTGAAGTTGGTACAAATCTAGCAGCGGGGGCCGTAATTGGTACTGTTTCAAATAAACGCGATAGCGCTGAATTGAAAAGTACACACGCAGGAACTTTAATTGAAATTATTGTTGAGGAAGGCGATCCAGTTGCCCCAGGCCAACCAATTGCTCGCTTACATCCTGAGGGTCAAAACTGATGAGCAAAATTTCCGAACCATTAGCAACTCGTCACTCACAAATATTGGGTGTTGGAGATTATCGGCCGTCTCGCATTGTCCCTAACTCAGAAATCGTAGATTTAATTGATTCAAGTGATGAATGGATTCGCGAGCGATCTGGAATCGAATCACGGCGCTATGCATCCGCAGATGAAAGCGTTGTTGATATGTCAGTCGCCGCTGGACAAAAAGCATTAAAAGCTGCAGGCATTACTGCTGCTCAATTAAGTGCTGTAATAGTTGCAACAGTTACTTATCCTTTTCAAACTCCAAGTGCTGCAACTGATGTGACTTTACGTTTAGGGAATCCAAATGCTGCTGCCTTTGATATCTCTGCAGCATGTGCTGGTTTTTGTTATGGCGTTGGTATGGCAAGTGACATGG
>RGZI01000002.1 GCA_010031635.1 Actinomycetota bacterium
ATTTGTGGGGAGAAGGTAAGCCGGAATTTTCAACTGAAGATTGGCGAATGTTCTACGACCATGCATTAAAAGGAAATTATGAGTCTTGGGATCCTGAAGGGGCAGACCAGGAGCTGATTTATCTAGCCATGAGAGATCAAAAAGTAGTTGGAGCAATAGCTTTATGCGATTTCGATGATCTCGAGGAGTTTCGAAACCTCAAGCCTTGGATCGCCGCATTTATTGTTGACCCGAATTTACGAGGTAGTGGTTTGGGGAGTGCGATCCTGAAGTTGATGGAAGCGAAAGTTCTCGCATTTGGAATTAAAACCATTTATCTGTGGAGTGAAAATAGGAATGATTTCTATAAAAATCGCGGTTACCTATCAATCGATCGTTTACATAAATCCGGATTATCAGAACGGGAAATAGAGATCTACCGAAAGGCCCTAGGGTAAACTTTTCCCCAAGCGGGGAGTACTAAATGAGAGTCAAGGCGTTCAAGGCATTAGCTGAAAAACTGAAACCGGCTGAACCAGCAGTAGGTTTCGCAATTCGCGACGACAGAGTTTTAACACAAATTTCTGGAATTACTGGAGCCACTAAAGGCACTCACACAACCAATTTAGCTTGCGATACGGTCTCAGATCCCAAATGTGCTACTGCTTCAAACTTAAGAGTGATGGCAGTACTTCCACCATGTGCACCAGATGCAGCGTTAACCGATGTCTGCATCAAAGCTGTACGCACCGGTGATTCGGCAGGAAATTTTCAAGATGCAAAACTTCAATACGAAATCAATACCTTTAAATTCCCCAAAAATAGTAAATATAATTTACCGGCTGGTGGGGGAATAAGCGTTTGGCGCGGTCAGACCATCAAAGGTACCCAATTAGACTTTTCAGTAGCGGTTGACTTGCAAATTAATTTTAATACCAAGCAAAGTGGCAAAAGTGGGACCGCGACTATAGGGAATTCTCCAGATGGATATGAGAGCGATGTAATTGGCTTTAGTGCGCAGATATTGCCAACAAAGGTAATAACTGGAAATTACTATCCTGCTAAACACGACGCCACAAAGAGCGCGAGCAACCCACAAGGTTATGAATTCGAAGTATTAGACAACCCTGGCAAAGGTCCGGAAGATAATTATCGTGATTGCATTTGGCATGACTTAGGTAGATGCGGAATGCCAGAGACATTTTTTGGAGATCAGCCAATTGAATTAGTTTTACAAATGGATAGTCAAGTTAGTGGTTGGATATTCGGGCGAATGAAAAATGTCATTGCGTCCTCTAAGTCACTAAGTAAAACCACATCACTGGTTAGTGTCAGTGGCCAATCTATTAATGTCCCATCTGGAGTTTCCTGGGTCCCAGTAAAAGAGTTTGATAATTCTTTGGGGTTGAAGGAAATGAATTGGGATAACCGAGCCCAAAAAGCCTCAGGGCAGATCATGTGGAGCGAACCATCAAACCATCCTGACTTATTTGAATTCCCCAGATTTGGTATTCCACCAGAGATGGGCGGTGGCGTTCACGAACCAAATCCCAAACTCAAAAATGCGGGTGGGTTTTTACAGGCAGTTGAACCATGGTTGAAAACATCTGAAGTAACTCCGACTTGGCGTTTTCAAGGCATGGATCCTTCATCTTTTTGGGGAATGGATCAAAGTCAAGGAAATAAAGTTTTTGAATGTACGGTCAAGGACACAAGCAAGTTGCATGGAGTTATGACTACAAACGCCATGGCATATAGCTGGAGCCCACCGGCATTTAAAGATGGAGTTCTAAGTTACAAAGTTGCTGGTGCACACCATGATGTTGATGGATCAGTATTCAAAGGAACTTATGACTTAGCGATGAACCAAGAATCTGCGAAATGTATTTATGGGTTCACTGATGCTCCGATCAAAGCATCTGTTTCGGTAGTGAGTTCTGATGGGGGAGTTCAAGAGATTGCTACTGAAATGCTCACAGTCAAAAATGGATGGCTGCAGTTAAGTGCAAAGAATTTTACTTTTTCGGCCCCAACTATTCGAATAAAACTATCTCAGGAGAATTCAGTAAAAGCAGCGGTCACTTCTACCGATACCCAGAATACAAGTAAGAATGAGGACAAGGTTGCTGCTCCGGTTACAGCGCCGAAAAAGATAAAGGTAATCAACTGCGTGAAAGGAAAAGTGATTCGCAAGATATCGGGTGTAAATCCAAAGTGTCCGACTGGATTTAAGGTCAAATAGAGTTATTTGCTCTTGTAACCCGAAGGGCATTGAGGCTTGTAGCCCACATATCTTTTTTCTACACCTGCCTTGAAGCAGCGTATTACGGTATTTGATTTCGTGGTCAACCTTGTAATTTGAGTAAAGAGTGATTTTATCTTTCAAATACGCAAAATCTCCAACCCATGGGTACGAGGCTTTTAATATTTGTGGTGTTTCGATTCCGGGGCCATAAAAACAACTGGGCTCAGCAATTGAAAATAAACGCGTTTCAACCGAGACACAAAATAGTTTGTTCTTCAAATCATTACCTAGATTAAATGATGTGAAAGACTTGTTATCATCAGTTGTAGTGAACTCATCTACTGTTTTAGCGACTTGATCTTTCACTTTTATCGTATATCCCAAAACCGGGTCTTCGGAAAGGCCGCGAATATCTTTCCACTCTAAATCTTTACCATTTTTTGATACGAAGGAATGAGTCGCAAGTGGGGCGGTCAAGATGTTAAAACTCCAAGTTATATCTTTTTGACCTGGTTGCGTGATCTTGGCAGTATGAAAGCCGTAGCCTAAAGGGTTCCGTGCAAACATAACTACCATGTGATCATTACTTAAGATTGGTCCAAGAGCTCCACCATAAGCTTCATCTGTGGTTTTGAAGTTATTCTCTGTTACGACACAAAGATTTTCACTGTCATCAAAAGTAACCCCATCTGGTGTAGTTAAAGAGGCCTTCAGATTTTTGTGAGGTTCTTTCAATAAAGAAGCGATGATCGCTAATCCATGAAAAGATTTCCAATCACCAGCGCAGGATTCACGGGGCTCTGGAACTTCATTTCCGTCAAATGAATTTAATTTTACAGTTGATCCATCTCCTGGAAAAAGAATGACTTTACTTCGTTTCTCTTTAGATAACCCACTTAAGGTACTGAAAGTGTGTACAAAGGAATCTTTTCCATCCTCAGGTGAAAAGCCATATCCAGTTGTTTCAAGATTCTCACGTAAAAATCCGATTGCATGAATCGGTGCTCCCATTAACTGATGAACCGAATTTGCAGCGCTATCAGAGCTGGACCAAGCAATCTGTCCTGCACCATCGGTGATTCCTTCTTCAGTTGCGTACGGACTATCCGGATTTTCTTTATGTTTATTCTCATACACACCCGTAAAGTATTTTTCAGGAGTCTTCCCAACATATATTGCGTGTTTTTTTGCTGCCGCAGAAAATGCTTTGACCTCTTTAACTGGCGAGACCCCTGAAGCGATCCGATAGTAATTTAAGGTTTCCAACCAAGTTGCAGATTTCCCAGGTACTGGATTTGCATTAGATTCTAGATTTGCAGCAGCCATCGCAGGTGAGCAAACAGAAGTGAACAGTAAAACAAGAGCCACCCTTGCTAATTTAATACGAGATATTTTAGCGCTGCTAATTATCATCTCTTCAGCTCATTATCTAGTTTGCCTGATACCGGCAAATCTACCCGAAAACAATCCCCACCCATTTCTGAACCAAAATTGTATTGCGGGTCAAATGTAGTTTTAGCTGAAGTTATAAAGAGAGTTTGCAAATTGGGCCCACCAAAAGAACAACAAGTAATTAATGCTGTTGGACATTGAATCGTGTTGAGGAGTTGTCCAGCCGGCGAATAATTTCTCACTTGACCAGCACCCCAAATAGCTACCCAAAGGTTACCTTCGTTGTCGGTGCACATTCCATCAGGCACCCCGGGAGAATCAGTCAGGGAGATTGGTTTCAAAGCGGCTCCCAATGTATTAGTACTAGCGTCAAACTCATATTTCTCAATAGATTTAATTGGTGAATCTATGTAGTACATGATTTTTGAATCAGGCGACCAATCAATTCCATTAGATATCGCAACATTTCGTTTAGCAACAAAAGCAAGCAAATTATTATCTAAGTGGAAAAGATTAGCTTTTGCATTACCTTCAATGACGTCAGCTGTTCCAATCCATAATCTTCCGAAATGATCAATATTTCCGTCATTTGTATTTTCGATCTTTGCATCTAAATTGAGATCTGTTTCTTCTTCAACTTCAAAATTTTCATTAAGTAAATAAATATGTTTGACACTTGCCACGACAAATCCTGATCCGGCGCGTTTACCTATATAACTGACATTCCACGGCATTTGGTGGTGGGAGATTAGATTACTAATTGGGTCATAACTCTTGATCAAATTTTTATAAACATCGACCCAAAGGAATTTTTGAATTCGCTCATCCCACAATGTACCTTCACCTAAATTAGAGTTTGAGCCTATTACAGGGACGGCTTCGTAGACGGACATCTTGCCTCCCCCTCAATCTCCCATATTATACTTCCAGGTAGTTATATTGGAAGGAGTAAAAATAATTAAAGTTGTCGGTTTTGAAACATTTTTAGTTAACATTCCTTATAAACGTACTGAAGTTTCTTCTATTGTTTTCCGCGGTGGGGTTACATCCGTTTTGGTCAAGTTAACTACCGATGATGGAGTTGTAGGCTGGGGCGAATCTTGTGTCGGTGCCGACGCTCATTCAATTGATGCCGCGATGCAAGCCATGTGGCCCTTTGTGAAAGATCGTTCACCTTGGGATCATGAAGATATTCGTGCAGATCTATTCAAGCGTGGATTGTGGGCGCTTAGATCTTCAACCGGTAATTATGCCTGGGCCGGTTTTGATATGGCGCTGTGGGATATTTGTGGGAAAAGCGTAGATAAGCCAGTTTATGAGTTACTTGGTGGCGCAGTGCGGGATAACGTGAATTACTTTTATTACTTAACTCACGGAGATCTTGATGATATTGAGAGTCAATGTAATGAAGGCATGTCTCTAGGCTATGAAACTTATTATCTGAAAACTGGAATAGATTTTGAATCTGAATTGCAAATGATTGAGAGAGTTAGAAACATTATTGGTTCAAAAAATAGGATTCGAATAGATTCAAACGGAGCTTGGAGTGCGCAAGATGCGCCTCGTTACCTAACAGCTTTTGAAAAGTTTTCGATAGATTTTGCCGAACAACCTGTTCGTGAGCATCCAATGTCTTTAATGCAAGATTTACGAAATAACACGAATGTGCCGCTAGCGGCTAATGAGGGATTGTGGTCCGAGGAAGATGCAAATAGATTGATCACAAACCGTGTTGCAGATGTATATACATTTTCTCCCTATTGGGTGGGAAGTTTACGAAAGTTTCAGCAAGTTGCGTATGTGGCAGAGATGATGGGAAGTTTAGTTTGTCGTCATACCCATGGTGAGTTAGCTATAGCTGCCTCTGCATTTCATCACGTGAGTTTAACGATCCCTAATTTAGTAGAAGGAAATCAACAAACAGCTGCACATATGGGCAATGATATTTTAGATAAAGCGATCCCTATAGCGTCTGGTCCTAATTGGGGATTGCCAACCGAAAGTGGTTTAGGAGTAAAAATCAACCAAAAAGCACTGGATGAAGCGGTATCAGATTTCAAAATTAATGGGCAATTCCTTCCATACGGCCAGATTTAGTACTAACCTTCAGGAAAATGTGCACTTTATAAGCAGACCGAAAGGCGTGAAATGAAACTAGGAAAACAAAAATATGTTGTGGCGGCTGTAGCTGCACTATTTAGTTTAGTGCTGGCATCATGTTCCTCCTCTTCCAATACTTCAGATTCATCCGCAACGGAAGACACAACAGCTGCTAAAGCTGTTGACTTGACCTGGTGGTGGTGGGGTACCGGTGACGTCCCCAAGATGAATACTTGGGTTGAATGGGTAGCTAAGGCATATGAAGACTCTCACCCTGGAGTAAAAATTAATTTTGAAGAAAGAACCGACACTGATATCACAACTGCCTTTGAAGCAGCTGCTGCGGCAAAGAAAGGCCCAGATATTGCACCAGCATGGGCGAGTGCACCAGTGCTTACTCAAGTATGGGCAAACAATATTGAGCCACTCGATGATTTAGTTGGCGCTGATGAAATGGGAAATTGGTTAAACGTTGCTGAAAATGCCTACGAAGGTAAAACTTGGGCAGCGCCAATTTACATAGTCGGATTGCCAATTGCCTTTAATAAATCTTTGTTCGCAAAGGCAGGAATAGATGCAACTAAACCGCCAGCTACATGGAAAGAATTCCTTGGGTTCTGCACCTCACTAAATAAAGCAGGCATCACTCCAATTGTTGGTGGAAACCGCGCCGGATTTGAAGGTTCGTGGTGGTTTGCACATTTAGGTAAGCAATATATGGATTCACCTGCTGATTTGCAGAAAGCTGCATTGAGTGGTGACTTTAAGCGAATTGGGCAATGGTCTGATCGATTTAATGAGATGTTTGAAAGTAAGTGCTTTAATAAAGACGTAAACTCTTTAGAGTTGCAAGAAAAATATGACGTCTTTAATAAAGGTGGAGCCGCAATGGTTCTAGCAATCGATGGTGCCGCTATTGGAGCCTCAGAAGCAATTGGTGCGGAAAACTTTGGAACTATGGTTCTCCCTGCATTCGGTGATGGAAAAATGGCCGAGTACTACACCGCCACGCAATCAATTTCGCACTTCATTACTTCTTGGAGTCCGAATAAAGAAGTGGCTGCTGATTTCATTAAGTTCTGGCACACAACTGAATCACTAAATAAGTGGGTTGAATTAACAGGAGTTATGCCTGCCGATTCGCGATTTGATCAGTCAACTGTTACTGATCCAGTTAAGCAACAACTATTTGCGCTTAATGCAAAACCAAGCGTGTGGTTGAGCAACTTTGAGCCAGGTCCGGTTTTTGAACAAGCAGATCTAGCTGGAGGGCAATTAATAAGCACCAGAAAAGGCGTAGGTAAGGACAACACAGCATTATGGGTGAAAGCCTCTAAAGGTTGGGTTGAACAAAAGCCTGAGGAAGTTGCAAACTTCAAGAAATGGGCTGGCGTAAAGTAAAGTAATTCAAAATGCCCCCGGTTTAGTTCGAAAGAATTAAATTCGGGGGCATTTTTATGGGAGGATCTTGAAGTGTTACTAACCGAAAAGCGAAATCATATTTATCTGAATATTCGCAACCTGGTTCAGGGTGCTTCATACACAGTATGGGCTATCGGCTTGATGTGCTTAGTCTTTGCTTACCCCCTGATTAATGTAATTTTACTAGCCTTTAAGCGGGCTGGGAAGTTCGTAGGATTAGATAATTACAAAGCATTGCTTTCTGATTCCGTCTTTCACGACTCTTTGAAAAATAACTTAAAATTACTGCTACTCGTTCCGATTATTATTTTCCTAGCTTTAATCCTCGCAGTTATTATCAATGAAAGACCAAAGGGATGGAAATTTCATAGATTTTCGATATTAATTCCTTTTGTATTGCCAATCCCGGTTTCTGCAATAGCCATTGCGGCAATCGTTGCTTATCGCGGTGGCTTGAATAGTTTTTTCGAAAAGGTGGGATTAGATTTTCTGGTATTGGATTGGCTCGGTCAGGGAAACACAGCCTTTTTTATCATTGCGTTTGCTTTAATCTGGCGTGAAATTGGCTTTTGTGCCATTTTAATTTTCTCTCGATTGGGAAATATAGATAATGAAATAGTTGAAGCGAGCGAACTCGACGGCGCTGGTTGGTGGAGGAAATTGCAGCACGCAATTTTGCCACAAATTTCTGGAGTTTTAATAACAATTGTTGTTTTGGAAATTATTACGGTCTTTTTTTACACTTTTGAATGGGTATATGTTTTGACTCGGGGTGGTCCTGCAGGTACCACGATGGTGGTTGATCTTTACATATTCCAACAAGCTGTTGCTTTTAGATCAATTGGAATTGCGACTGCAGCATCAAGCAGTATTCTTGCATTACTAGGATTAAGTTTTCTTGGTACTAGAGTTATTAGAAGAATTCTAAGTGAGCGTAAATCTAAAGCACAAAGACACCTTTACATTGCAGATAATTCATTAATTGCAAAAAGTAATATTAAGAAAACTTTTAAGCAGAACAATCTATTCATCACAAAATTTGTGAATTTAATTAATTTATTTTTACGGCAAGGTTTAATGTGGAGTTTCTCGTTTTTGTTTGTACTCCCACTATATTTTATTATTGTAAATGCTTTTAAATCTAAGAGTGATTACGGGGATTCTCCTTGGTCTATACCGATACACCCAACGATCGCATCCTTTAAGGAAGCGTTCGGCAGGGGAGAAATCGCAACATGGTTTAGAAATAGCGTAGTAGTTAGTTTTGGCGCGGTATGCCTCATAACAATTAGTGCAGTTTTAGCAACTTACTATGTCTCTACAGGTTCAAAAAGATTTAGTAAATTTTTTAGAAGAAGTTTTATCCCTTTGATAGCCATTCCGCCGATTATTATGATAATTCCACTCTTTGTTTTATTCAGCAACTTGGGATTGATCAATACTTTTTCGGGAGCAATTATTGTCTTTTCTGGTTTGCTTCTCCCCTTTAGTTGCTATCTCTTATTAGGCTTTTTTGACACCTTTCCGCGTGAAATAATCGAGGCTGCCTCAGTGGATGGCGCAAGCAAATTTAGAACATTACTTCAAGTTATTTTACCTAGTGCAAAACCGGTAATTGGGACACAGTTTGTGATTAATTTGCTTTATGTGTGGAATTCACTTTTAATCGTTTTAATTTTCTTACAAGGGGATGACAGACGTACTTTGTCTGCTGGTATAAGTATTTTTCAAGGTCGCTTTTTCCGAGACACACCATTAGTTATGGCCGCGTCATTGCTAGTCGTATTGCCGATGTTCCTTGTTTATTTATTTGCTCAACGTTCTTTCCGCAAAGGTTTGATGGCGGGTGCAATCAAGTAATGATGATCTGTTCTGAGCAAATCAAAATAATGGTCGAGCCTGAATTTGGTGGCAGAATTACAAATCTGTCTCGCATCCGGGGTCAAGAATGGCTGGCGCCGGCGCATGCTCCATTGGTAGCACGCGCTTTTGGTGAGGTTTACATCAGGCCTGAGATGGGGGGCTGGGACGAAATGTGCCCAACAACCGATGAATGTATTGGTTTTGATGGCAAGGAATTGCCCGATCATGGTGAAGCTTGGAGCAGGTCATGGGAGGTAATACAAAAATCCAATTCTTCAGTGACTCTTTCAGTTGATTTAACATCTCGTCCTTTGCGATTGGTACGTAAAATTGATATTGCTGGAAACGAGGTTTTGCTTTCCTATGCAATTGAAAATATCGGAAACTCTTCAACACCGATTTTCTGGTCGGCACACCCATTATTTGACGCAACCGAGATTGTGGAAGTCGTACTCTTACCTAAAGATGTAATCAATAAAGAACTTTTAGCCACAAATCTTCTCAAAGGTACTTCTGCCGAACATTGGATTTCTCCAGGGGTATTTATCAATAGGGTTGAATTGCATAAATCAAATAAAGAGAAGTTATCTATCTCTTGGGACAATCAAGAGATCCCATATTTTGGAATCTTTATCGATAATGGTGAATATTGCTTCGACCCTGTTATCTCTCCGCAGCCGGCAATAGGACATAAGGTCTCCGAAAAAAATGCCTACGAAAGTGGAAATATTGAGATTTTACTTCCTGGTCAAGTTAAACAATTTGAATTAAAACTAAAACTTGAAGAAGTTTAAGCTTTTTCCGCGGTGTATCCGCCGTCCACGGTTAGGGTCGTGCCGGAGATGTATGAAGCGCGCGAAGAGGCTAGAAAGCAAACAGCTTCTGCTACTTCTTCTGGCTTTCCCATCCGCCTAAGTGGAGTGTTAGAAGTTACTAGATTGCGATACTCATCGGTCGTGTCATCCCAAATCGGAGTCAAAATTGGTCCAGGCAATACCGTGTTGACTCGAATCTCAGGTCCGTAATCAACTGCTAATTGGCGACCAAATGCAACCATCCCACCTTTTGAAGCAGCGTATGCGCCATGATGAACGAACCCAAAATTTGCGTGGATTGAAGAGGTATTAACAATCGCACCATGATTTTTCTTTAAATCCGACAAAAATGTTAATACAGACATTTGCATTGAAACCAAATTTACTGAAATTTGCTTTTCCCATTCAGCAATACTTGTTTCACTAGTGGATTTTTCGATTTTCATGAAAGCATTGTTATGAACAACGTTCAGCTCACCAAGTTTGGAATGGATCTCATCTCTCACATTCTCCCAATGCGTCATATTTGACACATCGTGCAAAATTGCAATCGCTTTGCCGCCAGTACTATTGATTTCCTCGACAGTTTTTTGAGCGGAAGCTAAGTTGATATCAGTAACGGCCACTTTAGCGCCTCGTTTTGCAAACAATTTCGCTGTAGCAGCTCCAATTCCACTTCCAGCACCTGTCACTAATGCGACTTGGCCAACGAATTCATTGGAATCGATTTGCACGTATCTCCTAACAATTTTTATTATTGGTGGACGATACTGGTTTTGAACCAGTGACCTCTTCCATGTCACTACTTTAATTATGTAGTTTTAACTTGCACCAATCATATTCCAATATGGGCTAATAACCGATAACAACAATATGCAGGCTCTTGGTCAATATCTATAAATGGGGTCATCAGGAGTTGTAACCACGAAAATGAGCCTCTCACAGGGGGTTATATGGCTTTTGTGGTGCTAAATCCAGGAGATTGCAAATGGGAGAATGACAAAGTACTTCCCTTTGAGTCCATGGTGCAGAACAATAGGAATCTACTTAAGGACACCATGAAGAAGTACATAGTTCTCGCTCTTTCATTCACATTGCTATTTCCAATTACTTCATCTTCTGCCGTCGAATTTGGCCAGGACGCAACAGGTGATCCGAACGCTGTTCAAATTCAAGGAAATACCTCTGGATTTCTCTATTCTGAAAGGATCATTCTCACCGCTGCGCATGTGTTAAGACAATTACCAATTGAACGAAACGGCGATGTTTATGGTGGTTTTGTATTTGCACCTGGACTTGCCGACAAGTCCAACGCAAAACGTTACAAGATTATTAAAGCCTTTATTCCTAACACTTTTATTATTTCAGATAACAGTCAAAATATTCAAGCAATTGACGACTTTGCAATTGTTGTGATCGACGAAGATATGCCATTAAAGGTAAAGGTAAAGATTGCAACCGAAGATCAAATGAGGAAATTTGTCAAAGATAAATCTGAGGTAGTAATGATTGGTTATGGACTACAAAGTGGGAGTCAGCGGAAAGATCCACAAGACATCATACGGGCACCTCACAAAATGACTGGATATCTTTATACGCCAGAAATGATGGCAGAGCATTACCGTCAATATAATCTCAGACCTTGGACGCCTACCGATTGGGGTGTAAATCACAATCAAAAAACAGGAAGCATATGTAGTGGAGATTCAGGATCAGGCCACTTTGTTGAGGAAAATTCTGTACGGTATTACGTAGGAACTGCTGGAAACGGTGGAGAATCTTCAAATTGCAAAGCGGATGGAACCTTTAGTTTCACTCCAGGGGGATTCATGGCTAATTTTACTCCTCCTTATAAATTCCTAGATCTAATCAAGAGTGCCGAAACATTCGTTGAAGAACATAAGAAGACGCAGTTGGTAAAGGCTGAAGAAGCACGCCTGGCCGCAGATCTCAAAGCCAAGCAAGAAGTAGAAGCAAAGGCAGTCGCTGAAGCTAAAGCCAAGCAAGAAGCAGAAGCGATGGCCGAAGCACTTAAGAAAACAACTATTGCTTGTTCAAAGGGAAAATTAGTAAAGAAAGTAACTGGAGTTAAACCAGTTTGCCCAAAGGGTTATAAGAAAAAGTAATTATTCACATTAGTGACCGTTATATAGTCAGTTCTTATGTAAAGGCACCTGCTAGTGGACGATACTGGTTTTGAACCAGTGACCTCTTCCATGTCAAGGAAGCGCTCTACCACTGAGCTAATCATCCGAAGTGGGGCAATCCTAGCGGTTGGTCATTTCCGGCACCGATCTCAACAATTCGGCCATTCTCCATCACTGCGATTCGATCAGCGTCACGGACGGTAGATAAACGGTGGGCAACAATAAAAGTAGTGCGGTCTTTCCGTAGTTTTGAAATTGCATCTTGAATTAATAATTCTGATTCAGTATCCAAGGCAGAGGTTGCCTCATCAAGGATCAGAATTTTAGGATCTCGAATAATTGCACGGGCGATTGCAAGTCGTTGACGTTGTCCTCCAGAAAGAGAAGCTCCACGTTCGCCAATTTCAGTGTTAAGACCTTCAGGCATCTCGTCAATGAATTGTTGAGCATTGGCCATTGCAAGTGCGTGAGCAATTTGTTCATCCGTCACATCTGGCAAACCGTAGGAGATATTTTCTTTGATAGATGCATTAAACAAAACTGTTTCTTGAGGTACGACTGAGATAAATTTTCTTAAGGTTCGCATATCTAGGCTCTCAAGACGCGCATTGTCACAACTTATATATCCACTGGTTGGTCGCACAAAGCCAATCACCAGATTAATTAAAGTGCTTTTGCCGGAACCGGATGATCCAACAAGAGCGATAGTTTCTCCGGCCGGGACTGTGAGATCTAGATTTGAGACAGCCTCTTTGTCACTGCCAAGGTATTTATAAGAAACATTGTGAAAAATAATTTCACCAGAAACTTCAGAGACAAATATTTTGCCTTCATTGGCTTCAAGATCTGGAGATTCAAGAATTTCACCGAGAGAACGAACGGATTGCAAACCTTTGCTGATAATTGCACCTAAGCTAGTTAGAGCAATGATCGCGTTAACAATTGAGGTGAAGTAAGCGCTAAGCATTACAACATCTCCAGCGGTGATATCTAAGGTTCCGGTATAGGAAGCCCAGCAAGCGAAAGTTAAACAAGAAAAGTTTGCCATTTGGAAAATCACCCAAGATAAAGAACCAAAATTGGCATTCACTAAATCCAAGCGAGTTCCTGCAAATCTGACTTTGCTAAAAGTTTCACCAACGCGGCGTAAGGCATCATCTTCTAATCCATGAGCGCGAGTAATTGGCAAAAGGGTTGTCATCTCATTGACCCGTGATGACATAACTTCAATCTCTTCGCGGAACTCTCGGTTTTTAACATTCAAGGAATTTCGCATCTTGATAATCAAAACGCTAACCAGCGGAATGACTATAAAGAAGAACGGTAAAAATTGTGGCGCTTTGAATGAGGTTATAACGATGGACATAACCAACATATTGATCGCGCCCCAGCCACTCTCACCAAGGTTTGCAATCATCTGTTGAATATTTTCGACATCGCGTAAGACTTTTGTTTGCAACATTCCAGCACTGGTACGTAGATGGTAGGAGATTGAAAGTTGTTGCAAGCGAGCGGCGAGCGCTGAGCGCAACTTAATCTCGATTGTGCGACTAGCTCTGCTCAGATATTTAACAAAGAGCACATGGTTAGGCCAATTTTGGAAAGTTAGAAAGCCAATGAATATTGCATTTGCAAATAATTGCCAGAGCGGTTTTTTATAAACGAGGATGTCGATCATGTTTGCGGTAATTAATGGAAATAACCAGGCAGGGGATTGCTTCATAATGTAAAAGATTGAGGAGATTCCAATATTTCTTTTTTCGGGAGCGAAAAGTGCAAAGAGGGTGCGAACCGGACTTTCGCCACGGTATTTACGCTCTAGCGGATCGTTGGGACGGGATTCGAACCCGCGACATTCACCTTGGCAAGGTGATGCGCTACCACTGCGCTACATCCGCACTGCTTAACCAGAGGGTCAATCTACCCCAGAGCCTATGGCAGGGCTAACTGCGCTTAATAATTAGGGGTGGGCTAGCGTTCACTTATGCATTTAAAGGAGCCTTTCCTCTGGATGGGCGGCTTATTGGCCACGCAGATCGACCTAGAAAGTGCAGACCCAGCCGATTTAGATCGAATCCAGAGCGGCTTATGGGCGGTAATTAACAATTTTGAAGGTGGCTTTCGGTTT
The DNA here is from genome assembly GCA_010031635.1 of Actinomycetota bacterium. Lineage (GTDB taxonomy): Bacteria > Actinomycetota > Actinomycetes > Nanopelagicales > Nanopelagicaceae > UBA3012. Next base: position 14,092 of record RGZI01000002.1, read on the forward strand.
GTGCATTTCACTAAAGTTGAAAGAGTTGCACAGCCGCCGGATTTACCTGCTTGGAGCAAATTGGCAGGTAGTTGGAGCACATCACTTGATCAAAATGCTTATCAAAATGGCGTTAGTAAAATTCGTGAGGCGGTATCTCGCGGTGATGTTTATCAAGTAAACCTTTGTCGAGTTCTTTCGCATCCAATTTCAAATGATCAATCTATTTTGGGGTTAGCAGCTGAGTTAGCCAGTGCTAATCCTGCACCGCATGCAGTTGTGATTTCAATTCCGGATCTTGAAATTGTTTCAGCATCTCCCGAGCTTTTTATAAAACGTTATGGTGATGATTTGATGAGTAGTCCAATTAAGGGCACTGGGAAAAGTGAAGCCGAGATTTTGGAGAAAGATAAGGCTGAGAACATCATGATCGTTGATCTGGTTCGCCATGATTTAAGTCAAATATGTGAAATGGGATCGATTCATGTTCCGCGGTTGATGGAAGTAGAACATCATCCAGGTTTGGTGCACTTGGTTTCTGATGTAAGTGGGAAGTTACTTCCTAATATTTCTTGGGCAAAGATCTTTGCGGCAATCTCTCCTCCCGGATCAGTAAGTGGAGCACCGAAAATTGCAGCGTTAGAAATCATCAAAGAGTTAGAACCGGTTGAACGTGGTCCGTATTGCGGAGGAATTGGTTGGATCATGGGGGATAAATGTGAAATTGCAGTAGGTATCCGCACTTTTTGGCGGGATTTCAAAAGCAACCAGATATATTTTGGAACTGGAGCCGGCATTACTTGGGGTTCAGATCCACTTAAGGAATGGAATGAGACTGTCTTGAAAGCAGATCGATTAATCAATATCGCCGGAGGTCAGCTGTGATCTGGCTCAATGATCGATTAGTTGCGACAGCGGATGCGGTAATTCCAGTTAGTGATCGTTCCTTTTTATTAGGTGAAGGTGTTTTTGAAACTATTAGAACCCAAAATGGTGAATCCATTGCATTAGATCGGCATTTGAAACGGTTGCGTAAAGGAGCAACCGTTTTAGAATTCAATATCCCGAAGGATGATTTTATAAGTTCAGCGGTAAGTGAAGTATTAAGTGCGACTAAGGAGATTTTAACCGGGCGAATGCGCATCACTGTCTCCGGTTCCGGAAATTTAGTGATCACACACGCGTCTTACACGCCATGGAGTGAGCCGGCGGGAGTTGTTACCTACCCTTTTCCACTAAATGAAAGATCACTTTTGGCAAATGTTAAATCAACTTCCTACGCGACCTCATTGAGTGCACACAAATACGCAACCGCTCGAAATGCCGATGACGCAATCCTTTTTGGGACCAAAGGCCAATTAGCCGAGGCAAGTACTGCAAATATTTTTCTATTGATCGGAAATAAATTGTTAACTCCAAATTTAGATTCTGGAGCCCTGCCGGGAATTACTCGCGAATTAATTCTTGAGTGGGGATTGGCTCAAGAGGCCGAGTTGAATTTTGATGATTTAGCAAAAGCCGAGGGAGCATTGCTCTCTTCAAGTTTGCGGCATTTGCAACCAATAAATCGGATCAATGCTCGTTCATTTAAAGTTAACAAAAGAATTGAAGAGATTATGAGTTCCTTCTCCGAGCAACTTTCGGTTAACCTAAACCCATGATTAAGCGATTCCGCTCCCATGTTAAGCGCAGTAAATATGGTGCGCCGATTTGGCGGGTACTTGTTGGTGTGGTGGGCGGGTTGGTCACGGTACTAGGAGCGGTCGCATTAATAGGGCCAGGGCCTGGTTGGCTAATTATTTTTGCCGGACTTGGAATTTTGGCTTCCGAATTTGCATGGGCTGACAAAGCTTTAATTAAGACCAAGATGTTGGCAATTAAAACAGCGCAGCGCGCCCTTCCTGCCGATACCCGGAAAAGTGTCATCTATTTAATTGGGACAGTGCTCATAATTGCGATTGCAATCGGCGCAGGCATCTCTTATTACCTATTCGCACGTTAGCAATTGGTAGACTGGTCTCATGGCTACCTTCGAAATTAATCTCAATGGCGAGCCGAAATCAGTTACCGTTGAAAAATACACCAGTGAACTTTTCCGCGACCAGCCCCAAGTAATTGCATTACGAATCAACGATCAGTTGGCAGATTTGAATGCTGAAATCAAGGGTGGCGACAAAGTCGAGACGATAGAACTTGCCTCTGCCGATGGATTAATGATTTTGCGGCACTCAACGGCCCACGTTTTAGCCCAAGCGGTTCAAAAATTATTTCCACAAACCCGGCTAGGTATCGGGCCGCCGATTAAGGATGGCTTTTATTACGATTTTGAAGTTGAAAGACCATTTACACCTGATGATCTCTTGGCGCTGGAAAAAGAGATGTCCAAAATTGTTAAAGCCAACCAGAGATTTAGAAGAAGAGTTACTAATGAGGCAGATGCGCTTATTGAACTTGCCGCAGAACCTTTTAAATGTGAATTGATTAAAGATAAGTCACCATCAACTGATGAAGCATCAGCTGAAGGGGTCGAGGTAGGCGCCGGCGAATTAACAATCTACGACAATTTAAATCGTGATGGTGAGATTGAATGGCGTGACCTTTGTCGCGGACCACACATCCCGAGCACCAAAATAATTCCAGCTTTTAAATTGATGCGGACATCAAGTGCTTATTGGCGCGGATCAGATAAGAATCCAAGTTTGCAACGAGTTTATGGAACCGCTTGGCCATCACAAGAAGAGTTAGATGGTTATTTAAATTTCTTGATTGAAGCCGAAAAACGAGATCACCGTCGCTTAGGTGTTGAGTTAGATCTTTTTTCATTTCCAGAAGAGATTGGTTCGGGCCTTGCGGTCTTTCATCCCAAAGGCGGAATCATTCGCCGCGAAATGGAAGAGTACTCACGTAAGCGTCATGAAGAAGAAGGTTATGAGTTTGTTTACTCTCCACATTTAACTAAAGCAGCGTTGTTTGAAACTTCCGGTCACCTTGAGTGGTACTCCGAAGGAATGTACCCACCAATGATTTTGGATGAAGAGCGCAATTTAGATGGAACTGTTAAACGCGCAGGTGCGCAGTACTACATGAAACCGATGAACTGTCCTTTCCACAATTTGATTTATCGCTCACGTGGTCGTTCTTATCGTGAACTTCCTCTACGGTTATTTGAATTCGGCACTGTTTACCGTTATGAAAAATCCGGTGTTATCCAAGGTTTGACCCGTGCTCGTGGCTTTACCCAAGATGATGCCCACATTTATTGCACCCCTGATCAAATGGTTGATGAACTCGACAGTTTGCTGACATTTGTACTCGGATTACTTCGTGATTATGGATTAACAGATTTTTACTTGGAGCTTTCCACAAAAAATCCAGCCAAATCGGTCGGATCAGATGAGGATTGGGAAAAAGCAACTGAAGCTTTGCGCGAATCAGCTAATCGTCAAAAACTAGAATTAATTTTAGATCCAGAAGGTGCTGCATTTTATGGTCCGAAAATTTCGGTACAAGCAAAAGATGCAATTGGTCGTACTTGGCAGATGTCTACGATCCAAGTTGATTTCCAACTTCCACAAAGGTTTGAACTTGAGTATGTCGGAACAGATGGAACTAGACAACGGCCGGTCATGATTCATAGAGCGCTATTTGGATCAATTGAAAGATTCTTCGGAGTTCTTACCGAACATTACGCTGGAGCTTTTCCACCATGGCTTTCCCCTGTTCAAGTTACCGCCATCCCGGTTGCGGATGCATTTTTGCCGTACTTAGAAAAGATAGTTTCGCAGATGCGCAAATTAGGCATTCGGGCCGAAATTGATAGTTCTGATGATCGGATGCAAAAGAAGATTAGAAATGCACAGATGCAAAAAACTCCTTTTATGATTATTGCTGGCGAAGTTGATGAACAGGCAAATGCGATCTCAATTCGCTATCGCAACGGTGAGCAGAAAAATGGAATTTCAGTAGCAGAGGCGATTGCTGAAATTACTAAAGTGATTGCTGATCGTTCACAAGTTTAATTAAATCCATTATTTCATTAAAACCGATATCTGCTTTAACAGAAAGCGGAATTGCCGGAATGAAAAGCCCAAAAACAAAAGAATCTTCACCGAACTCCTCAAGTGAAGCAAGGTGCTCTTCTCTGAATTCTTGAATTACCACTTTATGATCCTCATCGCATGGATAGATTTTAAATTCAGCGGTTGAGTAATCATGAATTGTTAAATCTTTTAAGTTTATTAGCGCACATGGAGCCCCACCATCATCATGTAAAACCAAATACGGAGTTGTGAAATTATCAAGCACTCGACGAGCGATTAAAATTGCCTCATCAAAATCTGCTTCCTGATCTTCGATTTTGGTTATGAGTAGTGCCCGGGGGAGTGATAAATCGGATGCCACCTCCCACCATTTCAAAATCTGTTGATCTAAACCTTCATGTGCGCTCATTGCAAAAAATGCCAGATCAAAGTTTTCTAAATTAAGTTCAGTTGAATTGGTTGTGGCAGTTTCAAAGGGAGTTACCGCTAATGGCGACTCCAGGGTGAGCAAGCCATGGTCGGCAATAGATTTAGCCAAAGGTGGTAAATCGGCTGTCGAATGACCGATTAAGGCGATTTTGAGCGCTGTCGATCTCATTGCCGAAAGCCTACGATGTACTCACTATGTTGAGCGCCATTTTGCGGAAGCCGGTCGCCCGTGTTGTTGATCCAGTCGCGGTCTTGTTACTGCGAATTGGGGTCACTCCAAACGGAATGACTTTTTTCGGCTCCTTAGGCACTTGTGGAATTGCATTGTGGTTATGGCCACAAGGGGAGTATTTCTGGGGAACTATGGGAGTGATCGCTTTTATCTTTAGTGATCTTCTTGATGGAACTATGGCGCGGATCAGTAAAAAAAGTACTCAATGGGGAGCATTTTTCGATTCCACCATTGATCGAGTTGTAGATGTCGCGTTAATCGGCGCACTTCTCTTGTCTTTACTGAAAACTGATGATCGCTTAGCGGTGGTGGCGTTTACTGCTTTGATCGGTGGTTTTCTAGTTTCTTATGTAAAAGCTAGAGCACAGGCTCTTTCATTTAATTGTGATGGAGGATTTGCCGAACGTGCTGAACGAGTAATAATTTTACTGACCGCTGTCGGATTCGCCGGTCTTGGAGTTCCTTACATCCTTGCTATTGGAGTTTGGATCTTAGCCATCACTTCTTTGGCTACATTTGTTTTCCGAGTTCATCAAGTCTGGAAACAGAGATGAGTGGATTAAAAGATTCAATGATTGCGCAATTATATTTACTTGGTTGGAGGATAGTTCAAGTTTTACCTGAGAAAAGTGCATATAGATTATTTGAAAAATTAGGAAAGGGTTTTTATAGTCGAAATGGTAAAGCAGTTAAAAGATTTCGATCAAATTTACAAGTAGTTATGCCGAGTGCTGACTCAATTGAATTAGAAAAGAGTGTTATCAAAGGCATTTCCTCATATTTTCGGTATTGGTGTGACACTTTTAGATTTCCAGGGTGGGGTAAACAGAAGATATTAGATTCCGTAAATGCTTCAAATGAAAACTTGCTGCAAGATCCTATTTCAGCTGGTACCGGGGTAATTGTGGCTTTACCGCATTCTGGAAATTGGGATCATGCTGGTGCATATTTTTGCGTACAAGGAATTCCATTAGTTTCGGTAGCGGAAAGATTGAAGCCAGAAAAACTTTTTCAGAAATTTCTAACTTATCGGCAAGCCCTTGGGATGGAAATATTGCCGCTTGATAGCAATACCTTGCCAACGTTAAGTGATCGATTAAATGCAGGAAAATTGATTGCACTTGTCGCTGATCGAGACTTTTCAAAAAATGGAGTTGAAGTTGATTTCTTCGGCAAAAAGGCGAAGATGCCAATTGGTCCAGCACTTTTGTCACTACGTACCGGCGCTCCATTAATTACCGCTCAAGTTTCCTACAATCCAAAAGGAATCCAAATAGATTTCTTAGGGCCATTGACTCCAAGGATTCAAGGATCATTAGAGGATCAGGCAAAAGATTTAGTCCAGCAGTGCGCTGATAATTTTGCAATTGGTATTTCTAAAAAACCTGAAGATTGGCATATGTTGCAAAGAATTTGGATTGAGCCTGAGGTTTCAAATGGATAAGAAACTTAAAATCGGATTGGTATCTCCGTATGGGTGGGATTTACCGGGTGGAGTTCAGATTCATATTAGAGATTTAGCAGAGCACTTAATTGCCAAGGGACATGAAGTTTCAGTACTTACTCCGGCAGTAGAGGAAGAACTTCTTCCTGCCTGGGTGCAATCAGCGGGCCGACCTTTGGCGATTCCATACAACGGTGCTGTAGCCCGAGTTAGTTTTGGACCTGTTGCTACTTTGCGAGTGCGGAAATGGATTTCAGAGGGTGATTTTGATTTACTGCACTTGCATGAACCAGCGATACCTTCGCTCTCTTTGCTTGCGTGCTGGGCTGCCGAGGGTCCAATGGTCGGAACATTTCACGCAACTGCGCCAAGACAAAAAGCTATTTTTGCTGTTGGTCCAATTCTTGAACCGGCAATTGAGAAATTAAGCGCCCGAATTGCGGTAAGTGAAATGGCACGCGAAACGTTAACGGAACATTTAGAAACCAACGCCATTGTGATTCCAAACGGTATTAATCATCAATTTTTTAGTGATGCAAAAGCTAACCCAGAATGGGTAGGGAGTTCTATTGGTTTTGTGGGCAGATTTGATGAACCCCGAAAAGGTTTAGATGTGCTGATTAGAGCGTTGCCAGAAATTATTAAGAACAATCCAGATTTACGAGTCATAGTTGCCGGACCTGGCGAAAGTGAAGATGTACTTAAAGGTGTTGAGCAATCAATCCGTAATCGTTTTCTTTTCCTTGGTCGCGTTTCAGATGTAGATAAAGCCAGATTGCTGAAATCTGTTGATTTGTATGTTGCACCAAATACCGGCGGCGAATCTTTTGGAATTATCTTGGCTGAAGCAATGGCTGCTGGAACTGCAGTAGTGGCCAGTGACTTACCAGCCTTTAGAGCGACGGTTAACAACGGAAACGCAGGAGCATTATTTATAAATGAAGATTCAACTGACTTAGCGCGAGTGGCTAATAATTTGTTATTAAATGGTGAGTTAAATCGAGAATTCGGCGAAAGCGGTCGCGAGTGGTCGAAAAGGTATGATTGGTCAAATGTTGCTCATCAGATTGAAAATGTTTATGAAATGGTGAGTTCAACTGGGGAGAAAGTCTCACTTGGTAGTGATTTGCGTGGATGGATGAGGTCAAAATAGATGTTGAGTTGGCCATTAATCTCTTTGCTTTTTTCAATCCTATTAATAGTTTGGTATTTGTCTTTTACGGCTACCCGATTAGATCGATTGCACCATCGCGTAGAAACTACCTGGGGGAATTTAGATGCGGCGCTCCACAAAAGGGCGGGAATTGCACTAGAAATTGCGCGCTCAGGAATGCTTGATCCAGCTAGCTCGGTAATTCTTTCGACTGCGGCTCATACCGCTTTAGTCGCCCTTCCAGAAAATAGATCTGATGCCGAAGAGGATCTTTCCGAAATCATCACTTCAATGGTGAATATCGAAGTGCTTGGTGCAGATCTACGTTTGAAAGCTTTTGAATTAACTGAGAGTTTAAATGAAGTTCGCGCCCGAGTTCGAATTGCAATTTCATTTCACATTGAAGCTGTCAATTCCACAAAATTGCAACGCTCTCGCGGATTGATTAAGTTTTTACGCTTAGCCGGACGCGCTCCGATTCCGGTTCAATTCCCTTTTGAGGAGATTGCAGTATGAAAAAAATAATTGGGATTTCATTAGTTGTTGCATTGCTAACTTCGTGCTCGGGAGTTTCGCTACCTGGGGGCTCCAAGAGTGAGAAAATTGAAGTCCAAAAAAATCTACTAACTGGCTTGCCAGGTAGCAACAATGAAATCATTGTTGTCAAAATAGACGATACTCATCAAGCACAACCACAAACTGGAATTGAAGATGCAGATGTGGTTTACATTGAGCAGGTCGAAGGCGGGGCAACCAGAATTGCTGCTGTTTATTCATCAAAATATCCAGAGGTCGTCGGTCCAGTACGTAGCGCCCGTATAAGCGACATGGAAATTTTTGCACAATACGGGAAATTTGGATTTGCCTATTCTGGCTCCCAACACAAACTTCTCCCAGTTATTACTGCAGCAAATCTTTTTAACATGAGTGCGGAACATTTTGGTTATTACGAACCATACTTTCGAGATGACACCAGATACGCTCCAGTAAATTTATATTTACACCCAAATATTTTGTTAGAGAAAGCTCATGCTAAAGATATTTACTTTGAAAAAGCAGATAAAAGTGGATGGATATTTGGGTCAGCAGCATCAGGTGGACGCAAAGTCCTCGGAGTTGATTTCTCTTGGCCAGCAGTTAAATATGGTGCAGATTGGGACAAAGTAAGTAAGAAGTGGTTGATCCGCCAAAATGGTGAACCGAAGATGGCTAAATCAGGAATCCAGTTGGGCGCAGATACTTTAGTTGTGCAATTAGTTTCGATTACCGATTCTGAGTATGGGGACAAATACGGTGGAGTTACTCCGCATGTAGCAACAATTGGAACCGGCAAAGCATTGATTTTCCGAAATGGGAAAGTATTTGATGCAATCTGGAATCGACCAACCGCAACCGAGACCACAACCTGGAAAGATGCCACGGGGGCTGATATCCCATTCGCGACTGGGCAGACTTGGATCGCTTTAGTTGATAAAGAGCGCGAACCCAAGGTGATTGAGCCTGAAATGCCATCGGATGCCGCTTCGCCGGCGACAAAGTAGAGTATCCCTCTACGGATTTGCAGGAATTTTAAGTAGGTATAAATAGGGGAGTAATTAATGGATCAGGTAACCGGTACCGCCCGAGTTAAAAGAGGCATGGCTGAAATGCTTAAGGGCGGAGTAATCATGGATGTGGTGAATGTTGAACAAGCGCGCATCGCTGAAGATGCTGGCGCTGTTGCAGTCATGGCATTAGAGCGGGTCCCGGCAGATATTCGCGCCCAAGGTGGCGTTGCTCGAATGTCAGATCCAGATATGATCGAAAAAATTCAAGCAAGTGTTTCAATTCCCGTAATGGCCAAAGCTCGCATCGGACATTTTGCTGAAGCCCAAATCTTGCAATCACTTGGTGTCGATTACATCGATGAATCAGAAGTTTTAACTCCAGCAGATTTCGAGCATCACATTGATAAATGGAACTTCACTATCCCATTTGTTTGCGGTGCAACAAATCTTGGTGAGGCTTTGCGACGGATCAATGAAGGTGCCGCAATGATTAGATCCAAAGGTGAAGCAGGAACTGGTGATGTTTCAAATGCAACAACGCACATCCGCACCATCACTGGAGAAATTCGCCGTTTAACATCATTGCGCCCAGAAGAGTTGTACGTCGCAGCTAAAGAGTTACAAGCTCCTTACGCCTTGGTGAAAGAAGTCGCTGAAACCGGAAAATTGCCAGTTGTTTTATTCACTGCTGGTGGAATTGCAACTCCTGCTGATGCCGCGATGATGATGCAATTAGGTGCCGACGGTGTATTTATCGGTTCTGGCATTTTCAAATCAGGCAATCCAGCTCAAAGAGCAGCGGCTTGTGTGAAAGCAACTACATTTTTTAATGATGCAAAAGTTGTAGCCGATGCCTCCCGTGGTTTAGGTGAAGCAATGGTTGGAATCAATGTTGCTGACATCCCAGCACCGCACCGTCTTGCTGAACGCGGTTGGTAGTTAACGATTTCGTAACGGATTGAGATCAATTGAAAAAAATTGGCGTACTCGCATTACAAGGTGATGTTAGGGAGCATATTTTTGCAATTGAAAATTGCGGTGCTACTGCTTCAGAGGTCAAACGACCAAGTGATCTCGAAAAACTTGATGGCTTGATCATTCCGGGTGGGGAATCAACAACAATTGCGAAGTTGCTGAGAATTTTTGATTTGTTTGAACCGTTGCAGAAAGCATTGCGAAATGGTTTGCCGGTTTATGGCAGCTGCGCCGGAATGATTCTGCTTGCCAACAAGATCATTGATGGAACCGCAGATCAAGAAACTCTTGAAGTAATCGATATTACGGTGAAAAGAAATGCATTTGGACGCCAGGTAGATTCATTTGAACAAGAGTTATTAATTCCTGAAATCGATGACAAACCTTTCAATGCAATATTCATTCGTGCGCCATGGATTGAAGAGATTGGCGCTGATGTGAAATCACTTGCCGACTTAACAACTGTGGGCGGAAAAGTTCACTCAGTTTTAGCGAGAAGTGAAACTGCACTTGTTTCATCTTTCCACCCAGAGTTAAGTGGAGATCTGCGAGTTCACCGTTATTTTATTGATAAAATCTGTTGCATTAACTAGAGTTCGCAACAGGCTAAACAAGGAGTTGAGAGATGTCGGGTCATTCCAAATGGGCGACTACAAAGCATAAGAAGGCGATCATCGACGGTCGCAGAGCAAAAACCTTTGCAAAGTTGATTAAAGGTATTGAAGTTGCTGCACGCACCGGCGGAATTGATGTTGCTGGAAATCCAACCCTGTTTGATGCAATTACAAAAGCAAAAAAGAGTTCAGTTCCATCTGACAATATCGACCGGGCAATCAAACGTGGTGGCGGTCTTGAATCAGGCGGAGCAAATTGGGAAACAATTATGTATGAGGGTTATGGCCCTAATGGAGTAGCACTACTAATTGAATGTTTATCAGATAATCGAAACCGTGCTGCTGGCGAAGTTCGTTTAGCAGTAACTCGCAATGGCGGATCGATGGCCGACCCAGGTTCGGTTTCATATCTTTTTGGTCGCCGCGGAGTAGTTATCGTTTCAAAAAATGCTGGCGCTATTTCCGAAGATGATTTATTAGCAGTCGTGCTTGACGCCGGTGCAGAAGAGATTAATGATCTTGGTGAGACCTTTGAAATCATTAGCGATGCTTCTGCGGTAGTAAAAGTACGTCAAGCGTTGCAAGGCGCGAAGATTGATTATGAATCTGCAGATACTCCATTTTTGCCAACCATGAGTGTCGAATTAGATGCTGATGGCGCTAATAAAGTATTTGCATTAATCGAAGCGATTGAAGATTGCGATGATGTGCAGAACGTATTCGCCAACTTCGACGTATCTGATGAGGTTATGGCTACCCTTTAAGGCAAGCTTTTCGGCGAGGCAGCCGACCCGATCAACGCAACTCAATTAGGCTTAAGTTCATGCTGGTTCTTGGAATTGACCCTGGATTAACTAGGTGCGGCGTTGGCGCTGTTTCCGGCGCTCCGGGCCAGGTCTTGAAATTTATCGATGTTGGAGTGATTCGTTCCTCACCAGAGTTACCGGTTGAATTACGTTTGCTTCAAATATCAAATGGTTTGGTCGAATGGATTGAGAAAATTAAACCGGACTCAATCGCCGTAGAGCGAGTATTTGCACAAGCAAATAGAGCCAGCGCGATGGAAACAGCGCAAGCCGCTGGAATCGCTTTACTACTCGCCGCCCAACGCAATATTCCAGTTGCACTGCATACTCCGACTGAAGTAAAGGCTGCAGTTACTGGTTCAGGCGTCGCTGGAAAACCACAAGTTGGTGAGATGGTGAAACGGTTATTGAAATTGGATGAGATTCCAAAACCTGCAGATTCAGCGGATGCGTTAGCGCTAGCGATCTGCCACATAATTCGCGCACCGATGAAAGCCCGAATTGAAAACGCCAGGTTTCGATGATTGCAAGTATTAGAGGCGAAGTTTTGGCGATCATTGATAACTCGGTGGTGATTGATGTTGGGGGAGTTGGCATCTCAACTCTGGTGGTTGAAAGAACTCTGCAAACTTTGAGTATCGGCGCCAAAGCAACTTTGCATACCTCGCTGATGGTCCGCGAAGATTCATTAACACTTTTTGGTTTTGAAGATACTCAAGAAAGAGATTTATTCGTTCTATTGCAAACTGTTACTGGAATCGGACCCCGTGTTGCGCAATCAATATTGAATACTTTGACAGTGAGCGATTTAAGAAATGCGATTGGGAATGAAAGCGCCGCCGCACTTGAGAAAGTTTCTGGATTAGGCAAAAAGGGAGCAGCGAGAATTATTTTGGAGTTGAAAGATAAAGTTTCTGGCGTAAATCAACGCATCGCAAGTGGCGATAGTGGTTGGCAAAGTTCAATTAGTGCCGCGCTCTCTGGATTAGGTTTTACGGGCCGTGAAATTGATCAAGCGATCTCATCTGTTGCGGTGACCGCACTTGATCAACCGTTAGAAGAGAAGTTACGAGTTGCACTGTTGAATTTGCAATCACCACAGAGTCGAGGTGGTGCACGTGGATGAAGAACAACCCTTAACTTCAGGAGCGCTTCACGCCCTGGATGAAGGGATAGATGGCGCTTTACGGCCAAAATCCTTAGGTGAATTTATTGGGCAAAAAAGGGTTTGCGATCAGTTGAGTTTAGTTTTAGAAGCAGCTAAACAACGTGGCAGTGCTGCTGACCATATTTTACTTTCTGGACCTCCGGGGTTAGGCAAAACAACACTGGCTTACATTGTTGCTACCGAGATGGATGCACCATTGCGAATCACGAGTGGGCCTACCTTGCAAAGAGCTGGTGATCTAGCAGCGATACTTTCAACGCTTACCGAAGGTGAAATTCTTTTTGTTGATGAGATACATCGGATGTCACGTCCTGCTGAAGAGATGCTTTATCTGGCGATGGAAGATTTTAGAGTGGACATAATTGTCGGTAAGGGTGCAGGAGCGGCATCTATTCCACTTGCAATACCTAAATTTACTTTGATCGGCGCAACTACAAGAGCCGGATTATTACCAAGTCCATTGCGCGACAGATTTGGATTTACCGCACTTTTAGATTTTTATGATGCCGGAGAATTAACGCGAGTACTTGTGCGCAGTGCCAAGTTATTGCAATTAGAAATTTCAGCTGATTCCATAAATGAAATTGCGGGACGTTCAAGAGGTACGCCGCGAATAGCTAACCGTTTACTTCGGCGAGTACGTGATTACGCGCAAGTTCATAATGGGGCTAGTAAAAATAAATCGATCTCAGTTGCTCAAGTTGAAGCAGCGTTAGAACTTTATGAAGTTGATCAATTAGGACTGGATAGATTAGACCGCTCAATTTTGCGAGCGCTAGTAGAACGGTTTAATGGCGGGCCGGTTGGAATCTCCACTTTGGCACTTACGGTGGGCGAGGAGGTCGAGACCGTGGAAGCTGTTTGTGAGCCATTTTTAGTTCGCACCGGTTTGCTGCTTCGTACCCCTCGCGGAAGGGTGGCGACGGAGGCTGGTTGGCGACATTTAGGCTTAACACCACCTGAGAGCTTGAACCTGTTTAGCGGCGGCGAGTTCGCTTCTAACCCATTAGAACCCTAGACTCACCCCTCGTGTCTAAGACTTCTTCTTCCTCAAGGCCGGGCCGTTCCTTAACCGCCCTTTTATTGATTTTGGTGGCTTTAACCGCCTCGATATTTATCCAAGGAGCTAAGCAAGTTCGGCTTGGTTTGGATCTGCGTGGTGGAACCAGTGTGGTCTTGCAACCGCGAATCACGGCTGGTCAAGAAGGCAAAGTTACCAATGAGGCAATTGATCAAGCGGTTAGCATTATTCGCCAACGGGTTAACTCACTTGGTGTAGCGGAAAGTGAAGTTGTTGCCCAAGGAAGTGGCACCAATCGCCAAATTTTGATCTCTGTTCCTGGTGAATCAGGTGAGCGAGTTGTTGAATTAGTTGGCCAAACTGCAGAGTTACGTTTTCGCCAAGTTTTATCAACCGGTGGTCCAGTAGAAGCACCAACGCCAGCACCAGCACCGTCTGCAAGTACAGTCGTAACTCCTGCGCCTTCAACTTCAGGCTCTAAACTTTCTAAGAGTGCGCCACATTTTGCCGATCCAACACCGTCTGCGTCACCAATTGTTACTCCTAAAGCCCCTGCTGCTCCGGCAGCGCCTGCGCCTCCTGCCCCTACTGATGCGCAATCACAAGCAGCTGCTGCAGCGGGAGAAATTCTTTCCCAAGAGTTTGCTGCACTTGATTGCACTAAAGATGAATCACGTCGCGGTGGTGGTGGAGATTCCGCAGATTTACCTTTCGTAACTTGTGATCGCGATGGAACTGCACGTTATGTTTTAGGACCTGCCGAAGTACTTGGTACTCAAGTAAAGAAAGCAACTGCTGCAATTGATCAACAAGGTAGCGGCGGTTGGTATGTAGCACTTGATTTTAACAAAGAGGGAACCTCAAAATTTGGTGCAATTACTCAACGAGTAGTTTCACTTGCTGCACCACAAAACCAGGTCGCAATTGTCCTTGATGGTCTTGTGGTTTCTGCGCCAAGAATTATTAATGCAATTATCGGCGGAAGTGCTCAGATCACCGGTGACTTCACTCAACAAGAAGCAAGTGATTTAGCAAATGTATTGAAGTATGGCTCTTTGCCCTTGGCTTTTGATCGTGGCGAAGTACAACAAGTTTCTCCAACTCTGGGAACTGATCAATTACGTGCCGGGCTACTTGCAGGTGGCTTAGGATTAATTTTAGTAATTCTTTATTCGCTCTTTTATTATCGGGCACTTGGGTTTATAACAATTGGTTCATTAACTCTGGCTGCATTGATTCTGTATTTAACAATTGTTGTGCTCGGAGAGAATATTGGATTCACATTAACGTTATCTGGCATCGCTGGAGCGATTGTGGCTATTGGTATTACCGCTGACTCATTTATTATTTACTTCGAACGGCTAAGAGATGAAATCCGAGAAGGCAGATCTTTGCGATCAGCTGTTGAAAACGGCTGGATTAGAGCCCGTAGAACAATCATCATCTCAGATGTGGTCTCGCTCATCGCGGCCTTACTGCTTTACATATTTGCAATTGGAAATGTCCGCGGCTTCGCTTTTGCACTTGGATTAACAACGATTATCGACTTGATCGTGGTGTTCCTATTTACCAAACCAATTATTACCCTTCTGGCCAATGTTCCATTTTTCCGAGATGGACATCCGCTTTCAGGGCTTGATGCACATAAAGTGGTGCGCGGGAATGTGTTGGTCAAAAGTGACAAGACAGAGAAAGGGAGCAACTAAATGAATACCAAACTTTCTTTCGGTGATCGTCTCTACCGTGGCGAAAAATCATTTAACTTCATAGGCAACCGTCGACGTTGGTATGCGCTTTCTGCCCTGTTGATTATTACCTCTGCGCTTTCACTGGGCATTCAAGGCTTGCATCTAGGTATTGAATTCAAGGGTGGCTCGGAATTTATCGTTAAGAAAGCTGGTCTCACAGTGCCAGATGCACGTGCGGCTATGGTGAAAGCAAATGTGCCTGGAGATCCGATAATTCAGACTATAGGTTCTAATAAAGTTCGAATTCAAACCGGCGTACTAACTAGCGTTGAATCTTCCCGAGTAGCCGATGTCTTATCTTCAACTTTCTCAGTTTCTAAAAATGAAATTGACACCCGCTTAGTGGGACCATCTTGGGGTAAAGAGATAACAAAGAAAGCTGTCACGGCTTTAGTGGTATTTCTCTTTGCGATCATCATCTTTCTTTCTATTGCATTTGAACCAAAGATGGCGATCGCCGCAATCATCGCCTTGTTCCACGATGTTTGGATCACTGTTGGTATTTACGCATTGATTGGATTCGAGGTAACACCGTCAACTGTGATTGGCTTCCTGACGATTTTGGGATATTCACTTTATGACACTGTTGTGGTCTTTGATAAAGTTCGTGAAAACACCCGTGGAATATCTGGTGGATCGCGATTAACTTATTCAGGTGCAGCCAATTTAGCTGTTAATCAAACTTTAGTTCGTTCAATCAATACCTCGATAGTCGCACTACTTCCAGTTGGATCAATTTTGTTTATTGGTACCGGTGTACTTGGTGCTGGTCCACTTAAAGATCTCTCCCTTGCCTTGTTTATCGGTCTGGCCGTTGGAACTTATTCTTCGATCTTTGTAGCAACCCCATTCTTAGCCGCAATGCGTGAGCGCGAACCGGCGATGAAAGCTTTGGCTAAGCGAGTTTCGGCTCGCACCGGAAAGAGCGAGAGCTCAAGTACTTCAGCAAGTGGCAATGAAGGCGCAGCATCGGTAGGACCAGTTGCCAATGGCGAACGGGGACCACGTAACCAACCGAAGCGTAAGAAGGCCGGCAAGCGCAAGTAACCGTATCCTGTCTATATGAGTTCGCAATTAATTTCGCCATTACTGTCGATTATTGATGCGAATAAAAAAGAACGGGCCGAAATTGAACGTGCCTATGAAACCGCTGAAAAAGCTCATCTAGGACAAAATCGTAAATCAGGGGAAGAGTACATTTCCCACCCAGTAGCAGTCGCGCAAATATTGGCAGAGTTAGGTATGGGATCTTCAACCATAATCGCAGCGTTGTTACATGACACAGTAGAAGACACCTCTTACTCGATTGAACAGTTGAGAATTGATTTCGGAGATGAAGTTGCTGATTTAGTGGATGGGGTAACTAAATTAGATCGGGTAACTTACGGGCCAGATGCTGAAGCAGAGACAGTTCGTAAAATGGTAGTTGCGATGTCTAAAGATATTCGGGTTTTAGTAATCAAGTTAGCCGATCGTTTACACAATGCCCGCACTTGGGAGTTTTTGACTCCAGAAACCGCAACTCGAAAAGCTCGTGAAACTTTAGATATCTACGCGCCTCTATCTCACCGTTTAGGTATGAGTACCATTAAATGGGAACTTGAGGATATTTCTTTTCGAACACTAGAACCGAAGAAATATGAAGAGATTGGTCGTTTAGTTGTAGATCGCGAATCGATTCGCGGAGAATATGCCACAGAAGTTATTGCTGAAATTAAACGTGAACTGAAAGAAGCGGAAATTAAAGCTGATGTAACTGGTCGCTATAAACATTACTATTCAATTTATCAAAAAATGGTGATGCGCGGTCGCGAGTTTAATGAAATTTATGATTTAACTGGAGTTCGGGTCTTGGTGGAGGATGTTAAGGATTGTTACGGAGCATTGGGTGCAATCCATGCTCATTGGAATCCAGTTCCGGGCAGATTTAAGGATTACATCGCAATGCCTAAATTTAATCTTTATCAATCTCTGCACACAACCGTGATTGGACCTGAAGGAAAAGCAGTTGAGATTCAGATTAGAACCAAGGATATGCACGCTCGCGCTGAGTTTGGAATTGCCGCTCACTGGAAATATAAAAAAGGCAAGAGTAATAATGAATTAGAAGGAGCCAATAACGATGCAAATATGGCTTGGCTAAAGCAGTTACATGAATGGCAACAAGAGACTAAAGATGCTGAAGAATTTTTGGAATCTTTAAGATTTGATTTAGGTACACCAGAGGTGTTTATCTTTACGCCCAAAGGTAGTGTTTTGGCGCTGCCTTCAGGTTCAACTCCAGTTGATTTTGCCTACGCCGTGCATACAGAGGTTGGACGTCGTTGTATTGGTGCCAAAGTAAACGGGAAATTGGTGACTTTAGGGACTCCATTGGTAAATGGCGATGTAGTAGAGATTTTGACTAATAAAGCTGAGACCGCTGGCCCAAGTCATGATTGGTTGAATTTTGTAAAAAGTCCACGGGCACGGTCAAAAATTAAAGCGTGGTTCTCTAAAGAACGCAGAGATGAAGCGATTGACGCTGGTAAGGAATCGATTGCGCGTCAACTAAGAAAACAGGACCTACCTTTACAAAAGATTCTCACTAGTCATGCATTACTTGAATTAGCACATGAGATGAAGTATTTAGATATCACCTCTCTTTATGCAGCGGTGGGCGATGGACATGTTTCAGCGGCTTCCATAGTCGAGAAATTGATTTCATCACTTGGAACAGATGAGCACGAGCATGAGCACAATGATCATAATTTTTTATTAGAAAATCCGAGTTCCACAACTAATCGACGTAACGCAGGAGTCGACGTTGTTGGTGCCAAAGATTTGTTGGTTAAGTTGGCCCGCTGTTGTGCTCCAGTGCCAGGGGATGAGATCGTCGGTTTTATAACGAAAGCAAGTGGAGTTTCTATTCATCGAGTTGATTGCACAAATGTTGATGATTTACAGCGAACTCAACCGGAACGATTTTTACCAGTTTCGTGGACTCCGGGTGCGGTAACGCTTTTCTTGGTTAACATTCAAGTAGAGGCATTAGATCGGGCGAGATTGTTATCTGATATCACCAAGATGCTCTCTGATTCGCAAGTAAATATTTTGAGCGCGTCAGTTACAACAACACGAGATCGAGTTGCGATCTCTCGATTCACTTTTGAAATGGCGGATGCCACGCATTTGGAAGATGTATTACGCGCAGTTAGAACTGTTGATGGTGTTTATGATGTTTACCGAATTACCAACAATTAAGCGGAAAACTCAGATAGAGAACGTTGTGCTTCAGCCAACCAACTACGTCTAGCCTCTGCTGATTCCAAAGCATCTGCTGCACGTTTGGCATCATTATTAGCAGTTGCTTTTGCGGCAACCTTCTCGTAATTTTCGATTGCTTCAGTTAATTGACGTACAACATCTGCTGCGCGGGCTTTTGCGGCTGGGTCAGTTTTGCGACGATGCTCTTCATCAAGAACGCGAATCTCTTTCTCAACAGCCCCAACTCTGATTTCAAGTGCATCTCGCTTGTCGCGGGGGATTTGCCCAACTTTTTCAAGTTGTGAGAGGAGATCACGGAAACTCTTTTTAGCAGTTGGAAAATCGGTGATTGGAAGCAACGCCTCAATCTGTTTAGCGATCTCTTCCTTCTTGGCCAAGTTTGCACCCATAGAGTTTTCACGACGTTCTAAATCTGCTTTCTTAGCAGCAAAAAAAGCTTCTTGTGCGGCACGGAATCGCTCCCAAAGTGCATCATCACTTCTTTTTTGTCCGCGACCGGAAGTTTTCCACTCTTGCATTAAGGTACTAAATCTGCGAGCAGTGGCGACCCAATCCCGAGATGTCACAAGTGTTTCCGCCTCGGTCACAATTTTTTCCTTGGCAGAGGCAATGGTGCTCTGTTCTGCAACTAATTTTGCAAAATGTGCTCGGCGGCGACGGTCAAAACCATTTCGGGCTACTGAAAATCTTTTCCATAATTGCTCATCGCTTGCTTTATCAATTCTAGGTAATGCTTTCCATTGATCTAACAACTCTTTGAGGCGATCGCCGGTAACTTTCCAAGAATCTTTATCGCAGATAGCTTCAGATTCAACAACAATTGCTTCTTTAGCAATTTTTGCATCGTTGCGAGCGGTAGCACGCGCGTTAGCTTCATCAGCTTTCTTCGCTGCATAAATTTGTCTTTGTTGATCAATCAATGGTGGAATTTGTTCAACTGCAATTGCAAGTGCAGCCAAATCTCCGACCGCATTAATTGTCGCGATACTTTCACGCAATTTTGCAACAGCGATCTCACCATCCTGCGGAAGGATCGCTCCACTGCGAACTCGAGCTGCAGTTAAGGCGATTTCAGATGCCAGGGTTTCAAATTTGCGGACAAAGTATTGCAACGCTTCTTCTGGGCTTTTGCCGGGATAGGAACCAACGGGTTTTTCACCAGCTTGTGTCCAAACATAAACAGTTCCATCGTCATGAACTCGACCAAAGAGGGCAGGATCTCCAATGAGGGCACTTGCTGCTGAAATTAATCCTTCATTCTCGCTCAAGGTAAATCTCCTTTACGCTCTTTGCGCGCCACCTGATCAGCCACTTTTGTGAGGCCGGTCCGGCTCGCTATTTTGACGGTGAATGGAAGTATTGGGGACAGGGAGGACACGGTACCGGTAGCCTTAACAAACCCCCAAACTTTGCTTTAAAAATGGAGAATCTGTGCTGGTGAGCGTAGTTGTGGCCAAAGCTTTTGCCACCAATGCCTGGATTATTGCTACCGGCAAAGGCAATGAAGCGCTGATTGTGGACCCTGGAATCGGCGATCCAGACCTAAGTGGGGCAATTTTAGAGCGGGCGGCAAAGCACAACCTAAAGCCGGTGGCGGTACTGCTCACTCATGGCCACCTCGACCACACCTTCTCCCTTGCACCCTTATGCGCCAAGGTAGGTGTTCCGGCGATGATTCATAGCGCCGATCGGATTTTGCTCGAGCATCCGGAATTCGCCTTATCAAGTGAGAGTCGGTCTTTAACTAACGGACAGAGTTTTGTGGAACCAGAAGAGGTTATCGAATTAACCGATGGAAGTGAGATTGAAATTGCTGGTCTGAATTTGCGCTTTGTTCACGCCCCTGGACACACCGCAGGTTCTATTCTGTGCCATATAAATAATGAGATTTTGATTTCTGGCGATGTCTTGTTTGCCGGATCGATTGGCAGAACCGATCTGCCAACTGGATCTCACGCACAGATGCAGGAGACGCTGATGCATAAGATTTGGCCACTAGCCGATGACTTACGCGTTCTACCTGGCCATGGTGAGGAAACGACTATTCGTGCAGAGCGGGCACATAATCAATATTTGAAAGCTGCGGCCATCGGGAAGTTGTTATGAAATTTCAAGTTCCTAAAGGGGTTAAAGAGTATTTACCCCCTGAATCGGCAAAATTTGAATTAGTCCGTGAAAATTTAATTTCCCCAGCACGTTTAGCGAATTATCAATTAATGGAGACCGCAGTCTTTGAAGACACCGGCTTGTTTACCAGTGGAGTTGGTGAATCTACTGATGTAGTTAGCAAAGAAATGTATACCTTTACAGATCGTGCAGATCGGTCACTTACATTGCGTCCCGAAGGTACTGCAGGTGTGATGCGAGCGGTGATTGAAAGTGGATTAGATCGTGGACAACTTCCAGTAAAAGTTTGGTATTCAGGTGCATTCTTTAGAGCAGAACGTCCACAAGCGGGGCGTTATCGGCAGTTTTATCAAGTCGGCGTTGAGGCAATTGGTGGAGACGATCCACTGATTGATGTGGAAGTAGTTTCATTAGCGGTGCAGGCTTTCAATAATTTAGGCTTACATGATTATGAAGTACAGATAAATTCTTTGGGAGATAAACCATCGCGAGATTCGCATAGAGAAGCGTTAGTTAAATTTTTGAAAGAGATTGATCTAGATGAAGTAACACGTGAGCGGGCCAAAATTAATCCACTGCGAGTTTTGGATGACAAGCGTCCCGAGATGATTGCGGCTCTTAAAAATGCTCCAGTAATTTTAGATTATCTGACTCAAGAAGCTAAAGAGAGATATTCAGCAGTTAAAAATGGATTGACTAATCTTGGTATCAAATATATTGAAAATCCAAAATTGGTACGCGGTTTGGATTACTACACTCATACAACTTTTGAATTTGTACATCATAAACTTGGGGCGCAATCTGGAATTGGTGGCGGCGGCCGTTACGACGGTTTAATGGAAAAACTTGGTGGACAATCTCTCTCTGGTATCGGATACGGCATTGGGGTAGATCGGGTTTTACTTGCTTGTGAAGCCGAGGGAATTGAATTACCACCTGCTACGCAACTTTCACTTTATCTGGTCCCACTTGGCGAAGAAGCGCGCACTTTTGCAATTGAATTGTTATCAAATCTGCGGAATAACGGTATTCGATGCGATATGGCATATGGCGAACGCGGCTTAAAAGGAGCGATGAAAAGTGGCGATAAATCCGGTGCAAAGTATCTAGCAGTTTTAGGGGAGAACGAGATCAGTTCCGGGCAAGCAGAGATCAAACGCATGAGCGACGGTGTGGTTACATCAGTTAGGCTTACGGAGTTAGCCGACTTCTTAAAGTGAAGAGAAATTTAAGCGAGGCAAGATTTTGATACGTACACACGGGGCAGGTCAATTAACTGCGCACAATGCCGGAGATACTGTGACTTTGGCTGGCTGGGTGGCCAGACGACGTGACCATGGTGGCGTTGCTTTTATTGATTTAAGAGATGCAACTGGGTGGTCGCAAATCGTCATTCATGACGAGAGCGTGGCCGGAGCCTTAAGAGCTGAATGGTGCATCAGCGTTACTGGAAAAGTATCTTTACGACCAGATGGCAATTTAAATGAAAATGTTCCAACTGGAGCGATTGAAGTAATTTGTGATCAATTAACAGTATTGAGTGAGGCAGCTCCATTGCCATTCCCAATTGACAGCGGTGAACGTGTTGATGCAAACGAAGAGGTAAGACTTAAATACCGTTATTTAGATTTACGACGTGAAGGACCAGCCGCGGCTTTGAGATTGCGTTCCAAAATCACTTCGACTATTCGTGCAGTTATGGAAGGCGAGGGTTTCTTAGATATTGAAACACCGTATTTGACTCGTTCAACTCCAGAAGGTGCCCGAGATTTTCTAGTGCCGGTCCGATTGCAACCAGGCAGTTGGTATGCCCTGCCACAATCACCACAGTTATTTAAACAGTTGTTGATGGTTGCCGGAATGGAAAAGTATTACCAAATTGCCCGGTGTTTTCGCGATGAAGATTTCCGCGCAGATCGCCAACCAGAGTTCACTCAGTTAGATGTTGAAATGAGTTTTATTGATCAAGAAGATATTTTAACTCTTACTGAAAAGATTTTGAAGAAGTTGTGGAAAGAAGTTCTAGGCATCGAAATTTCAACCCCAATTCCAAGAATGACTTTTCTTGAAGCAATGCGCAGATTTGGATCAGATAAACCAGATCTACGGTTTGAATATGAGTTAGTAGAAGTAACGGAGTATTTTGCTAATACTGAATTCCGAGTTTTCAAGGCCCCTTACGTAGGTGCGGTTGTTATGCCAGGAGGAGCGACAACTCCACGCCGTGAATTAGATGGTTGGCAAGAGTGGGCAAAAGCGCGTGGGGCCAAAGGACTTGCTTATATTTTGATTGACGCAACAGGTGAAGTTACCGGTCCAGTTGCAAAAAATATTTCCGAGAGTGAAAGAGCTGGGATCGCCGCAAAAGTTGGCGCCAAACCAGGAGATGCAATATTTTTTGCAGCAGGAGAGCGAGATGAATCGCAAAAACTTCTTGGTGCGGCACGATTAGAGATTGCCAAAAAGTGCAACTTGATTCCAGATCATATGTGGGAATTCTTGTGGGTTGTTGATGCACCGATGTTTGAACCAACTGATAATGGTGGTTGGACTGCGGTACATCATCCATTTACTGGTCCAAAACCAGAGTACGCAACGACATTTGATAAAGATCCAGCAAACGCTTTGGCTTATGCATATGACATTGTGTTAAATGGTAATGAAATCGGCGGCGGATCTATCCGTATTCATCAACGTGAAATTCAACAACGGGTATTTGATGTTATTGGGTTAACCCGCGAGGAAGCGCAATCTAAATTTGGTTTTCTATTAGATGCATTTAATTATGGACCACCACCTCATGGGGGCATTGCAATTGGCATCGATCGAGTGAGTGCTTTGATGGCAGGTGTTGAATCCATCCGCGAAGTAATCGCATTTCCGAAAACTGCAAGTGGTGGCGATCCATTAACCGGTGCACCTACTCCAATTACGTCAGCTCAACGAAAAGAAGCTGGGATCGATAAAGTAGAGAAGTTAGAAAAGTAACAATGAAAGCACGCGCGCTATCTTTAACTATGGCATCAGTTTTACTTTTATCAGGATGCGCGCAAAGCAGTCAAAGATACGCCTCCAATAAAGATGTGGGCGCTTATTTCACTGTTCCAACTGAATGGACAAAAATCAATCAAAAAGTTTTACATAAAGCGGAAATAACCGGTGCAACTGCTGCTGGCCGAGAAAAAGCCAACTTAGTTCTCTGGCAAGAGGCGTACAGCAAAGTGCCCAATATTCTGCCTAAGGAAATTTTTGGTCTAATTCCAACTGAACATCCAATTGCTTTTACCAGAGTTCGGCAATTGACGATAGAGGAAAGCAATGGCGTTTCCTTAAATTCGCTGAGAGATTTAATTATTCCAGTTACCAAACTTTATGCTGGCGAAAGTTCTGTTGTTACAGATTTTGTTCTTTTAGATGATGAAGAGATAATTGAAAAAGGAGCCCGTGGAGTAAGAACTACTTTTTCTTTCACGCCACCAGGTGCGCTAAATGAAACTGTAAAACAAACAGCGTTGATATCAGCAGACCGTAGTACTTTATATTTTTTCATAGTTAGATGCTCCACTAAATGCTTTAAAGCTAATTCTGATGAGATCAACAAGATTTCTGATTCATTTACGGTAAGGGGCCTCCAGTGAGTAATACTGAACAATATACAAGCAGAATGCGTGATTCTGATCGTAAAGTTCGCATTCATCTAAGTGCTTTTGATAGATTAAAGTTTCTGATCACGCTATCAATTGTTTATTTAACTTTGGCGTGGGCGTTAATGGCCGACAATCCACTCTTTGGTTTTGGTGACTCGATCAAAGAGGTAGGTAATACCCGCCCTTGGCTTTTTGTTTTAGCTGGTATTGAAATTATTAGACAGATCCACTTCTTGATTGCAGAGTTCGTTGCGCCGTATCACAGCGGTTGGCAAAAGTATTTTTCTTTTACGGATCGATTAATACATAAAATTAGCGACTGGAATAGGTATCGTTTATCTAGAGCCATCAAAGTTTTGATTTGGATCGCTTTGTTGAGTGTGGTTCTAGGTGCGGTTTATCACGAGCCTCCAGTGCAGGCGTTATTTCTGGCCCCTAAAGCATTGTGGAGTGCGCTTCCTTTATTAGGTCAATTACTTTTTGCAGTGGTATTTATAGTTATCCAATTTGTGGCAATGTTTTGGTTTTTATCGCGCGGAGGAATTGATGTTTATTTTCCAGATGATATTAAAACTCGCTTTTCAGATGTCTGGGGACAAGATCATGTCTTAGCGCGAATCCGCGAAAATCTAATGTTTTTAGAAAAACCAGAAGAGATTGAAAAATACGGTGGTTATGTGCCGGGGGGTATCTTGCTTTGGGGACCTCCAGGAACTGGAAAAACTTTGATGGCGGAATCCATGGCAGGTGAAAGCGGTAAGCCATTCGTCTTTGTTGATCCAGGCGCATTCAATGCGATGTTTTTCGGTATTGGAGTAATGAAAGTTAAAGGGCTATTTCGCAAATTACGAAAATTGTCCTTGCGCTATGGGGGAGTCGTAGCATTCTTTGACGAAGCAGACTCTTTAGGTAATCGCGGTTTAGCACCTTCTGGCGGCCAAGGAAGATTCACTCCAGATGTATTTGGAAGTTCATGTCATGGCGGCAATTACTTATCTCAAGATGCAGCAAATTTAATTACTCGAGAGAAATTTGTAATGGGTGGTGCTGGTGGCGGTGGCGGTGGTGGCGGAATGGGAACTTTGCAGGCGCTGCTTACTGAGTTGTCGGGATTGAAAAAACCACGTGGATTCTTTAACCGTATCGTTCGTAGAACTTTAGGCATGCGTCCGAAACAACCTCCTAAGTATCGAATCCTTACGGTTATGGCTACAAACATGCCAGAAGCATTGGATGAAGCTTTACTTCGTCCAGGTCGAATTGACCGTATGTACCGTGTTGGTTATCCCAGTAAACCGGGCAGAGTTCGCACCTATCAAGGTTACTTAGATAAAGTTTCACACTCTTTAACAGCGGAAGAGATCGATAAATTAGCGACCATCACACCATATGCAACTGGTGCGACTATCAAAGATACGATCAATGAAGGTCTGATTAATGCGATCAGAAATGGTCGTACCAGCATCACTTGGCTTGACATAATCAAAGCCAAACAATTAAAAGAGCTTGGACCTCCAGAAGATGTTGAATATATTGAACGTGAACGACATGCTGTGGCAATACATGAAGCCTGTCATGGAGTTATGGCACATGTAATGCGCAGACATATGATGATTGATCTTGCCACTATTGAAAAAGGCTCAGATTATTTGGGAATGGTTGCCAGTATTCCACCCGATGATCAATTCACCAGATGGCGAACGGAGTACGAAGCAGATATTTTGGTCTCCGTAGCGTCTCTCTCAGGCGAAAGATTATTTTTTGCCGGCGATAATTCTTCAGGAGTTTCGGGCGACCTAGAAAGTGCCACAACTATTGCCAGTTTTATGGAAGGTCATTGGGGAATGGGTTCCACCGTTTCATCGCACGCCTCAAATAAGCGATTTGAATTAGGGTCACCGGGTGGAAAAGGTAAACCTGGTGAGAGCGCGGAAAAGGAACTTCGAAATGCATTATCAGACCGTATCGAAGACAACTTGGCCACTTTGTTGCAGCGCTCAGAAGAGATTTTGCAGAGCAATAGAAACAAAGTTCTTGCTTTAGCGCATGCGTTAGAAGTGCACCGAACTTTGGCTGGTGATGATGTGGCTGCGGTTATCGATTGTGTAAAGGGTCCCATTATTGATGGAACTCCCTATGCAGATACAAGAGTTATCGCAGCGCTGGAGGAGTATCACACCGCTGCTGTCGTGGCACACAAAAATCACAGCACCCCAAATCTTCCCTTAACGGATATTTCTTCTTTGATAACAACGATCTGATAATTACTTACATGGAGTTGTTTACTTTTGACACAGAAGGTGGGGAGTTATCTTCCTCTGAAGGTGGTGAAATCTCAGAAAACGCACCGCTTGCAGCACGGTTACGCCCAGATAATCTTTCTGAGGTCTTAGGACAAGATCATTTGATTAGTGAAGGAACGCCGCTGCGAAGGTTGTTAGATGGATTGCCAGGTGCGCCGCCATCAATTATTTTATATGGACCCCCAGGTGTAGGTAAAACCTCGCTAGCTTTGTTGTTATCAAAGGGGCGCAGATTTCGGCAACTCTCAGCAGTAAATGCCGGCGTTAAAGATGTTCGCGAAGAGATTGAATCGGCAAGATTTCAATTAGCTCATAAAGGGATACAAACTTTACTTTTTATTGATGAAGTTCATCGGTTTAACAAAGCACAACAAGATGCCTTGCTGCCAGCGGTTGAGGATAAATTAATTACTTTAGTTGCCGCAACAACTGAAAATCCAGCATTCTCAATAATCTCACCATTGTTATCGCGTTCATTAGTTTTGACTTTAAATGCTTTAAGTGAAGAGTCCGCTGAGAAATTAATTGAGCGAGCATTGTTGGATCCAAAAGGATTAAATAATAAAATTGAAATTGATCAAGATGCTAAATCTGAGTTGATAAAAATTTCTAATGGCGATGGCAGAAGAATTTTAACTTACTTAGAAGCTGCAGCTGGTGCCAGTCAAGATAGTGGTGTAATAACAGTTGATAATCTAGCAAAAGCAGTTTCTCAGGCCATAGTTTTATACAATATAGATCAACATTACGATGTAATAAGTGCATATATAAAAAGCATGCGCGGCTCTGATGTTGATGCAGCATTACATTATTTGGCACGCATGATTGAAGCAGGGGAAGATCCAAGATATATGGCCCGGAGATTGATGATCTTTGCAAGTGAAGATATTGGGATGACTTCGCGATGGGGCCACACCATTCGGTGCCAGCGGGGATTACCGGTATCCTCATGACTATCCAGAGGGAGTAGTTGCGGCCCAATACGCTCCAGATCCGTTGGTCGGGAAGCAGTATTACCGTCCAACTCTTCACGGAGCTGAAGCCAGAGTGGCAAAAGCTTTGGAACGGATACGCGAGATTTTGGGGGGATCAAAATGAGTGCAGGCGGAATTGCAGCAATTATCGCTGCCTCATCACTTGCTGTTGTAGCAGTAGCTATCGCTTATGCAGTTATTAGATTTGGAAAAGTTTTAGATGAAGCTGGCGTTGCGATTAAAAATGTCAGCCAAGAAACGGTTCCATTGCTTGAAGAGGTCACCACGACTGTAAATCTCACCAATAAGCAGTTTGAACGAATTGATAACATCACCAAAAGCGCAGAAGGTTTTACTACAAGATTGACCGCCGCCGCTGATTCGATTCTTTCCCGTGGTCCGGCCGCCAAAATGGCTGCTGTTGCATGGGGGATTGCAAAAGCAAGAAATAAAAATCGCGATTAATTTTCATTAGTAGAACGGATTTGGTGTGGATTCAGCGGAGATACGTAAACGATGGCTTGACTTCTTTGAAAAAGACAACCACGCTGGCTTAACTCACACTGTAGTTCCTTCAGCCTCATTGATCGCTGATGATCCAAATTTACTTCTAGTTAATGCCGGCATGGTGCCTTTCAAACCATATTTTTTGGGAGAAATTCCGGCACCATACAAGAGAGCGACATCAGTTCAAAAATGTGTGCGAACTTTAGATATTGATGAAGTTGGTAAAACAACCAGACATGCATCATTTTTTCAAATGTGTGGAAACTTTTCTTTTGGTGATTACTTCAAGGAGGGCGCAATCACCTTAGCTTGGGAGTTGTTAACCCGTTCTCAATCTGATGGCGGATATGGATTTGATCCAGAACGATTGTGGGTAACGGTTTATCTTGACGATGATGAAGCAGCAGATATTTGGCACAAAAAGATTGGCGTACCAAAAGAACGGATTCAACGTCGAGATATGGATGACAATTTTTGGTCCATGGGAGTTCCCGGGCCGTGCGGTCCGTGTTCGGAGATTTACTTTGATCGTGGTCCAGAGCATGGCGCCGAAGGTGGCCCAATTGCTGATGAAAATCGGTACATGGAGATCTGGAATTTGGTCTTTATGCAATCAGAGCGCGGCATTGGAAATGGAAAATCAGATTTTCAAATCTTGGGAGAGTTACCGAAGAAAAGTATTGATACCGGTTTAGGTTTAGAAAGAACTGCGGCTTTGCTGCAAGGCGTGGAAAATATCTACGAAATAGATACAACTAGATTAATTTTGGATAAAGCCAGCGCATTAGCAAATGTTAAATATGGCAAATCAATTGGATCAGATGTTTCCCTCCGTGTTATTGCCGATCATGCACGGACTGCAGCGATGTTGATTGGTGATGGCGTAACTCCAGGTAATGAAGGTCGTGGTTATGTACTTCGCAGAATGATGCGTCGAACTATTCGTAACATGAGATTACTTGGTTCCGGAGACCCAACCACCCATGAGTTGATTACAACTGCTATCGCAGCGATGTCTCCGCAATATCCGGAGTTACACACCGATAAAGCACGCATCCTAGAAATTGCAGTGGGAGAAGAAAGCGCATTTTTACAAACCTTAAAATCAGGTACTTTAATTTTTGATTCAGCAGCAGGCGCCACTAAAAAAAGTGGGGCCAAATCATTATCCGGCTCAGATGCTTTCAAATTGCATGACACTTATGGATTTCCCTACGACTTAACTTTAGAGATGGCTTCAGAACAAGGATTGACCGTCGATGAGGATGCCTTCCGTAAATTAATGAAAGAACAACGCGATCGGGCGAAAGCAGATGCGCGCGCTAAGAAATCTGGCCATGCTGATCTTTCGATTTACCGAGCCGCGCTAGATCAATCTGGAGTAACAGAGTTCACTGGTTATACCCAAACAAAGAGTGAATCAAAGATTAAGTATTTGCTAGTTGATGGAGTTCCTGTTGCCGCGGCTAAAGCCGGGGATGAAATTGAAATTATGTTAGACCGAACTCCTTTTTATGCCGAAGGCGGTGGACAACTCGCTGATAGTGGTTTCATCCGCACTGCAAATGGAGCGTTGATTGAAATTGATGATGTACAAACACCTATACCGAATCTATTTTTACACAGAGGAAAAGTTGTAAGTGGTGAAGCACTGGTAAGTGAGAGTGGATTTGCGGAGATCGATATTGATCGTCGGGCCGGAATTTCGCGTGCGCACACTGCAACTCATATGGTTCATAAAGCATTCCGCGAAGCATTAGGTGAAACTGCGACACAAGCAGGTTCGGAAAATGCACCAGGACGTTTTAGATTTGATTTTTCTGCGGTAGGTGCGGTCTCGGAAGCGACCATGAGCGAAGTTGAAGATCGGGTTAACACTTTGTTGGTAACCGATCTAGAAATTACCGCAGAGATAATGAGTCAAGATGAGGCAAAAGCTATTGGAGCGATGGCCTTATTTGGTGAAAAATATGGTTCAGAGGTTCGCGTCGTTTCAGTAGGTGATTGGGCTAAAGAACTGTGTGGCGGTACCCATGTCTCTCGCTCGAGCCAACTTGGAGTTGTTAAATTATTGGGTGAGTCATCAATTGGCGCAGGAGTCCGCAGAGTAGAGGCTCTTGTCGGTGTAGATGCATATCGCTTCTATGCAAGAGAACATGTCATTCTAAATATCGTTGGTGATATGGTGAAATCAACGAGATCCGAAGAGTTGCCGGAGCGAATAAGTGCACTGCTAGATAAGGTCAAAAATATCGAACGTGAAATTTCTGGGGCGAAAAGCAAAGAAGCTTTGGCTTTAGTTAAGCCGCTTGCAGAGAAGGCAGAGCAGATTGGCAATAATAAAGTGCTCTTAGCTCAACTTTCCGATGGAGTTTCTGGAGATGATTTACGAACAGTCGCTCTTGAGATTAGGAATTTATTGGGTGCCGGGGCTGTAGTAGTGCTACTTAGTAACAATGAAGATAAACCAGTTTTAGTGGTGGCTTGCGATGAGAGTGCTCGGAAATCTGGTTTGAAAGCCGGTGAATTAGTGCGCACTGGTGCTAAAGCATTGGGTGGTGGCGGCGGCGGAAAAGATGATTTTGCGCAAGGTGGCGGCATCGATACATCTGCGGTTCAAAACGCGCTGAAATCAATCAAAGATCAGATACTTGCTCTTAAATAGCGTCAAGTAAGATTAGAAGATGAAAAAGGGGCGAAAGTTAGGCCTTGATTATGGAAGCACCAGGATTGGCTTAGCAATTTGTGATCCTGACGGGATATTGGCAACGCCTTTTTCAACTTTACCTTCGGGGCCAGGCTTAATTGAAGAAATTAGTTCAATCTGTAAATCAGAGGAGATAGTTGCCATTGTTGTGGGCTTGCCTAGATCTTTAAATGGCGAAATCAGTCATGCTGCAAATTTAGTAAATGATTTTGTAGCGCAATTAACTGCGCACCTTCCCGATCTGCCAATTCTTACCTTTGATGAACGGTTTACGACGACTTTAGCGAATCAAGCTTTAAGGGCTAGCGGTAGAAGTGCAAAAGAGGGTAGAGCAGTGATTGATCAAGTTGCTGCAGTAAATATCTTGCAAAGTTACCTTGATGCGAATGGCTGATCTGGTGGAAGATGATTTACTTGTTCCAAAAAAATCTGTCAATCTGAAAGCAATTCTTTCTATAGTAATTGTTTTAATTATTTTGATTTTCGGGGTAGTGTTTTGGAATCAAACTCATCCGGATTTGGATTACCTAGCGAGCACTGCTGGGCCAGAAATTGAAGTAAATATTCCAGCAGGAAGTTCGGGTGTCGAAATTGGTCGAATCTTGGCCAAGGCAGGTGTAGTAAAAACCTCTTTGATTTTTTTCAGGGCAGCGACTGGCGATGAAAGGGCGGGGAGCATCTCTGCCGGCTTGTATCTACTTAACACTCATTTATCAGCTAAAGAAGCAATTGCTCAATTACTGGATAAGAAACGGCTGCAAGGTAAATTTCTAATTGTAGAAGGTGCCAGGATAAGTGAGGTCCGAAAAAATTTAATTAATGAGGGATTCGACGCTGATCAAGTTGATCAAGCTTTTACAGATTTAAAACTTCCTAGTGAATTTAATATTGGCAATGCGGAGGGAATGTTGTTTCCAGCAAATTATACGATTTTGCCAGGAGGAGATCCAGGAACTTTGCTTCAAAGTGCGATCAATAGATTTGCCCAAGAGTTAGAAAAGTTACAATTTTATGGTGCCGCTAAAAATCGAGATCTGACACCATTAGAACTTTTAATTATTGCGTCCATCGTTCAGGGTGAAGGTTTCAATCAGGAGGATTTCGGCAAGATTGCTACTGTTATTTACAATCGGTTAAAAATCGGAATGGCGTTGCAGATGGATTCCACTTTGATGTATGTGAATCAGAGTAGAGGTGAGATTCGGGTGAGTAATCAAGAACTCAAATCATCTTCAAAGTACAACACCTACAAGTACAAAGGTTTACCTCCTGGGCCGATCGGATCTCCAGGGAGCGCTGCGCTTACGGCAACGATCACCCCTGCCCCCGGGAGTTGGCTCTACTTTGTTACCGTTGCACCTGGGGATACTAGATTTACCGATAAATATTCGGAGTTCCTAAAATTTAAAGCTGAGTTTATCCGTAATTACAAAGCCGGTTTATTTAAGGGGAGTAAGTGATTCAAGCCGCGGTACTTGGTCATCCAGTCGGGCATTCACTTTCGCCTACTTTGCACAAATGTGCATATGAAGTATTGGGTTGGGATTGGGATTACACCGCGATTGAAGTAAAAAGCGGTGATCTGGCGCAATTCATTGCAGCTAACCGAAGGATTTTCAGGGGTCTGTCATTAACTATGCCGTTAAAAGAGGAAGCATTGATGATTGCTGACTCGCTTGATCCATTAGTTAAAAGAATTAATGCAGCCAATACTTTAATTTTCGAAGATCATGAAATTAGTGCATATTCAACTGATGTCTCTGGATTTGCTCAAGCGTTAGCTAAGGCTGAAGTCGTTATTCCAAATGAGATCACAATTTTAGGTGGCGGAGCGACTGCGCGTTCAGCGATTGCTGCCCTAGATATTCGCGGTAGAACTATTACGGTTTACAGTCGTAGCGCATCAAGAGCTGCGCAATTAATTAACAGTGCTATTTCGGCGACAGTAGAAGTTAAAGATTGGAGTGAGGCGCAATCTGGATTATCGGCAAATCTAATTATCGCAACTACGCCATCCGGAGCAACTGATCATTTATTTCCTACCCAAACCAGCGGAACTCTATTTGAATCTCTTTATTCACCATGGCCAACCAAATTATTAGGGCGCTGGAAAGATGCAGGTGAAAAATACATTGATGGGTTAGATCTACTTGTTGAACAGGGAATAGGCCAGATTGAGTTAATGGCTTATGAACCGTTAACTTTAGATTTACGCTCACTAGCAGTAACCATGCGGGCCGCAGGATTACAGAAGTTAGGCCTTTGATTAACTTTTAAGAGTTGCACTTTTGATCGCAAATTCTTTTGCCTTATTTTTTGTCGATGGAGATATTCGCTTTAGTAATCTTTTACATTTTGGGTTACTTAATCCATCTCTTTCTTTGTCGCAGATTTAACACTGACCCGCAAAAAATCAAAACCTCTCTTTTCTATCTCTTTATTTCCCTGATTTCCGGCGGAGCACTTTCACAAAATCTGAATTTAGCTGCGTTCCCATTATTAATCCTAGGTTGGTCAATAATTTTGATTGATCACAAATTCCATCGGATACCAAATTTCATCACCGGATATTTATCGCTCTTACTGGTGGTAATCCAACTTTTTCAGCATCAGTTTTTTGATTCGATCACAGGAGGAGTTGAATTCATTTTGTTCTTTGGGGTATTAACTATTATTTCTAGAGGCGGCATTGGGATGGGTGATGTAAAACTCGCTGGCCTGATTGGTTTAGTAATCGGTCGGGTCAGTTTTCTGGAATTAATCAATTTCTCCCTATTGGCCGCATTGGCCGCGATTTTGGGCCTACTTTCAACTCTAGGCAAATCTCGACTAAAGCACTTCCAGGGTGGGATTGCATTTGCGGCACCGATGCTTGCGGCTGCTGTCTGGTTCTGGCCGATCTCGCCGATGTTGCACATGAAAGGGTAAGTATCTGCGAGAATTGCACCATGTTGAGATGGCTAACTGCAGGAGAGTCCCACGGACCAGTTTTGACCGCGATTTTAGAAGGGTTGCCGGCTCAGGTAGAGGTCACCAGTGCCGATTTGGATTACCACCTACGCAGACGCCGTCTAGGGGTTGGCCGAGGTGCGCGGCAGAGTTTTGAAGCGGATCAGATCAGTATTTTGGGCGGTATCCGGCATGGTTTAACTCAAGGTGGACCGATCGCAATTCAGGTCGCCAATAGTGAATGGCCAAAATGGCAGGTTGTAATGGGGGCTGACCCAATAGATCCTGCTGAACTCGAAGGATTGGCGCGGAACGCACCATTAACCCGTCCACGACCTGGACATGCAGATTTAGTTGGAATGCAAAAATATGATTTTGATGACGCACGTCCGATTTTAGAGAGAGCGAGTGCGCGTGAAACTGCGGCACGAGTTGCACTTGGCGCAGTAGCGCGAGCATTTCTGCAACAAGCAGCAGGTGTCACAATTTTGTCTCATGTAATTTCAATTGGTTCAGCCAGAGTTCCCGAAGGTTACGCGATGCCTACCGCCCACCAAATGGAGAGCATTGATGCTGATCCAGTACGAGCAAGTGATCCAGCAAGTAGTTTGCGGATGGTTGCTGAAATCGAAGATGCTCATCTAGCCGGAGACACCTTGGGTGGAGTTGTTGAAGTTTTAGCTTTTGGTTTGCCTGCCGGTCTTGGTTCACATGTCCATTGGGATCGCAGACTTGATGGCCGTATTGCTGGAGCGATGATGAGTATCCAAGCCATGAAAGGTGTTGAAATCGGCGATGGTTTTACCACTGCGACTCGTCGTGGATCAGTTGCACATGATGAGATTGAATTAAATCCGGATGGAACTGTAAAACGTAGATCAGGACGCGCTGGCGGAACTGAAGGTGGAATGAGTACTGGTGAATTGCTAAGAGTAAGAGTTGCAATGAAACCGATATCTACAGTGCCACGCGCATTGGATACTATCGATACCTCGACCATGCAACCTGCGAAAGCGATCAATCAGAGATCAGATGTATGCGCAGTGCCAGCATCAGGTGTAGTTGCTGAAGCAATGCTGGCTTTAGTTTTGGCAGATGCATTGCTAGAAAAATTTGGTGGAGATAGTTTGGGTGAGACGAAACGAAATCTGGATTCCTACTTAAACACCCGCACAATAAAGTAATTTCCCATGCCACCTAAAATTGTTTTAATCGGCCCACCTGGTTGTGGAAAAAGCACAGTTGGACGTGGACTAAGTCATGAACTGAAGCTGAGTTTTTCAGATACAGATTCAATGATTGAAGATCGAGAGAAAACTTCGATCTCAGATATTTTTACGGAACAAGGAGAAGGATATTTTCGGGCGATCGAAGAAGAAGTGGTTGCGCAGGCTTTAAGTACCGAGAATGGGGTTTTGTCATTAGGTGGGGGAGCGATTTTAAGTGAAGTAACTCAAGAACTTCTCCGTAACTCAGGAAGTGAGATCGTGTTCCTGGATGTTTCGATAACAGGTGCTGCGCCAAGAATTGGTTTTAATAGAGACCGTCCACTGTTAATTGATAATCCACGCGCAAGATGGGTTGCTCTTATGGCGCAACGTCGGCATATTTATGAATCTTTAGCTACTCATGTGATTAACACAGATGACAAAAGCCCTAACGAGACGGTGGATTCACTGCGGAAGGAGTTGTCGAAATGAAGAAGATTAATATTTCAGCCGAACATAAATATCAAGTTTTGATTGGTGATCTTGATGTAGGGAATTTAAAACCTTTGTTGAAGGATTGCTCAAAAGTCGCACTTTTGTATCCTGCTGAAATAAGTGAAGTTGTTGATAAAATTTCGGCCGAATGGGATTTGCAACAGGAATTAGTAATGATCGAACTTCCAGAGGGAGAATCTCAAAAGAGCGCAGAGGTATTAATTGAAATTTGGAATACTTTATCTGCTCACAATTTTACCCGCCGCGATTGGATCATTGGCATCGGTGGAGGCGCCACCACTGATCTAGCTGGATTTGCGGCTGCCTCATGGTTGCGTGGGGTCAATTGGGCAAGTATTCCGACAACAGTCGCCGGAATGGTCGATGCAGCTATCGGAGGAAAGACTGGAATAAATATTCCGGCTGGTAAAAATTTGGTAGGTGCGTTTCACTCACCACAAATAGTATTTGTTGACCCGAACTTTCTAGAAACACTTCCGATCGACGAATTGCGCTCTGGCCTGGCAGAAATTATTAAATGTGGCTTTATTGCAGATGAAGAGATACTTAAGATCTTCGAAGCAAATTCGCAGAGATTGTTGCAGTGGAATTCACCTCAGTTACTAGAGATTATTCAACGTTCTATTCAGGTCAAGGCTGATGTAGTTTCTGCCGATCTAAAAGAAGCTTTATTACGCGAGATTTTGAATTACGGCCACACACTGGGACATGCGATCGAAGCAGTTGAAGAGTTCACCTGGAGACATGGAGATGCGGTCTCTGTTGGAATGGTTTTCGCCGCCGAATTAGCACTACAAGTTGGTTTTTGTGATCAAAAATTTGTTGATAGACATCGCGCAATTTTATCTTCGGTTGGTTTGCCAACTTCTTACAAAAAATCGGCATTGCCGGAATTAGTTGAGCGGATGGGTCGCGATAAGAAAGTAAGAAATGGGCAACTGCGCTTTGTGTTGCTTGAAAATGTGGAAAAAATTAAACGGCTCGAAGGAGCGTCTGAATCAGATCTGGCGATCGCTTATGAGAAAATATCGTTATGAATATTTGGGTAATTAATGGACCTAATCTTGGAAGATTAGACCTGCGCGATAGCGCCACTTACGGAGATATCACTTACCCTGATTTAGTAGCTTTTTGTGAGAAAAGTGGAAAAGACTTAGGGCATACAGTTTCAGTCTTTCAAAGCGATGACGAAACTGAAATTATTCATTTGTTACATAAAGCAGCGGATGAGAAAGTACCAGTAATTATCAACCCCGCCGCCTTTACTCATTATTCCTATGCAATTAGAGATGCCGTTGCAATGTTGAAAGCTCCGGTAATTGAAGTGCACTTATCAAATCCATTATCCAGAGAAGAGTTTCGCCATACCTCTGTTGTTTCAGGAGTAGTAAATGGAACTATTGGTGGATTTGGATTGAACTCATATGAATTGGCTTTGCGGGCAATTTCAACAATAAAAGCAAGGTAGAATCACCTCACTCTTTAAATATTTAGGATTGGAATCCAAATTGGCTACTACCAATGATTTGAAAAATGGCATCACGTTGAATATCGATAACCAACTTTGGAATGTGGTTGAGTTTCAGCATGTCAAACCTGGAAAGGGTCCAGCTTTCGTACGGACCAAACTAAAGCATCTGCTTTCTGGCAAGGTAGTAGATAAAACCTTTAACGCCGGCTTGAAGATCGAAGTTGCCACAGTTGACAAGCGCGATATGACTTATCTATATAAAGATGGCGACGATTTTGTATTTATGGATAAAGAAACTTACGACCAGATGACGATCACTGCTGCAACGGTAGGAGATGCTGCAAATTACATGTTGGAGGAAGTTAAAGCCGTTGTTGCAGTCTACGAAGGTGAACCATTATTTATTGAGTTGCCAGCATCTGTTGAATTAAAAATTACTTATACAGAGCCCGGTTTACAAGGTGACCGTTCTAGCGCTGGAAGCAAGCCAGCAACTTTAGAAACTGGAGTTGAAATTCAAGTACCGTTATTTATTAATCAAGATGAAAAGGTTCGCGTCGACACCAGAGATGGTTCGTACCTGGGTCGCGTTAACTAATGTCAGCAAGATCAAAGGGGCGAAAACGGGCTTTAGATATTTTGTATGAAGCAGAGTTACGCGGCCGTGCGGCAACGGCATTTCTAGAAGAACGGTTAGATGAGAACACTCCAGCGATTGCCGAGTTTGCCCGTCTGCTGGTAAATGGAGTTATGGCATATAAATTCGAGATAGATAATGCAATTACTGCTCATGCAAAGGAGTGGGATCTCGACCGCTTGCCTGGAATAGATCGCAATATTTTGCGAATTGCTATCTATGAAATTAAATGGTGTTCAGATGTACCAAATGCAGTGGCGATCGATGAGGCTGTAAGTATGGCTAAGAATCTTTCAACTGATGATTCCGCCGGATTCATAAATGGCGTTCTCGGTGAGATAAATAGAGAGTTACTAGTTACGCCTGCTGTTGGGGATGTATAAGAACGCCCCATTTTTCAAATTGTTCAAAGAGCGCAACTTCGCTTGTTTCAAACAAGATCGCCAAGGTTTCTAAATCACTTTTTCGCAGTGAGAGCATTTGCCCATTCCAATCTTCACGTTTTGTAGTAATGGCTGAGATATATCGTCGAGCAGGTGCTACCTCTTCTCCGAGTCCTCCCAAATTACGGAATTTATGTAAATCAAGAATTAACTGCTTAACCTCTATTTTGTTTTGACTAGGCATTGAAAAACATGATGAGATCGGCACTTGGTAGAAATGTAATAGTTCAGCTAATTTTCCGACCGAAAGAGCGCGATCGGCCCGTTCATATGATCCAATTACAACCGCTTTCCAATGCCCATGAGATCTCTTTTCTACCTCCTGCAAACTCATCTTTTGTGATTTGCGGATTATCCGTAATCGCGCACCCAACTCCTGGGCTGCTTGTTTCTTAATCTCTTCCATTAAAAAACCTACCTTCCGTTGATTTACAACGAAAGGTAGGTTCAATTACTACTTACGGCAATTAACTATCCACAGCTATGGATTATGGTCGCTTATGGTCTCCTATGGTCTCCTATGGTCTCCATGCACCACCATCTGGAGTTCGGGCCGTCGTCCACATATCTTTAACTGCATCTTTGTTATCGCACGGGAATTGCGCTGCCAATTTCTCATCGATGTCGATTCCTAGGCCTGGTTTGTCATTTGGATAGACATATCCACCCTTAAGAATTGGAGTTCCAGGGAATACCTCTTGAATTTTGTCAGAGGGTCCCCACCATTCCTGAACACCAAAGTTTGCAGAGCTAACATCGATATGCAAATTAGCGGCGTGACCAATTGGAGAGACATCTCCCGGACCATGCCATGCAGTTCGAACGCTAAATGCTTCACAAAGGTGTGCCAATTTCTTGGCTGGGGTAATTCCACCAATTGTGCTGATGTGACAACGAATGAAATCGATTAGCCGATTTTGAATCAAAGGCAACCACTCTTGCGGGTGGGTAAATAATTCACCCATCGCAACTGGTGTGGAACTTTGATTTCGCATAATTGCAAACCAGTCAACTTGTTCCGGCGCAAGTGCATCCTCTAAGAAAAATAAACGGTATGGCTCTAAATTTTTAGATAAACGAATTGCTTCAATTGGTGCCAATCGTTCATGTACATCATGTAAAAGTTCGATGTCATGTCCAACTGTGTTACGCATATGTTCAAATAATTTAACGGTATTGCGGGCATAACCGTGCGGATCAAAGTAAGCACCAGGAAGTGCACCTTCTGGAGATTTGATCTGATCGATCCGGCCACCATAACCGCCCATTTGGCAACGGATATAAAGCAGACCTTGTTCCATATATTTACGAACATTGTCTTCAACTTCAGTTAAGGATTTGCCATCAGCATGACGATAGACAGCTGCGGCTTCGCGGGTTTTTCCGCCAAGCAAGTCATAGACCGGCATTCCAGCAACTTTGCCTTTGATATCCCAAAGTGCCATATCAATACCGGAAACGGCGTTGTTGGTGATCGGCCCGTTGCGCCAATATGCGCTAGTCATACAGGTCTGCCAAATATCTTCGATTTGAGCAACATCGCGGCCGATTAAGAATGGCGCCAAATACTCATCAATTGCGGTAGCTACAGCGAGGTAGCGTTGTGTGAAAGTGGCGCACCCAAGTCCATACAGACCAGGTTCTGAGGTTTCAATTTTGACGATTACTAGCGGAATTTT
>RGZI01000011.1 GCA_010031635.1 Actinomycetota bacterium
ATTGCGCACTGATCGCGAAATTCAATTACCTAAAATTATTTCACCATCACAATTTGGTGGAGTGACTCCAAATGGAATTCAAATTGCAGCAGGTGCCGGAGATAACGCTGCGGCTGCGCTTGGGATTCAGGCACAACCAGGTGATGTCGTAATCTCACTTGGTTCAAGCGGAACAGCTTTTGCCGTCTCTGATACTCCAACACATGACCCATCAGGAGCTGTTGCAGGTTTTGCAGATGCCACTGGTCGCTACCTGCCCTTGGTCTGCACATTAAATGCTGCTCGAATCTTAGATGCTGCGACAACAATTCTTGGAAAGAGTCATGACGAGATTGGAGCACTCGCACTTTCAGCAAAACCTGGGGCGAATGGTCTTTCGCTACTTCCCTATTTCGAAGGAGAACGCACTCCAAATAGACCGACGGCCACTGGAGTATTTAGCGGCATGAATATTCAAAACTCAAATCCAACAGATATTGCGCGGGCCCTGGTTGAAGGAATGCTCTGCGGATTAGTTGATGCAGTTGCTGCGCTCGAAAAACTTAATGTAAATGTTCAGCGAATTATTTTGATTGGTGGAGCAGCTAAAAATCCGGCAGTATCCAAGATTGCCGCATCCCTATTTGGTCGCGAAGTATTAGTCCCACCGGCCGGTGAGTACGTTGCAAATGGAGCAGCCCGTCAAGCAGCTTGGGCACTACTAGGTACCGAAGAGCCGCCCATTTGGGATCTTGGAAAGATTGAGAGTGTTTCTGCAAATCCAACCCCTGAGGTTCTCATACGGTATCGAGAGTTACGCGATCGCACTGAAAATTGGGTTTGATTTAAATCTTTATTTACTTATGCGGATGAA
This sequence comes from Actinomycetota bacterium, assembly GCA_010031635.1. Taxonomy (GTDB): domain Bacteria; phylum Actinomycetota; class Actinomycetes; order Nanopelagicales; family Nanopelagicaceae; genus UBA3012. The sequence continues at coordinate 854 of RGZI01000011.1, forward strand.
TTACTTGTCTAACGACTTGAGCGCCCTCTAATGCATCCATGGCTTCATTTACCTGCGACATCGGACTTGTTGAAGTAAGTAACTTTTCTACTGGCAACTTTCCGTCGCGCCAAAATTTAACAAATTCCGGTATATCAATACGTGGATTCGCCGATCCAAGATAAGAGCCTTTAATACTCTTTAAATCCGCGACCAATGACAGAGCGGAGATTGAAAACATTTCCTCTGCTTTTGGAAGGCCTACGCTAACTGTTGTGCCACCTCGTGCGGTCGCTTCGTAAGCGGTGATTAAAGTATCGGCTCGTCCTGCTGCTTCGATCGCCACTGAAACACCTGCTGTGAGGGTATTTTTAAGATTGTCTTGGGGATCTAATGCAATATCTGCGCCAAGTGAAAGTGCTAACTGTCGTTTACTCTCTACGGGATCTATCACAATTATCGGTGCAGCTTTGGACAGGACAGCCCCTAACAATGCTGAAAGCCCAACACCACCTAATCCCCAAATTCCAAGAGATTGTCCTTCTTTAGCTTGAGCAGAATTTCTTACAGCACCAATTCCAGTTAACAATGCACATCCAAAAAGGGCTGCAATATCAAATGGAATGTCTGATGGAAGTTTTACTAGAGAACGCTGATCAATGACCGCGTATTGACTATAACAAGAGATTCCGTTGTAATGATTTACGGAGTTACCTTCGATACTAATCCGCGATCCCCCACTTATCATCTGGCCACTTGCGTTTGCTTTGGCTCCAACGGAACAATTTGCCGGAATTCCTGATTTACATTCATAGCAATTCTGACAACTTGGTAAAAATACTGTGGTGAAATGATCACCAACTTTAAACTCATGGACATCTTCTCCAAGTTCAATAACAACTCCTGAAGATTCATGACCAATAATTATTGGAAGTGGGCGGAGACGAGAACCATTTACAACTGAAAGATCGGAATGACATATCCCTGCTGACTCAATTTTTACCAGAACTTCCCCTGCTTTGGGAGGAGCCAGAATAATCTCAACAATTTCTAATGGCTTTGATTTTGCATAAGGCAGATTTGCGCCAGCTTCACGAATTAAAACAGCTTTTGATTTCATTCCTTTGCGCTACCTACTTTTCATTACCACGTTCTCTGGATTTACAATATTCACTTGAACGAATCAATTGAAAAATATCATATTCGGAGCGTAAATACTAGATAGATGAAGGCCATAACGGTTAAAAATCTGCCATAACTCTTATATAATTAGATTTCTAATGCGAAATTATCTGAAATTAACACATAGGCGATCTGCTCAAATTGTTCCATCATTGATGATACTTCCTTATGTCTGCTTTATGTTTTTTTGTGGGATTATCCCAATTGGATACGGAATCCTCGAAGTTAGAAACCCCTCGTGGGTAAATATGGATGGTGGATACGAAACCTTCATAAAAGTATTACAAGACTTTCGAGTCGGTCCAGCTCTAATAAACGTTTTTTTCATAATCCTGATTTTTGTGCCTTTGATGGCGGTAACGGTTCTGAGTATTTCACTCCTACTTGATGCAACTGAACTTCGTGGGAATGCCTTGATACGGTTGTTATTTCTCATACCTGCTTTGATACCGACTGGTGTCGCAGTCTTATTTTGGGTCTCTGTAGTTGGTCCTGACGTAGTTTGGGACCATTCAAATATCCGCTGGTTTATCGGCAGTATTGCATTTTCAACTGGTATCGGCAGTTGGATCGTGATTCAGTACGGATCACTTAGGTCAATCCCTCCTGAAGTATTGGAAGCTGGGATCATTGATGGATGTAATCGCTTTCAGCTTGCTATCAGACTTAAACTTCCAATGATTAGCCGATACGTTGCTTATATGATCATTTTGTTAATCGTAAGTTCTTTGCAAATATTTAACGAGCCAACTCTACTGATGTTCACAAATATGACAACGGACTGGTCTTTGAGCCAGATCGCATTTAGTTACGCCTTTAAAGCCGCTGATTTCGCCGGCAGTTCTGCCCTGTCAGTTATGATGCTAATACCCAATATAATTCTGGCTCTATTATTTGTTTTCTTTACTGACTTTCTCAAAAAAAGTAGAAATATATGAAACCTCCAAAAAAAGATAGAAACGCTGACCTAATTAAAATAACGCTTTGGTTTATGGCTTTCTTTGCCTCTGTGCCTGTGCTTTGGTTAATTAAAGACAGTGGAAGAATGATATTTTCACCAATTATTTACTACGACAATGGGATTTTCTTTGTCTGGTTAAAGAATACTTCAATCTTTGTAGGTTCGGCTTTATTAATTTCAGTGCTAACTTGCGTTACCGCTGGCTTTGTAATGGCAGTGCTCGATGTGCCTTTTCGCCGCTTTTTCCTCTTTTCCACACTTGTAACTATGTTAATTCCAATAACTGCAATGGCCATGCCCCTTTATGTCTTGATTGACAGAATTCACCTCAATAACACTTTGCTTGGCTTAACATTGGCCTCCTCTTATTTTCCATTTGGAGCTTTTCTCTCTTATCTTTATTACTCATCAGTTCTTCCGCAAGAGTTAGTTGGAATGGGCCGAATTGACGGTTTGACAGATTTTGGAATTTATCGGCACCTAGGAATTCCTTTATCAAAATCGCTAATTTCAATCGTAACTTTTTTCTCTTTTGTGGGCCTTTGGAATAGTTACCAGCTACCGCGCGTACTCTTAATTGACCCATCGCGTTCTGTCATGTCGATAGGTATAGAAGTTTTTTATGGTCAAGGTACAACCTTGATTGGAATTATTATGTTAATTCCATCTGTACTGCTTTATTTAGCATCACAAAAAACAATTGCCCGTGGAATATTTAGTGGAGCAATGAAGGGATAATCCTTTACTCTTTAATTGAACCCGCAAGCATTCCGCGAATTAGCCGTTTTTGCGAAATCAAAAACATCACCATGATCGGGAGGGCAATTAACGCGCCGGCAAGTGCAATCTCTGGCTTGTAAATCGGCACGGAAGTTGCACCAACACCTGGGTTAATCGCCGGGGTTGACGAGAACAAGAAGCCAAGTCCTAATGGCAAAGTGTAATTCTGACCCGAATAAAGCATTATGTACGGCATAAAGTAATTAGCCCAGTTTCCAATAAAAGCAAAAAAGGCTAGCAATCCAAGCAAGGCACCTGAAAGTGGAAATGCGATTCGAGTGTAAAGCTGCCAATCGCTACATCCGTCTAAACGGGCTGATTCATACAATTCAGGTGGAATCGTTGTTGAATAATAAATATAAGAAAGAAAAGCCCCAAAAGGGTAAAGCGAAGAAATTAAAATTACTGACAATGGGTTGTCAACCAATCTAACTTTGTCCATAAGAATAAAAAGCGGAATAACTAATGCCACGGGTGGAAGTAACATCATGATTAAGGTACTAATTAGAAAAGTTTTCTTGAATCGAATTCTAGAAGCTGAGATTACAAAGCCAGCCAAAGAAGCAGTAATTGTGGCAATTACAACAATAGCTGCGTTGTAAAAGACTGAGTTAATTACCCATCTTCCAATAACGCCATTATCAAAAAACTTTAAATTGTTCCAAGCATTTAGATAACCTTTGAAACTACCAAATGCTAATGGATTGCGCGAACTTAATTCTGGATCGGTTTTCGAAGAGGCGAGTAGCAACCAAGCCATTGGAATAATGCTGATTACAGCAAAAAATATCAGCCAAGAGTTGACGAAAAACATACCAACCCGACTTTCTTGTTGGGTTGCCGATTTCAACTTCTTTGAACTCTTAATTGTAGTGCTCATAGATCCGCCTTATCAGAACTTTTCTTATCTCTAATAGTCTTATCATCAAACATATCTGTTTTAAAAATAACCACGAGGGCTCCAATTAAGCTTGGAATCAACAAAATTATTGAAAGTGCTGAGGCGCCACCAAAATCACCACTCTTAAATGCAAGCTCATAACTAAGTTGATCAAAGGACCAAGAACTAGCAATTCCAGTATAAACACCGGTGTTCAAAAGTTGTGGCTCAACAAAGATCTGTAATCCGCCAGCAAAGACAAGCACGGCCATATAAATTATATATTTACGAATGAGCGGGAGTTTGATGCGAAAAGCCAGTTGAAGTGCAGAGCAACCATCAACTCGTGCTGCTTCGATAATTTCAGTAGAGATACTTTGGAGTGATCCATATTGAATCAAAATCCAATTCCCTGCCATTGAAAAGAAAGTCATAATTGCAATGAGATAAACAAGGTTTCTTGTTTGCCAGATTTGCGTAGCTGAATTAATTCCAAAGAAATGCAAAACTGATTTTATAGGGCTAATTGTAGGTTCAAAAATTGCCCACCAGACAAGCACTGCGACTGCACCAGAGATAGATGCAGGAACGATGTACGCTAATCGTAAATATTTACTCCACTTATTTGTTTTAACATCTAGCATCAAAGCCATGGCTATAACAACAATAATCATCATCGGGACGAAGTAAGCCATAAATCCAAGCACATTTTTTAACGCTGCAGGAAATCTAAAATCTTGGACAACGATTCGAAAGGCATCCCATCCGCCATCTGGGTTAGCGATAGAAATTTTGGGAACTTCTAACACCGCCATGATCAATGGAAGTATTCCAAAGACAATTAAAAGGAAGATATATGGCGCGAGCATTGTCATCATTAGAAGATTTCGCTGCTTATATCCTCTTGGTTTAGACATCCAGACTCCTTAACGATGCATTCAAATACACCTTGACTTAAGAAGCGACGGGTTTGGATTTACCAAACCCGTCGCTCTGCACTATCAGTAACTCTTAAGAATTACTTTTTTGTTGTTACCTCATAGCCCAATTGCTGAGCCAAGTTTGAGGTATATGTTGCGTATGCATCAAGAGCTTTTTGAATGTCCTTAGACTTCGCCATCTCTGGAGCAAACGCAGCTCCCCATGCACCATCAGCGTCATAACGAACTGGCTTTACGCCGGTCCAGACTTTGCCCGCTTGGGCTGCCATGGCTGCATAAGGACTTTCCTTGTAGTAAGGATCTGCGTCAATCTTTGCTTTCCAAAGCTTATTTCCCGGGATATACGCAGGGAAAGTTGGAGCTCCGGTGCTTTTATCTGGATTGACTACATCAACAACATTTCTCTTATCGCCGACCATAAAGATTGCGAAATCGAGAGCTGCGCGTGGGAATTTAGCGTGTGGTGAGATTGTGTAGATACCACCACCCCATTCACCGGAGTAATTGACTGTCTCACCATCCCACATAGGCATTGGAGCAGCAGCTAATTTACCTGCTGCGATGTTAAAGGAAGATGCTGGGCGGAGTACGAACTCACCAAACCATGATGGTCCAATATGGGCAACTAGCTTGCCTTCTTGAGCGACCTTGATGAACTCAGGTGAGAATGCAGAACCGTAGTAGAAGACGCCTTTATCAATCAGCGGTTGTAGTGCGGCTGTAACGCGGGTGCACTTAGGGTCTTTTGAATTAATAAGTACCCGAGTTGAGCTTATCTCGTTATTTAATGGACATTGTGATGGCCAGAAATATGAAGAGTAAGAAGCTGCATCACTTAGCGCTCCCAAGGAATACCCTGGATGCTTTGCGGCAAGATCTGCACCAATTGCGAACAATTCGCTCATCTTGGTTGGAACTTTGTAACCAAACTCAGCAAATAATGCTGTGTCATACCAAAGTACAGATTGCGCCATATCATTCTTTACGCAGTAGTACTTTCCGTCAGAACCTTTGCACCAGTCATTGAGATGGCCGAAGTTTTTGACCTCTTCCGCTTTCAAGAGAGAAGAAATCTCGCGGGCATTTCCGATGATTGGGTTACGCAATACAGCTACATCGTTTGGTGGACCAAAAACTACATCTGGCCAACCTTTCTTAACACGGTTAAATAACTGTACTTTTGCTAGCAAATCGCCTTGACTGTGAAGTTCAACTTTTACATCTACTTTGCCCTTCATAATCTTGGCGTACTCTTTAGCGCCAGGAAGGCGTGGTGAATCCACCCAAATTAAAAGTGATGGATTTGCTGCTTGTGACGGAACGTTAATCAGTGCGCTACTTGCTATTGCAAGTGCACCAACGACGACCGCTGCCCTCTTTGTTATTCTCAAGGATTCCCCCTATTTTTAATGACTGAGAAATACATTTTTCTCAGCAATCTTTGCCCCGATAATAGAGTGAAAAAACGATTTTTCCTATATTTTTCAAAGAATTAAACTCATGATTCTGCTCAGTTTTGGCTCAGATTAGGCTCACCTTTGTGACTGTTATCAAACCGTTATCGAACAGTATTATTTCCCCTGTCCGAATTGTAACGATTCACTCCTTGTAAGGTTCTAGTCCTGATGCGCAATTACCTAACCTTGCTCAAATTGCGCAATGTTAGATTGCTATTGATGGTCTCCTTTCCGGCCCGAATTTGCCAGTCCATGGTTAATTTAACAATCTTCTTCCATGTGCAAAGAGTCACTGGTTCAATCACTTTGGCTGGGTTGGCAAGTGGTTGTTATCAACTCTCACTTTCGTTATCACTCGGCTATCGGGCATTTTTGATCGAAAAATTTGGCCAGCAGAGACCACTACTTATGTTGGTCCCGATCTACTCTCTGATGGTTTATTTTTATAAATATATTGATGCGACTTTCTTACTAGTCACATTGCCATTATTAATGGGGATGGCTTCTCCGCCAATTAATCTTTCAGTTCGTCCACTTTGGAAAGCAGCAGCGCCGATTCAATTACTTCGCACTTCTTACGCTTTAGATCTAATTGCAATAAATATCACGACGATTTTGGGACCATTGTTAGCAACAACTTTAGCGTTTTCTTCAAGACCAGAAACCGCAATTGAACTTTGCGCGTTGCTCCAACTTATAGGTGGACTTGGATTATCCCTCACCGCTGTTTCTCGCAGTTGGGTCCCCGAAAGCAAAGACATAAAAGAGGGTGGGATTTGGAAATCTAAAGGATTGCAGATCTTGGCAGTTCAAAGCGCAGGATTTGGAATCGCCGCTGGTGCTTTTTCAGTTGGTATCCCAGCATTCACATTAATCGAAGGTGTGCCAAAGTGGTCAGCAGTTGTATTTACTGGGATGGCGGTTGCATCAGTTTTTGGTGGTTTGATGTCAGGATTAATTTCACGAAAAATATCACCAGTTTCTGCGTTGATCTTAAGTAATGGGCTATGGGCATTAATGACAGTTCCATTTGCACTTACACATGCTGACTGGAGTTTGCTAACAATCGCAATATTTTATGGATTCTTTACTGGCATCTTGCGAGTCTTTTTCTGGGAAGTCATTGAGGCAGTAAGGCCAATAGGAACTGCACTTACAGCTGTCGGAATGTTGTGGACAGTTGAAGGCTTATGTATGGCGATTGGGGCTGCCGCCGGTGGTTGGAGTGCAGACCACTTATCTCCGAGAGCAACACTTTTAATGATCACTATCTCTTTGGCTGTAAGTTTTATTACGATCATTGTGAACAGTACCAAACTAAAATCGCTCTATAAAACTCATCTCGAACTAGCTAATGAGCGCGCTAAGCATTTGTAAATAAAAAATACCTTTAAATTAATTCGCGTTGTAACCAGTTGGGCATTTTGGATTACTTCCAGAAACCTTCTTGATCATCTTTCCTTTTACGCAGACAATAACTTTCAACTTTGCGACGCTCTTAGCAATTGGCGCCGATTGCTTGCTCTGATCTGTGCCTGAAACCAAAGGTTTGTCCTGAATCAATTTTACTTTGATCGTCGGAGCCGAGAAGGTGAAATTCTTGGCACTAAGTGTCATCCAACCGTTTTTCTCAGTGACTAATTCGGATGCGACATCCTGAGTTGAGCCATCACTTGAAAGTACGGAGACACTTGCCCTGATTGGTGCATTAGAAAATCCATATAAACATCTTGCAACATCTGAGCGTATTGCTAAATCATATGAACCTTTGAAAACTGATCCATCTGCTTTGAAATGTAAGCCAGCAACTTTATAACTTAAAGCGCCATCCTTGAAAGCAGGAGCCCCTGAATCATAGATTGGTGCGTTAGTTGTAACTAGCCCGATTAATTTATCTTTTCCAGCTTGAGCAAAACAATTTGTTCCATTTGCATTATTATTGTTACTAGAAGCAAAGTTCCAACGCCAATTATCTTCAGGATTTGGCTTAATCAATTGTTCCCATACTTTAAACTGGTCAAAAGTGCCCGTTGGCATTAAATCTCCCCACGAAGAACCAGTCTTATCAAGCCAATCTTCAAATTTTCCATCACCGATGAACCAATTCTTTTTCATATAAGCATATAAATCTGGATAGTTTATTAAATCTTTTTTAGCTACCCAGGCAGTTCCTGATAGTAAATTAACTGAGGTTGCTTCCACTCGTAACTTATTATTTTTAGTATCTATTGCAGTTATTGCCACATCAACATCTTTCATCCGGCCAAATAACCAACCAGTCACTTTGCTATCCATCCGCAACGTAAGTGCAACTCTACTATTTGGTAAAAATTCGGCTGGGGCGGCACAGCTTCCCTTTTCAGTCAATATGCACTCTTTATATTCTGAGTATTTACAGCCCTCTCCCACCATTCGTGAAGAGGTATTTACCTCACCAAACCCGTAACCATCATCCGCAACCTCGAAAATTTCATAACCACAGTAAGCACCTTTTTTAATATTAACTGGGACAACTTTTGCTTCAAATCTAATTGCTTCAAATTTTTGCAAATTTATCGGAGCCTTTTTATCTATGTGATAACCGGCACTTACAATCACAGCGTACGAAAGTGTATTTCCTTGATGTGCAACAGAGGGCGCATTCCAGAGACTTGCCGATCCCCCTGCAGGTAAACCTAATTTGGCATCTGCCGGTGTTTTATTAGTCGTTAACTCATGATCTAGCGTAGCTTTTTCAAGTGGCTTGCCTTCGGCGCCAATTTCCAATCCTTCAACACAAATGCGATCTGCGTCGGAGTAACAAGGAGGAATTATTAAATCGGCAAGGATACTGTCGACATTTGCACAATGTGGATCTGACGCAGATGCGCATAAAGGATGGTCCCCTTGTCCTTTCTTGCCAGGTGCTACTGGAATGTATCCGCGCAAAGCAGATAAAGACCACTCAGGAGATGGATAGGGCTCTGAAAAACCACTTCCAAATGATGGCGTATCCGGATATACATAAGCCTGGCTCGCAGTTGGCATGAAAGAAAAGAAAATAGCCGCTGCCAAGAGAGTTGTCTTAAGGGCTAATCCACTTTTCACATGACAGAGCATATTGAATAAGACTGTGATTTTGAGTTTTTGTAGGGAAACCCCCACGTAATTTTCCTGATCACAAAATATCTTGTTTTGGCGCGGCCTGTAATGCAACTTAAGTGCCCACACCAGTTACCGTTGCGGGATGGAAAATCAACTTACTCCGGATAACCTGCCTAACCTCCCATCTCGTCGTCGCTTCATCACCATCACAAGTGGATTTATCGGATCATTAATTTTGGGTGACCGCGCATTAGGTGTAACCAAACCAGCAGCAAAAAAACCAGTAGTAAAGAAACCTGTCGTAAAAAAACCAGTAATTAAAAAACCTGTCGTTCAAGCAACAAGTAAACCGTCCCCTTCTGCGACTCCTTCTGCGTCCCCATCTGCGTCCCCATCTGCGACTCCATCCGCAACACCAACCCCGCCGCCAAATACCGCACCTGATGCACCAGTAATTGGTAAAGCAAGTGCCACAGGTGCCACAGGTGCAACTGTTGTATTTACTGCTCCGGCAAAAAATGGTGGAGCACCGATCACTTCATATGTTGCGACATCAAATCCTAGTGGAATTAAAGTAACTCTTCCACAAGCGGATTCGGGAACATTTACTTTTGGAGGACTTGTAGGTGGAACTGCATACACATTTACTGTTGTTGCAGTTAACAGCGTTGGTACATCATCAGCATCTGCTGCATCAAATGAAATTAAAACTTTAGATGTAGTACCTGCGAGTGCAGTTGCAATTAAGAAATCTGGCGTTGCTGTGACACTTGCGGATATTGAAGTTGGTAAAACGATCGCCGCGACAAACTCGGCCACGAATACAAATCTTTTCGTTGCGCGACTTGGAGAAGATTCATTTAAGGGGTACCCAACAAGTTGTACACACCAAGGTGGACCTCTTGCTATCCAAGGTAAAACTTTGGATTGTCCATGGCATGGATCAAAATTTGACGCTCAAAGCGGAGCAGTTACAAATGGTCCAGCAGGAAGCCCACTCGCTCCTATCAAGGTAGCAGCACTTAATGGGGCTTTATATATAATCTAGTTTCCTCTCCTTCTTAGAATGAGGTAATTGGATGAGCGTCACATCAACTGGTAAAAAAGTAGCTGTGGCTGGCTTAACTTTTGAAACCAATAGTTTTTCCCCTGACCTAACTCATCTAGATACATTCCAAAGATTTGCCATGGTTGAAGGCGCTGATCTTTTTACTGCGGGGCTGGGTAAAGATGAAATTGCTGGTGCTATGGAAGTTGCTGCGCAAATGGGAATTGAATTAGTTCCGACCACAACAGCCGATGGTGGATGTGGTCCGACTGTAAGTGATGAAGCTTATGCATTTCTAAGGGAGCGTTTTGTAAGTGGAATCGCAAAGGTAATAAATGAGGTTGATGGCGTTTACCTGCGTTTACATGGAGCGATGACTACCGAGAGTTGCGAAGATGTTGAAGGCGATTTAATCGCGGCTGTTCGCGAGATGGCCAATCCAGATTTTCCGATCGCTGTTAGTTGTGATCTGCACGCTCACTTCACCGCAAAAATGGCACAAGGTACAGATTTGATTGCGGGATATCAAACTTGTCCTCATATAGATTTTTTCAATACTGGAAAGCGGGCGATGCGCTTACTTGGTTTAGCAGTAACCGGTCAAGCAAAACCAAAGTTGAGTTTTAGAAAATTAAAGATGATCTCACCGGCTGAAGGTATTGATACAACAATCTGGCCTTTGAAAGAAGTCAAAGCCCGGACTCATGAGATTGAGAAACTTCCAGGAGTTTTGGATGCAACTATCTTTTGCACGCAACCCTGGCTTGATGTCAGTGAATTAGGTTGGTCAGCGTTAGTTGTTACCGATGAAAAAATCGAAAGTTCACCTAACCTTGGCCAGCAATATGCTGATGAGATTGCAAACTCACTTTGGAATTATCAAGATAACTTTCTATTTACCAAAGTTGATATCGCCGATGCGGTAAAAACCATAAATGCGAGCACAGTCGAACAACGTCCTTTCGTATTTGCAGATGGCAGTGACAGCACATCAGGTGGTAGCACTGGAGATAGTTCATTTATTTTGGCTGCGTTGATATCCAATCCAATTCATGGACAAGTATTGATGTCTATTACCGATAATCCAGCCGCGATTGCCTGTGCAGAGGCTGGAGTAGGCGCGACAATCACGCTTAATTTAGGTGGCACTAGAGCAACTAAATTTTTTAAGCCCTTAGAAGTCACTGGAACGGTCACAAAAATTACCAATGGATCTTACCAATCTAAGTATCCTTCTAAAGTTTTTAATGTGGGTACAACTGCGCTACTTAAGATTGGTGAAATTGAGATAGTGATTACCTCAAACCCAGCCTTCATGTTGGATTATCAACTTTATGATCACATGGGATTAGATGTAACAAAGGCAAAAGCGGTGCAAGCAAAATCCGCTGGTGGATATCGCGCATATTATGAACCAATCGCCTTTGCCTGCATCGATGTTAATGCTCCCGGACCTTCTGACAATCGATTAAGCGAACTTCCATTTACGAGACCAAAAAGACCACTATGGCCACTTGATCTTGATGTTGCTGAAAAAAACTACCAATACTAGAAATTAATACATCACCCAGCCGCCATCAACATTGATGACTTGTCCGGTAATAAATGCAGCATCTTCACTGGCCAGGAAAACAAATGCTCCCGCAAGATCTGTTGGATAGCCACGACGTTTCAATGATTGCAAAGGCAAGATTAAATCATCTACAGGCTTAGGGTCCGGAGCTAGTGAGACTTCATGTTCGGTGCGAATTGCGCCCGGCATTACCGAATTAATTCTCACTCCATCTGCGCCAATTTCACGAGCAAGTGAGCGGGTTAATCCAATGATCGCAGCTTTGGAAGCCGAGTAATGAATCTGTCCTGGTTGTCCAGTTTCTGTCATCACTGAAGTAACGGTGATGATATTTCCTTGATACTTTTTTAAATCATCATATGCCGCATTAATCATTAACCATGTTGCTCTCACATTTACTGCTTGCATTGAATCCCAATCAGCCAAGGTGATTTCACGCCATGGTTTTAATTGCAGTACAGCAGCATTCGCCACAATGGTGGTGATTTTTCCAAATTTTGCTTGAGTAGCGTTTACTAAAGCCGCCGGAACTTCGGGATCAGACAAATCTCCAGCTAACGCAATTACATTATTGCCAAATTCTGCAACAAGATCTTCGGCTTCTTTCTTGCGCTCGGGGTGATCTAAGTAATTAATAGCAACTTGTGCACCTTCGGCGACAAATGCTCGAACAACCGCAGCGCCAATCCCTCTACTTCCGCCAGTAATTAATGCAACTTGCTCTGCAAGACGTTGTGAGCTCATAAATTAAATAACCGGAAGGTCGGCTACAGATTTGTAAGCCATACCAACCAAAGCCACTACATCACCTGGAAGTACCCGCGGGAATCCTCTTTCAACCCCGAGTACTCCATCCTGTCTGGCGATAACTGGCACAGCTGGAACTTCTGGGTTATCCATATTATGAACCAAACCTAAAACTTCACCTTTTTTAATCTCTCCGCCGAGTGGGAAAAGATTTTCATACAAACCAAAATCATTTACAGAGTGGTAGGCGGTTTCAGCACGCATATCTAAAATTATTGCAGGGGCTAAACCTTGCTCTTCACGAGTTTTTGGAGCACCCTTGAGGATTCCTAAAGTACGCAAAGCATTATCTAAACCATCTTTTGCAACTTTTACTCTGGTGTAATTTGCCAGCGCTCCCCCACCAAGTTCGGTAGTGAAAACTTCTTTGCCTTGCCGCTCTGCCTCACCTGGCAACAAAGATGCAGGGTTGGTAGATGGTTGTTCTGGAAGAATCATGCTGTAACTGGAGTTCCAAGCGAGCATGCTTTTTAACATCTTTGCTCTTTGCTTTTCATCCTTTGCCCAAACCATAGTTGAACATGGGACGAAAACATGTCCGCGTCCACCACTGTGAATATCCATTACTGCATCGACTTTTGGAAATAATTCGTGCGTTAAATAATGTGCAAGTTTTGAACTTACTGGACCATCTTCACTACCTGGGAATATCCGATTGAAATTAACTCCATCTGGCCAAAGTCTGGTTCCGCCGCGAGAAGCCTCTTGCGAAAGACACGGAATAATAATTACCTGTCCATTAATTTGATCAGGTTTCAAATCGCGTGAAAGAGTAGTTGCTGCAATCTGACCCTCATACTCATCGCCATGATTACCCGCTAGGACTAGCGCACTTGGTCCATCTCCATTTTTAATTGAGATGATTGGGACGTTATATGTCGTCCATCCACTGTTATTGGTTGAATCACCGACTTTAAGATATCCAGCTTGTTTTCCATCTTTGCTTAGGTCAAATGTGCAATTTACAGTTCCACTCATGTCAGAACTATAAAGAATTTTCACCCAAAACGATAGGTATTACAGATAGAATTTCCGAATAATGTCACGCTATTTAGATCTACTGAAATTGCCTAATGCTCGGGCTTTGCTAATGACTTCTTTTCCCGCTCGTATCGCATATGGCATGTTGGCCTTATCTGCTTTCTTTAAAGTTGAACGCGAAACGGGCTCTGTGGCAGCAGCAGGGTTAGCTATTGGAGCTTTCTCGCTGAGTCAGTCAGTTACCGCGGGGATTCGTGGAACTGTAATTGATCGACTCGGGCAAAAGTGGCCACTTCGTATCCTTGCGCCAACTTACTGCGTCATGATTTTGTTTTTCAATACGTTAACTGAAAGAAATTCTTTATTGGTATTTGCTCTAGTAATGGGATTGTCATCCCCTCCGATTAATTTATCGGTTCGTCCACTTTGGAAAATCGCTGTTAAGCCAGATCAGTTGCGCACCGCCTATGCCTTAGACACTTCAATAATGAATATTGCTAATGTCTTTGGACCAATAATTGCAACAACAATTTCATTATCTCGCTGGCCAGGGCTTGCATTAAATAGCGTTGGAATTTTAATTTTGGTTGGTGGGTTATCACTTTCATTTACCAAGATTGCCCGCGAATCAATCCCAGAGCCAAGAGAAGTTGGGGGCATCCCACTTTGGAAAAATAAAGGAATGCAACTTCTGATGATTGAAGGAATTTTCATCGGATTTGGATGGGGAGCATTTGATGTTGGCGTACCTGCTTTTGCAACTCTAGAAAGAATTCCAAGTTGGACTGGACCAATATTTGGCGCCATGGGAGTTGCTTCAGTTATTGGTGGTTTGTACGCAGGAATGATCTCAAAACGAACATCAGCATTAAAAGGTTTAATTAGAAATTATGTGCTTTGGATGATTTTCACAGCACCACTTGCTTTTACCTACCCTGGTTGGAGCATGTTAATTGTTGGAGTATTCCTCGGAGCTTGTGGCGGTGCATTGCAAGTTTTCTATTGGGAAGTTTTAGAAGCAGTACGTCCAAAAGGCATGGCAGTTGCTTCCCTCGGTTGGCTGTGGACAGTTGAGGGGACTTTTATGGCGTTAGGAGCTGCAGTTGGAGGTGTGGTTGCCAGTGAGTTCTCACCACGCGCCACATTGGCCATCACTTCAATTTCTATTGCTATCGGATGTGCAATCATCTTCATTGGTAAGAGTGCCTTAAAGGCAGCAGATCGAATTCCAACTCCAGAAGAAGATCTATTGGCCTTGGAAAATGTGGACCAAATGGAACAAACGGCTCCAAATAAATTCTAAGTTTAATCTCGTTCAAAAATAGTAAATTCACCGCACAAAACAAATCCCACTTTTTCGTATACTTTTTTAGCCGCAATATTATCGGCGCGAACCGCTAATCCAAGACGCGTAAATCCTAATTTATTTGACTTAGCCACCATCTCAGAAACTAATTTTGTTGCAAGCCCTTTGCCACGCTCATGTTCAGCTGTGCCTACTGATGAAATGACTTTTTGACCACTCTCCCACATTGTCACCGCACCAACTACAATTAACTTTCCACTTTCGTTACGTGTACCTGCCCAAAATACTACTTCAGGATTTCCCGGCCATACTGATGAATTAGGTGCGTATGCTGTTAAAAAATCTGAAATTTCTTGGTCACCTTCTAAATTCTCAGCAATCTTGGAGTCTGCAAATAATTGAGTTTCAATAGAATAAATATCTAGATCAAGTAGTGGGAGTGCATGAAGATAACTACTTGTGTCGGCTTTGCGCTCAACTGTAAATCTCTCCCAATCCGGATCAATCGGTGGATTTATACCGAGCCCCAGTCCAAAAAGCTTCTCATCTACCCTGGTCAGCGAAACAGAATTTGAGTTTCTGACTGCTTTTATGAAGCCTTCTTCTGGAATGATCATTTGGGCTTGATTGGGATCCCCAGCGACCTCGATTGCCCATTTTTGCGCGAGCGCGTAATCAGTACTTTCGATTAATTTTTCCATTTTTGATCAATTACTTTTTCTTAAAACCAGCTGGGCATATTGGATTTGTTCCACTTATTTTTCTAGTGACTTTTCCTTTAACACAGCTAATTGATTTGGTGATAACTTTTTTAACCTCTGCCGGTGCAGCAGCTTTAGTAGTTGTTGCCGCAACTTCTTCTTTAGGTGCTGGTTTTTCTGGTACCGGTGGAACTTCTTCCTTAACTGCAACTTTGGCTGGGTCTGCAGCGCCACCCTGGGCTAATTTTATTTTCAAGGTAGGCGAAGAAAAAGTAAAACCATAGGCACCGAGTCGAATCCATTTGCCATCATCTTTAAAAAAAGTTGATTGCACACGCGATCCACTATCGGAGGAAACGATACTCACAGAGGCTGAAACCGTTGCTTTTGCGCCGAAACCATAAAGACAGCGAGCGATTGCACCATCCATCACTAAGTCATACTTTCCGATGAAATCACTTCCATCTGGATTGCTATGAACACCAGCGACTTTGTAATTTAAAAATCCATCCTCAAATTTTGGTGGACCAGATTCATAGGTAAGCGAGTTCGTGGTGACCATGCCAATCAAAGCTGCTGTGGAGTTTGCACCTGTAACTGCACCAAAAATTGATGAAGCTTGAGGCAGGCATTTCGTTGCTGCCAAACCCAGTCCCGTCGAATCTGAAGCACTTGCAAATCCACCAAAACCAGCAAACCCTGCGTTTAGCAATGAAGAAGGGTTGATAGATCTGAATGACCAAGTATCAGCTATGGAAGTTGCCTTATTTGCAAAAAACTTTTCAAAATTCAAAAAAGTTCCCAATGCGCCATCTTCAGAAGCACCAGTCATCATGCTTATCTCATCGGGAGGTAAATATCCAGATGGGTCTTTGAATCTACTAGAAATTTCCGCAGAAACATCCGCTGCTGAAATTAAAGCTGACGCAGAAGGCGTTGTAACAGGTGCTGCGTCTACCACTAATCGATTTTGAGTGGTGGTAATAGCGGTAGTTTCAACTGTGGGTTCAGTTAACCGACCATGAAGCCATGAGGTTAAGTAATTTCCAAGATGTATTGTTAATTTTACTCTCGCATCTTTTGGGAATGTCGTTTCTTTTCCACAAATTCCGTTAGCACTCCAAACGCATTTAGAATCACCAGAACTCCCACTGACAGTTTTAACCCCTAGTGGGTTTACCCACTCGTAAACTTCCATATCTCGGCTTGATGTCGTCCCTTCAACATAAGGAACGACAGTCGCCGAAAAATCCATTGACTTTAAGCCAACCACTGGAAACTTTTGAAATTTAACTTTAACTCTAACGGCAAATTTAGAAACTTCTCCCGCGGCGGCTAGAGCCGGAACTTCAAATAGAGACCAGTTAGAACCGGCAGGCAACTCCTTGGAAGTATCTGCGGGAAATGCTTGACTTTTAATTGTTTTAATCCATTTTGCATTTCCTTCAGAAACTTTTGCACTTTTAACAGATAGTCCTTCAACGCAGTTTGCTTCATTGGCTGATTCACAGTTTGGAAGAATCACATATGCTGTTAAAGAATTACTGCACTTGGGATCATTCCAGCCAGAACAAAGTAACTCTGCTCCGCCAGGTAAAATTCCAGTTGTGATGTAAGAAAGATTTTCTTGGGCAATTCCATTGAAATGGTCGGCTATGTTGACATTGAATGCGGTCGACGCAGATGCCGGAGTTAGTAAATTGCTAAAGATTAGACCGATGGTCAACACGAAGGTTGGCAGTTTCTTTTGCATTTGCAAATTCTAGGCGGGTAAGGTGATCTCTAGTAGCAATCCGCCCAATTTACTTACGCCAAGTTCTAAAGATCCCCCGTGTTCGCTAATGATTCCGGACATGATGCTCATTCCTAAACCTGACCCACCAGTCTCTCGAGATCGGGATTTATCAAAACGTTGAAAGTGTTGACGTCCTTCTACGTAAGCCCTGGTAGGCAAGCCCGGTCCCCCATCACCAATTTGTAAATCAATTTTTCCATGGCTTGAAGTTAGCGATACTTCAACTGGAGCATCAGATGGGGTGTGCCTGCGAATATTTCCAAAGGCATTTGCCAACATTTGCTGTAAATGCAAATTTGATCCATTCAAATAAATATCACCACTAATCATGGACTCTATTTTTCGCATTGGATCTAAAGTCTTTAAATCATTAACTTGGGTATTTACAAGCTCTGAAAGATCAATCTCTTCACTAAATTCTGGAGTTTTTTGGCCCAGCTCAGCAAGCAGCAGTAAATCTCGAATCAGAAATTCCATGCGTTCAATTTCAGAAGTCAGTCTTGAGTAAGCACGAGCACTTTGTTCAGGATCGACTAATTGGGCCTTACTCAAAAGTTCTACATAACCCTTTATAACAGTTAGTGGCGTCCGTAATTCGTGGGAAGCATCTCCTAAAAATTCTTGCATTCGAGAGGCAGACTCCTTCTCAATACTTACCGCATGCTGCAATGAAGTAACCATTTTGTTTAACGCCACAGTTAGTCGGTCAACTTCGGAATCCCCAGAAGTGGATTGTATTTCAACTAATGAATCTCCCTCGGAAATCTTTGTCGCTGAATCTACGAGTAATTCAATTTTAGAGATATCTCGGCGAATAAAAAATAGAATTAATAGGACTCCAAGAATTACTGCTACCAATATAAATCCAAATAATGTTTGAATATTTTTTGAACGCGTCGCCTGTACGTCGGAAAGGGATGTTGCAATAATTATGTATTCGCGATCAGGAAGTTGAAATGTTCGGATTCGATATGGAGCTTTTCCATTTATATCAATTCCCCTAACTCTCGCTTGTTCCAAAGCGGTTGGTGAAGGAGGTTGCTCAAATGTTCCAACTGGCTCCGTTAGTAACGTTAACTGACCACCTTCTGGCAACAATGCAACTGCAAGCGGCTCAGACAGCTCTTGCGAGTAATAGAACGCATCTCCTAATGGATTCTCGCTATGTAAAATTTGAGTTAACAAAGTACCCATGACGCTATCTAGTTTGTCAATTTCAGATCGTTCTGACGTAATAATGGAAGCTGCACCAATAGAAAGTGAGACTAGAATCGTAATCGATGCCGTTGCCAATGAAAGCCTTGATCGTAATTTCACTAATTTTTACCTTTGATCATTTAGGCTCGACTAATTGGAATCCAACCCCTCGCACAGTGCGGATGAATTCAAGATCCTCAAGGTTTAATTTTTTCCGTAAATAAGATATGTAGGTATCAACAACCGTACTTTCGGAATCAAAATCAATCTCCCAGACTGCACTCAACAAGGTGATTTTACTTAAAACTTTTCCTTTATGCTCCATCATGTATTGCAACAATCTATATTCGGTTGGGGAAAGTTCGATTACCACGTCATCCAAAGTTACTAAGTGCAACTCATCATTTAATTGGATTGGGCCGCAGCGCAAAATTGGCAACGAAGAGCTCTTAGGCGTAGATCGGCGCAAAATTGCAGCCACCCGTAAAAGTAATTCTTCAAGGCTAAAAGGTTTAGTTACATAATCATCTGCGCCCAATCGCAATCCGCGGGCGATATCGGTCTTATCTCCACGTGCACTAAGCATCAGTGCCGGGGTCTGATCCCCCGTGGAACGCAGCCGCTCAAGCAGTTCAAAGCCATCCATTAGCGGCATATTTATATCGATAAGTAAGAGGTTGGCCGGGCGCTTTCGCAAAGCGGTGAGGGCAGCCATCCCATCACTTGCCTCAAAAGTTTCATACCCACCCAGCCGCAAGGCATCACCGAGCAAGTCACGAACCCCTGCCTCGTCATCTACAACCAAAATAACTGGCGGATCTGACATTCCTGGCTTGGCTAACCCTGTTGTGCCTGACATCTGGACCCCCTCGATTGGGCTATCTATCAGGTGAGGCTACTAGTAGCACCAATCCAATTGCACCCCCCAGATAGGGGATTCCCCCTAATCCCATAAAGCGCGAATCGTTTTCACAGAACCCTCACAAAATTGAAGGGGATGATTAACTCATAACTTCGGTTCCGTAATCAAAGTGAGATTTACCGCAATTTAAGGGGTAGCAAATAAATGGCCAGGAATAAGCGAGGCGCTTTCGGAGCATTAACAACCTTGCTGCTTTCTGGCAGCCTCTTAAGTGCCATACCAGCACATGCAGCTGAAACCCCTTCCCCAAATCCTTCCCCTACCGCAACTGGCACTTATGAAGAACAACTTGCTGCTTACAAAATTTCCTTTGATCTTTACAAAATTGCTTTAGATAAATATATGCAAGATCGTCGTAGTGCAGAAGCAACTTACAAGGTAGCTGTTGGCAAATATGAATTAGATGTACTTGCATTTGAAGAAACACATAAAGTCGCTCTTACAACTATTAATGACACCTTTAAAAGTGCAATTGACAAGGTACGAGCCGATCAACGAAACGCTCAAAGTGGTACGACGACACCTGAGGCAAGAAATACTTTGCGAACGGCAATGAATGCAGCGGTAATGGCGGCAACAACAGCCCGGAAAAATGCAATAGATAGCCTTGGCAATTCGCCGATTAAACCTGAGCGCCCAGTATTTGCACCACCTCCTATTGAGCCACGTAAGCCGATGCAAAATCTAAAAGGAAGTAAAAATCCTAAAACTTCACCTAATCAACAAATTGAACCCAGCAAGCCCGATAATCAGAACAATCAACAGCCAGCTCCAAATATCCAAAGTAAAGTTAGCAAGCCAACTAAAAATCAAAATGCTTCTGGAGATTCAGCGGTAGTTGAGAGCGTCTTTACTGCATAAATTAAATTTATTGATGCGAGTTAAAACCCCGAGTCGACCCCTCGGGGTTTTTTAATTCTTATTCTTTTTGGACTGCTTCAATCAATGCCTGAATGTAACCATTTGCAAATGCCCGGCCACGGTGACCCCATTCGGTATCCCCATGAGTATGTGGAACATGGTCATCCATAAAGAAGCCATCAAATTTGTGCTTGTGGTAGATCTTCATCGCTTTGTACATATCTACATGTCCAGTGTTGATGAACTCCTCTTTGAAAACCGGAACTGGCCCGGAAACATTTCGGAAGTGAACGTAAAGAATCTTCTTACGCGAGACGAAATATTCGATCATCTCGTAGATATCATCTTTCATCTCTGAAAAACTTCCCTGGCAAAATTCAATTGCATTGCTATCACTTGGATAGATTTCAATTAACCGCTTATATGCTGCAAATGAGCGGAACAACCTTGGGATGCCACCTAATTTTGGAACTGGTGGATCACTTGGATGAATTCCTAATCGAATTCCTTCTTCTTCAGCAATTGGAGTAATAATTTTGATCCAATACTCAAGATTTGCCCACATCTCTTCTTCGCTATATTCACGATCATGTGAAAGTGGATAATCCTTGGCGATATTCTCATCAAATGCTGTAGCAACAGCTCCTCCACGAATTAACTCTGGCTTAGTACGCCAAACAAGTGAAGGCTCCCAGTTGTATCCAAAGATTGGAATACCTGCTCGGGCAATATTGCGAATCGTGTAAATCATATTTTCGATCTGTTGATCGCGCTTGGGACCATTAAGCATGATGTGGTCATAGAAATTACTTGGCACATTTTCAAGGGCGGTAAGTTTCATCCCAAAGTTTTCAACTTGTAATCTCAACTTAACTAAATCATGTAACTCCCATTTACCGTCACTGCTTGGGATCCCTGATGTATCGTAGGATTGAATCGCTACGTCAGTGATCCCAAATTGCTGAGCAAATTCAAACTTGTCTCCCGCAATCCATTCGTTCATGATCCAAATTCCTTGACCTGAACGCATCTTCGCCACAGCCTTTCGCTTTATAAAGTTGACTAACCCTGCTTCTGAACTGCTTCGATCATCGCTTGGATATATCCGTTTGCGAAGGCACGACCACGGTGTCCCCATGGAGTATCTCCATGAGTATGTGGAACGTGATCATCAATAAAGAAACCATCAAAGTGGTGCTTATGGTAAATCTTCATCGCCTTGTACATATCAACGTATCCGGTATTTACAAACTCCTCGTAGAAGACAGGCACTTTGCCAGAAACGTTGCGAAAGTGAACGTAAAGAATCTTCTTACGGGAGACAAAGTATTCAATCATCTCGTAGATATCATCTTTCATCTCCGAGAAGGTTCCTTGGCAGAACTCAATTGCGTTGCTATCACTTGGATAGATTTCAACTAAGCGCTTGTAAGCTGCAAATGAGCGAAGTAGTTGTGGAACGCCACCAAGTGTTTCAACTGGTGGGTCGCATGGGTGAATTCCCAATCGGATTCCTTCTTCTTCAGCAATCGGAGTAATGATTTTGATCCAGTACTCAAGATTTGCCCACATCTCCTCTTCGTTGTACTCGCGATCATGAGTCAACGGATACTTCTTGGCAATATTGTCATCAAAAGCTGTAGCAAGTGCGCCGCCACGAATTGCAACTGGCGGTGTACGCCATACATGTGATGGCATCCAGTTGTAACCAAAGATTGGGATACCAGCACGGGCAATGTTGCGAACGGTTGCGATCATGTTTTCGATCTGTTGATCACGCTTTGGACCATTAAGCATGATGTGGTCGTAGAAGTTAGTTGGCACATTCTCAAGTGCACTTAACTTCATGCCAAACTGCTCTACACGCAGACGCAACTTAACTAAATCATGTAATTGCCAACGTCCACCATCACCTGGGATAAGTGGCGTATTAAAAAGAATATCTGTCGCACCAAATTGTTGAGCGAATTGTAAATACTCCTCACTGGCTACTTGAAACTGACCAAATCCTGGACGCATCTGCATACCTGCTTTCTTGTGAGTATTTATTTGGATTTTGACTTAACCTTTTACTGAACCTGTCTGTAAACCTTCAACAACAAATCTTTGTCCAGCAAAGTAAAGCAGCATCACCGGAAGAGCTGCCATCGCAGAACATGCCATCATCAATCCCCAAGGTGACTCTTCGGAATTTGTTAGCCAAACTATAGTTACAGGTAAAGTTCTGACGTCAGGATTAGTATTGATCACAAGGGAATATAATAATTCATTATAAGCTCCAGTAAAAGTAATAATTGCAACCGAAATTAATCCTGGAGCAACAAGTGGAAGTATGATAAAAAATAATGCCTGCAATCTATTAGCTCCATCGATTCGAGCCGCTTCTTCCAGCTCTAATGGAATACTCTTAAAGAATCCAATTAACAGGTAGGTCCCTAGTGGAACTAAGAAGCTAAGATAAACTAAAATTAATCCTCTTAAAGTGTTTGAAAGATGAATATTTGCTGCAATAACAGCCATAGGAATAAATAAAATTGCACCAGGCGTGAGAAATGCAATTACTATAATTCGACCTAAAGTATCCCGACCCTTGTATTTTAGAATCGTAAGCGAGTATGCCGCCATTAGGCTAAACAGAAGTGCAATTAAAGTAGAGCTAAAACAAACTATAAGAGTGTTAATTAAACTTTTAATAAAGAATTCATTTTCAAATGCAAGTCGATAATTATTTAGATTTAGATCAACAGGCAATAACGTAACTCTTGAATACAGCGAAGATTGGGACCTAAACGATAAATTCATCATGTAATAAATGGGAAAAAGTATAAAAATACCAAGTAAAAATAAGACTGAGTATTTATAAATAGTAAAAACTTTTTTTGTTTGAGTTATCAATTTAATCCTTACGTAACTTTCGAAGTATAAGTATGCTGAACACTATAGAAATTGGTACAAGACTTAAGGCCGCTGCAGATGCTTCACCTAATTGGAAATTACCAAGGGATCTATATGCGAAAATTGGAAGAATGACTGTTGCATCTGATGGACCACCGCCCGTCTGAAGCCAGATTGCTTCAAATGAATTAATAGTATTGATTGTAGACAGCATAAAAACTATTAAAATTACGGGCCTAATTCCAGGAAGAGAAATATTTCTAAAACGATGCCAAGCATTAGCTCCATCAACGGCGGCAGCTTCATATAGTTCTGCTGGCACAGCTTGAAGAGCGGCTAGAAACATAATCGCCCAGAATGGAAAGCCTCTCCAAATGGTCGAAACAATAACGGCAGGCATTGCCCAATCGCGCTCCCCAAGAAAAGATATTGGTGAGTCGATTAAACCAATTCCTTGAAGAATTATGTTAAGCGCACCAACTTCTGTGTGATAGAGCAAACGCCATATTAGGAAAGCAACAAAACCAGGAATGGCGTAAGGTACTAAAACTAAGCCACGCCACAATCCCCTTGCCCTTAATTTTTGATTTAAAAGTATTGCTACTCCAAGTCCCAGTGTAAATTTGCCGATTTGGACTACAGACACATAGACAATACTGTTTTTTACAGCCGTAATGAATTCTGGATTTTGTAGCAATAAAATATAATTTTGAAAGCCGACAAACTTGGGATCATTGCTTAACGTTTTATTTGTAAAACTAGTATAAATCTCAAATATTAGTGGGTATAAAAAAAAGAATAATAATACAAGTATCGTAGGTAAAATCATCAAGTAGCCAAAAATATCGCTCGGACCAAAAACTTTTAAAAAGGCTTTCAATCTTGATTTTTCAGCTTTTTCATTTTTAGTCAAGTGGCTTTCCTTGTCTAAGATATTTTTGCGATTTAATTCTAAGTTATTCCGAACTTAACTCCAAGTAATACTGAACATATCCCAGTATTACTTGGAGTTTGTTAAGTCCTTAGTAGACCCGTTCTTTCTTAATTGAACTTGTCATATGCAATTTGACAAGTTTTTTGAGCTTCTGCGATGGTTTTATCTTGAGAATCGCCATCAAACAGATATCTCTGAACCATCTTAGGTAAGTTAAAGGCACCGTTAAACTCTGCGTATCCCTTATTGTCTACATCAGGATAGGTTGCTGAAGTTCCCGCAGTTGCTATGTCAAAAAGACCACCGTGCACTGGATCCTTATTCTCATCCCAAAAGTCGAAATCATTGTACGCTTTCCAGACTGGACCATAGACGGCAGTCTCCAAATACTCTTGAGCGTTTCTTTTCTCAGCCAAGAATTGTATAAGGTCTTTAGCTAGCAATGGATACTTGCTGGTCTTAGGGATAACTCTTAATTGACCACCTGATGGCGCAACTCTCGCTTTTGGTCCAGCTGGCAGTCCAGAAAAGCCAGTGTTTTTAGACATTTTAGTGAGCTCTGCACTCACTGGCCAAGAAGCTGATCCGTTTACCATGGTTGCGTAAACCGATCCGGGGTTAGCAATGAATACGGTCCTTCCGCCTAAGTATAAATTGTTATCCCAGGCACCATCATTGTTATTTGCTCCAGAGTTGTACGCACCTTTGTCGTACCATTTTTTGACGAAAGTCAGGAAGTCACGAGTACCTTGGGTGTCAAGCGTACATTTCTTCCCAGCGGCATCCGCGAAACGACCACCATATCCGACAAATTGCGCACGGAAAATATCATTTGAGTCGCCGACTAATCCAATATTGAATCCTGCACCGCCTTTTTCTTGGGTTTTAACTGCAGTATCCATCAACTCGTCCCAAGTTTTTGGCGCGGTAGTTTTTTGTCCGGCAGCCTTTAGAAGATCCAAGCGGCGATAAATTATATTTCCACCAACTGCATACGGAACGCCCAAGTTCAATCCTGGCCACTCAGCGTCAAGCATTGACTCTGTGGCTTTATTTGGTCCCCCATATTTTTTCAATTGTGAGTCAACAATATCCTTAAGGTTCACTAGCTGTTTTGCGCCAAGTTGGACAACGAGTCCTTGGGCCGCATCAAATGCTTCAGGAAGTGTATTTGCCACTACAGCAGCAGTAACTTGAGCAGTCTGTACATTCTGGTTAACTAAAAGAGGATCAACTTTAATTCCTCTGAGCTTCCCCCAAGATTTAATTTGATCTTGATAGGCAGCATTAGCGAGATCTGAGAAAATCATTCCAATCCAATAGGTGAATTTTCCACCAGATGCATTTAAAGCATTTATCTCTTTTTGAAGATCGGATACTTCAGCTGCACTGGCGGCAGGTTTTGCGGCAGGTTTTGCAGCAGGTTTTGCGGCAGGTTTTGCGGCAGGTTTTTTTGTAGCAGCGTCAGCGGTAATCGTGCCGGCGCCGCCAACTGCTAAGGAAAGCACAACTGCCAGAACTGCGGATTTAGTCTTGATGTTCAAGAGGGACCCTTTCTCTTGGGTTTTAGTAAAGCATGGAGTTCATTTACAATAGGTTCACAGTAAATCTTCCGTTTGTCAACGATTTTCCGCATGATGGCAAGTCAAATAAATAATTAAACAGTGTTCAAACCAGGATCTCGGGTCTCATCAGGGCCGGGTTAGGGTCTCATCAGGGCCGGGTAAGGGCCGGGTAAGGGCCAGATCAGGGCCGGGTAAGGGCCAGATCAGGGCCGAATCATGGCCGAACGTTAGGAATTAATTAAATTTCTTATATTTAATTAATTAATTTTCTTATATTTAATTAGGCCAGGCTTCGATTGGAATTGTTGGTATTTCCTCTAGTTGCTCAAATTTAAAATCTGGTGTGAGCTATTGACTAAATAGCTTTAATCGTTACCATAAAAACTTATGAAGCCAATAACTATAAGAAATATTAGAACGATTGCTACTGCTCCAATGGGCGCCAGTTGGTTGATAGTTTTAGTAGAGACTTCAGAACCTGGAATTACGGGAATAGGCTGTGCAAGTTTCCGAATGCGATATCACACAGTGATTACAACTATTGAGCGTTATTTGAAACCTCTGCTTATTGGTCGGGATGTATCTGAAATTGAAGATATTTGGCAAACCTCTATGGTCCAATCTTATTGGCGGAATAGCCCAGTTTTTAATAGTGCTATAGCCGGAATTGATATTGCCCTTTGGGACATAAAAGGGAAAATGGCTAACATGCCGGTTTATCAACTTTTGGGAGGTAAATCCCGGCCAGCTGCTGCAGTTTATAGTCATGCCGATGGTAAGGATCTACAAGAGGTTGGAGATAACTTCAGTAAATTTCGTGAACAAGGATATAAATTTATTAGGTGTCAACTGGGAGGATATGGTGGAAAGGTTCATGAAATTACATCTCCAGATAATGTACTACCTGGTAACTATTTTGACCCACCGGCTTACGCAAAAAGTGTAATAAAGCTATTTGATTATATTAGAGAAAATTTTGGAACAGATACAGAGTTAATACATGATGTTCACAGTAGGTTAAGCCCGATAGATGTTATAAAATTAGCACGAAATTTAGAACCTCATAACTTATTTTGGTTAGAAGATGCTTTCCCACCAGAGTTACTCGACTGGTACACGTTGATGAGGCAACACACTTTGACGCCGCAAGCGGTTGGCGAGATATTTACTCACCCTCGCGAATGGGAACCACTAATAAACGACAGATTGATTGATTTCATCAGATTAAACATAACTAAAGTTGGCGGAATTACTCCTGGAAAGAAAATTGCGGCAAAGGCTGAGTCAAATGGTGTCCGTCTTGGAAGTTATGCTGGCTGTAGTTCGCCAGTAGCCGTGGCTGCAACTCTCCATGTAAATCTAAATGCCTACTCCTTTGGAGCTATGGAATGGAATTCGTGGAAATATATGGAAGATGTGATGTCAGAAATGTTCCCAGGACTCCCTCAGGTGCGCAGTGGGTATATGTATGCAAACGACCAACCAGGGCTTGGAATTGGCATAAATGAAAAAATGGCATTGAAATTTCCCTGCCCCGAAGATTCTCTCGGTATGGACATTCACGATGTACCGTTATGGACTACTACAAGAACTCCAGACGGGAGTTCAACAAGGCCTTAGAGTGGAGTTCACTTTAGGGATGAGTAGGATGGGTGCTTACCCTGTAGTTTTCAGATAAATAGAAAGAGTTTGTTGGTTTTAATGTCACTAAATATTGTGCAGATTCGAGATCAATGGAACAAGGTCTTAGACCAGTTGGAATACCAAAATCGCACGCTCTGGCTGATCTTTTTTGATGCCCGGCTGGCCGCTTTTGATGGAGGCGTGCTCAAACTTGATTTTCGCGATGCCGATAAATTTTCAACCTCGCATGATTTTGGATTTGTGCGGGATCAAAGCAAATTAGCGATCTTAGAAGAGATCGCCTTGTCCATATATAAAGTACCAATAAATATTGAGGTACTCGAATTTAGTAAGTAGCGCGGCCGCCTGATAAGTCAAAGACAAATCCAGTTGTGAATGAGCAAGCTGGCGAAACTACGAATGCAATCATCTCAGCGGCTTCACTCGCTTCACCGATACGTCCCATAGGGATTCGGGAAATCATGTACTTCATTACTTCTTCTGGAGTATTTTCATTAATCGGAGAGCGAACAACTGCAGGTGCAATCGAATTAATAGTGACACCTTTTGTAGCAACTTCTTTTGCGGTGGCTTTTACAAAACCAATCATCGCTGCCTTTGAAGTGCTGTAGGGAGCCATATTTGGATTGCCTTCTTTGCCAGAGATAGATGCCACATGCATGATCCGGCCGTACTCAGCTTTGATCATATGTGGAAGAACAGCAGCATTCATATAAATAGCGCTGTAAAGATTTACATTAAAAACATTTACAAAATCTTCAGTCTTCAGGAGATGTGCTGCAATTCCCGTTGGACCAGTGATACCGACAGCATTTACAAAAGCATGGATCGCACCGTGGTCAGCATGGATAGAATTGATGACCTCATGAACTTGTGCTTCCTTTGTAGCATCAAGCAAACGGGCTGATGCAGCACCGCCTGCTGCCTTAATTTCAGCAACAATTTTTTCGGCATTATCGATTCGAAGATCACAGATCACGACATGTGCACCCTTTGCCGCAATTGCACGTGCGCTTGCTGCGCCAATTCCACTTCCGCCTCCGGCAACTACAGCAATCTGACCAGCCATGCTCTCTGACATCTGCGCTCCTGACTCATTGTTCCTTTTGTCCGCCAACGAATATTAAAGTAATCCTAACTTACTCAATTATTTAACTTTAAACGATTTTGCATACTTTCCCAATCAATTCCAGCAACTGGCTCAAACCGCTTTAGGCTTGTTGAGCGTCCGATTAGTTCACGTGCTTGAACTAAATCTGAAACTGCTCCAACTGCTATCGCTTGGACGGCTAAATTTCCCATCACTGTTGCTTCGACGGGACCAGCTAAAACTTCGCATCCGGTCGCATCGGCAGTCAATTGGTTTAAGAGGTCATTGGCAGAACCTCCACCAACAACATGGATAGTCTCAATCTCTTTTCCTGAAACCAAAGATATTTTACGAATGGTCTTTGCATAAGCCAGAGCGAGGGAATCATAAATGCAACGTGCGAACTCCCCAGGACTCTCCGGAACCGTCAGCTTTTTCTCTTTGCAATAACTTGCAATGCGTTCTGGCATTTCCCCGGGGGCGGCGAACCTTGGATCATCTGGGTCGATTAAAAACTTTCCAATTTCAATCTGATTTGATAACTCAATTAGCAGCTCTGGTGAATATTCATTTCCATTTAAGCGCCAATTTCTGCGGCACTCCTCTAACAACCAAAATCCAGTTACATTTTTCAAAAGTCGAACCGTGCCACCAAAACCCAATTCGTTTGTGACATTTTCAGCCAACGCAAGTTCAGTAGTAATCGGAGAATCAACTTCAACTCCAATTAATGACCAGGTGCCACTTGAAATGTAAGCACTTTTTCCATCAAGGCGAAGTGGGATTCCAGCGACAGCAGAGGCGGTGTCGTGGGATGCAACAGCCACTATTGGCAACCCATCAATTGCTCCATTACCAGAGACCTTTCCTAGCAGTTCACCTGCTTCATGTAGTTCAGGAAAGATATCGGTTCGTAAATTTAACTCTTCAATCAAATCAAAATCCCATTGTCTGCTAGTTGCATCAAGTAATTGAGTGGTTGAAGCATTTGTGATCTCTGAAGTAGCGGATCCCACTAAATAATTGTTTAGTAAATCTGGAAGCAGTAAAAATTTTGCCGCTGATACGTATTCAGGAGTACCTATCGCACTTACTAATTGGTAAATGGTATTAAAAAAGAGGAATTGAATTCCGGTTGTTGAATAAATTCGCTCTCGCCCTACTTGAGCGGTCACAGATTCCAAAACTCCATCAGTGCGACTGTCACGGTAGCAATGCACGGAGCCAATTAATTGATCATCAGATGTTAAGAATCCATAATCAACAGCCCATGAATCTATTCCGGCACTATCTAGCGGACCTAAATCCATTGCTTTTTTCAAACCAATTTTTACTTGATTGACTATTTCATCCCATTGCCAAAGCAACCCACCAGCACCGGCATCGAGTGGTTCATGTGAAAAACGGTGAACTTCATTCAACACAAAACGTCCGTCAACTATTTCACCACGGGTTACTCGACCACTAGTTGCACCTAAATCAACTGCTGCAAATGCTGGCATTTAGAATCACCGCAAAAATGCTGCGGCTACTCCCCCATCTACTGGGATGTGTAATCCTGTAGTCAAAGGCAAATCTCCCGAAAGTAGTGCGAAAGCTGCTGCACCAATGTGCTCTGGAAGTACCTCTTTCTTCAAGATCGTACGCTGGGCGTAATACTCACCAAGTTTTGCTTCTTCAACTCCGTAGACAGCTGCACGTTGAGCACCCCATCCACTAGCGAAAATTCCGGAACCTTGGACAACTCCATCTGGGTTAATTCCATTTACTCGAATGCCATACGCGCCTAACTCAGCAGCAAGCAAACGGACTTGGTGTGCCTGGTCTGCTTTTGTGGAACCGTAAGCCACATTGTTTGGTCCAGCAAATACTGAGTTCTTCGAAGAGATATAAATAATATCTCCACCAATTGTTTGAGTTTTCTGCGCAATCATTACTTTTGCACTTTCCCGCGAAACTAAGAAAGAGCCTCGTGCCATGACGTCATGCTGAAGGTCCCAATCATTAACTGAAGTTTCAACAAGAGATTTACTAATTGAAAGTCCGGCGTTGTTAACAACAATATCGACTCCGCCAAAAGCTAACACAGCGGCGTCAACGCATGCAGCAACTTGTGCTTCATCGGTGACATCAACAAATACCGCCACTGCTTTAT
>RGZI01000101.1 GCA_010031635.1 Actinomycetota bacterium
ACCTACGTTGGTGAGTACGAGGAAAAACAGATTACTGCAGCCATCAGAAGAGAATTATTAAGAGATGGTCAGATTTTTTATATTCATAATAGAGTCGAGAGTATAGATAGAGCAGTAATTAGATTGCATGGGTTGGTACCAGAAGCAAGAATCAGGATCGCTCACGGTCAAATGTCGGAAGATGCCCTTGAAAAAGTGATTGTCTCTTTTTGGGAAAAAGAATTTGACATGCTTGTTTGTACAACAATTGTAGAAAACGGAATTGACATTCCAAATGCGAATACGCTCATTGTTGAACGCGCAGATCTGATGGGATTATCACAACTTCATCAACTACGTGGAAGAGTTGGCCGCGGTCGTGAACGTGGTTATGCCTACTTCTTGTATCCAACCGAAAAGCCATTAACTGAAACTGCATTTGATCGGCTTGCAACTATTGCCGCCAACACTGAACTTGGATCAGGAATGCAAGTTGCATTAAAAGATTTAGAGATCCGCGGTGCCGGAAATCTCTTAGGTGGAGAGCAATCTGGACACATCGCAGATGTTGGTTTTGATTTATATATGCGCATGATTGGCGAAGCTGTTTCAGAGTTCCGCGGAAAGAAGCCAGAAAACCTTGATTGCAAAATTGAATTACCAGTAGATGCCCACTTGCCGCATGATTATGTGGAAAGTGAACGAGTTAGATTAGACATTTACCGAAGATTGGCTGACTCTAAAAATGATGTGGAAGTAGATGAGATTTCAACAGAATTGCTAGATCGGTTTGGCGCCCTTCCTGATGTGGTTTTAAATTTAATGAATGTTGCGAAATTACGGGCAACCGCCAAAGCTCGTGCATTGCGAGAAGTTGTAATGCATGGAAAATTCCTGAGATTGGCTCCAATTATTTTGAGTGATTCGCTCTCAGTTCGAATGGATCGGATCTACCCAGGACATATATATAAGGCAACTGCTGAAACCCTACTTTTGCCTACACCGGGATCTCGAAATCTCGCCAATTCGCTCACACCTATGGCCATAGGGAATACTGAACTCCTGAGTTGGGTAAATGAGGCACTCGAAAATGCAGCGCCGATAAAATAGGGAGTCTGGAATGAGCTTGGAGAAAAATATGAAATTGCGCAAAATCAAGGCGTTGCAAATCGGTGGCTTACTCATTGTTGGTGCCATTCTTGCCGGGTGCGCTAATTCAAGTTCAGCCGTAAGTATGAAACATGGCTCAATCTCTATTTCAAATTTGCAATCCACTATAAATGCAATAACTGCAGAGCGAATTGCGACAAATACCACCCCTGAAAATGCGTTAACAGGTTCTGATTTAGTACGTGCGCAGCTGCGCTTAAAAATAATTTCTTTTTTGCTCCACCGTGGAGCAAGTGAAAAAGGCATAACTCTTAACCCTGCTGAAGTCGCGGCAAATCGGGAAAAGATTGTTGCTCAAGTCGGTGGAGAAACCGCCATGCCTGCAGCTCTTGCAAATGCTTCCATCGCTGCCAGTGATTTAGATCGCTATATCGAAGATATTATTATTCAAGGAAGCTTGCGGTCAAAGTTAGTTGCACCAACTGCAACTGATCAAGAATTTAGTATCGCATTGCAAAAATATGTAAGCGAAATTGGAGCTCGAGAAAAAGTGAACCTTAACCCACGTTATGGAATATGGGTTGCGGCTACTTCGGATATAAATCCAGTTGATGCTACAAATGGTGCAGTAGCTGTTCCAACTAAGTAGCAGCGTTAACTAATGGTTGATAAATCCCAACTTCAACATTTAGTTGAAGTTATGGATCGTTTGCGGTCTCCAGGGGGATGTCCTTGGGATGCGCAACAAACACATGAATCATTACTTACCTATTTAATTGAAGAAAGTTATGAGTTTATTGACGCGGTGGAGCGATCTGATCGTGCAGATATGCTCGAAGAACTCGGTGATATTTTGCTACAAGTTGTTTTTCATGCACGAATTGCCAGTGAAGAAAGTGGAGATACGTTTGATATCGAAGATGTAGCAAAAGGGATTAGCAACAAGTTAATTAGCCGCCACCCTCATGTTTTTTCAGAAGAAAAGCAATTAACTCCAAGTGAGGTTGAAGTTAATTGGGAGAAAATTAAAAGTGTAGAGAAAGATCGAAAATCTGCAGGTGATGGTGTGCCACTTGGTCAACCAGCCTTAGCATTGGCCGCCAAATTGATTCATAGAGCTAAGAAACATGGAGAACGTGCAGAGCCAGTAGTCGAGATCAAAAATCCGCAAATTGTGGATCAGGCCACCATCGGGGATTTACTTTTCGCTGTAGTTGCACTTGCCACCGAGCATGGGGTTGATCCAGAGCAAGCCATGCGAAGTAAGGCACGCGCTTATAAAGAATCGCTATCAAGAAGCGAATAGAATTAAGGTCTGACCTGAGATACCTGAAATATGAGTCTTATTAAAAGGAGCAGTAAGTGAGTACTTCCGCAACAATCAAAGCCATTAAATCTCGTGAGATTCTTGATTCGCGCGGTAATCCAACTGTTGAAGTAGAAGTCACATTAAGCGATGGAAGCATAGGCATTGCCGCTGTTCCAAGTGGAGCATCAACTGGCGCTCATGAAGCAGTTGAATTGCGTGATGGCGGAGATAGATATGGCGGCAAAGGCGTATTAAAAGCAATTGCCGGAATTAATAATGAGATTACCCCAAAATTAATTGGCCTAGATGCTGCGGATCAAAAAGCAATTGATAAATTGATGATTGATTTAGATGGTACTGAAAATAAATCTAAATTAGGAGCGAATGCTATTTTGGGAGTCTCACTTGCTGTTGCAAAAGCAGCAGCCAGCTCTACAAACACTCCACTTTTTAAATATGTAGGTGGAGCTAAAGCAAATCTACTACCTGTACCAATGATGAATATTCTCAATGGTGGCGCACATGCCGATACAAATGTTGATATCCAGGAGTTTATGATTGCACCGTTTGGCGCAACCTCCTTTAAGGAAGCACTTCGGTGGGGAACTGAGATTTATCATTCACTAAAAGCGGTATTAAAGAAAAATGGTCTTGCTACCAGTATTGGCGATGAAGGTGGCTTTGCGCCAAATTTAACAAGCAATAGAGCCGCTCTGGATTTAATTTTAACTGCTATTGAAAAAGCTGGATTTAAAGCGGGTGATCAAATCGGATTAGCACTTGATGTGGCCGCGACTGAGTTTTATGAAAAAGAGAAGCAGGGATATAGATTTGAAAGTAGTTCACGATCATCCGCCGAGATGATCAAATATTACGCCGACTTGGTTGCAAATTATCCACTTGTTTCGATTGAAGATCCACTCGATGAAAATGATTGGGATGGCTGGGTAGCGATTACTAAAGAGGTCGGGACTAAAGTTCAATTAGTTGGGGATGATCTTTTTGTAACAAATCCGATTCGATTAAAAGATGGAATTACAAAAGGTGCTGCAAATGCGTTACTAGTTAAGGTAAATCAAATAGGTTCACTATCAGAGACTCTGGCTGCTGTTGATATGGCACATGCTGCAAATTATCGATGCATGATGAGCCACCGATCAGGTGAAACCGAAGACACGACAATTGCTGATTTAGCAGTTGCTACAAATTGTGGACAGATAAAGACAGGGGCACCTGCAAGATCTGAACGAGTTGCCAAGTACAACCAGTTGTTGCGCATCGAAGAGTTGTTAGGTGCTGATGCGAAATTTGCTGGAGTGGGCGCATTTCCGAGATTTAGTAAATAGTTTTAATTAGGTGGTGAATTTCGATGGCTCAGAAAATTAAGGGTGTCACCAGCAGATTCGTAGCGCTCTCAGTCGTCTTTTTCATAATCGCATTAACTATTGCACCGCCAATGCAAAGATATTTTAGTCAACGAGCCCAAATTAGTGCCGTGGAAGCACAGATAGGTGCGAGCAAAGAGCGTTTACAAAATGC
>RGZI01000102.1 GCA_010031635.1 Actinomycetota bacterium
CTGTGGACATACGGGAAATGAGATCAGTATGGGAGCTTTTTCGCGCAAGCGTTTATTTAACTCTGATAATACCGGGACGGTGATGGGCTAAGTCAGGCAGGGAGAATTAGAAGCGTCCAATGGCTACCTCCTGCGTAAGGTGGCTAAGAAATCGCGCAGCCTTTTCTAACCTCACATCTAATGAATCCAGTTCGCTGGGGAGAAACGGGGTTTTATCAAATGAAAATTGGAATTGTTGGAGCCGGCTTTGCTGGCCTCTCGTCGGCAAAGGTGTTGACGGAGTTTGGACATGATGTTCAAGTTTTTGAAAAAGATACCGAAGTCGGCGGTGTATGGGCAACATCTCGTCGATATCCAGGCCTGGGTACTCAAAATGTACGCAGCACTTATGCCCTAAGTGACTACCCCTATCCAAAGGGAACACCTGAATGGCCAAGTGGTGAGCAAGTACAGAAATACATGGAAGGTTATGCCAAGAAATTTAACATCTTTAAAAAAATCTCTTTCGCCACCGAAGTTAAAAGCGCTAAACAAAATAGTGATGGCTCTTGGGCGGTAGAAACTATTTCTGGCGGAAAGAGCACTTCACATAGCTTTGAATTCTTTATCGTTGCTAATGGAATCTTCAACGATCCATTCATTCCTGAGTGGAAAGGCGCTGATGCATTCACGGCCGCTGGCGGCAAAATCATGCATACCGTTGATTTCCATAATGTAGAAGATGTCAGAGGCAAGAACTGTGTCTTTATTGGCTATGGAAAGTCTTCATGCGATGCAGCAAATGCCACTGTCGGAATTGCAAAGAAGACTACGGTTGTTGCTCGGCAATTAATTTGGAAGGTTCCAAAGCGACTCAATAATGTCCTTAACTATAAAATGCTTCTACTTACTCGCATGGGAGAAGCTCTCTTTCCATATATTGAGCTCAAGGGTGCTGAGGCATTTTTGCATGGCAAAGGCAAGAAAGTAAGTGCTGGAATGCTTGGAAGCGTTCAAGGCGTTATAGAGAAGCAGTTCAAGCTTGAGAAATTAGGGCTGCACCCAAAGACTGGCCTAGACACAATAGTTCGAAGCACGGTCTCACTAGCAACAGATGGTTTTTTTAAGAACATAAAAGATGGAAAGCTCTCAGTTATTCGCGATGCAGAGATTACAAACATGTCAGCCGGTAAAGTCACTCTTTCCAATGGACAGGTGCTAGATGCCGACTATGTCATCTGCGGAACAGGCTTCAATCAGCGTGTCCCATTTTTAGATGCTTCTGT
Source organism: Actinomycetota bacterium (assembly GCA_010031635.1). GTDB lineage: Bacteria > Actinomycetota > Actinomycetes > Nanopelagicales > Nanopelagicaceae > UBA3012. Next base: position 1,266 of record RGZI01000102.1, read on the forward strand.
TATGAAGGCAATTACCGATGAGCGTGGAAACTTTCGCCTTTATCGCCAACTGATTCCATTAGATGTGAAAAACTTAGCTTTCAATGGTTACAACTCCTCGTTTTTCTCACAGTTAAATGCTGAAATGGGAGCAGTTTGGATTGCCGCCTACATTGCAAAAGCAGTTAATTTGCCGTCAAAGTCCGAAATGTTGGCACATATTGATAAGCGATTAGCTTGGATGGAGAAGCGCACCGAAAATAAGCACGCACGCGGAACGAATATTATTCCGTTTTCAGTACACAATATTGATGAGCTGCTACTCGATCTCAATCTGCAGATTCCTGCACCGGTTAGATTTAACCAGTGGCTTCTCCCGATCAACCCAAAGAGTTATGCCAAAGTTGGGTCAAAACTTCGTACACAATTGGCTAAATCAGGTAAGTAAGTTGTAATAAAAATAGCCCTGGTCAATCGGCCAGGGCTATTTTTTTTAGATGGTTAAGCCTCTAATAATGGTATTGCTGGAGCTGCTTGTTCTGGCCCCATTGCAGAATAACCACCATCGGCGGCCCAGTCGGCACCAGTTACAACGGAGGCTTTTTCGCTGGCTAGAAAAGAGATTACATTTGCTACTTCCTCAGGATCACCAACACGTCCAGTTAGATGAAATGGTGCCGCCACACGATCCGTCTTCTGGCGGTCACCCTTGGACAACATGTCCATAATTGCAGACCAAGTCCAACCAGGGGAAACCGAGTTCACACGAATTTTATCGCCGGCATAGTCCATAGCCATATTACGTGTTAATTGAACTAAAGCAGCTTTACTTACTGGATAAATCCAGCGGCCAGTTTGGGCAACACTAGAAGAGATACTTGTTAAATTAATAATTGATCCACCACCCTGCTTCTTCATATGTGGTCGAACAGCAGCACCCATCATCGCCGAACTTGAAACATTTACATTTAAGGTATTTGCCCACTGCGCCCGGCTGCTATCGGCACCAGCGTCATCATAGGAGCAGGCAAGATTTACCAGAATATCGATTCGTCCCCATGTGTCTATTGCAACTTTGATCAGTTTTGAAATCGCTAAGTCATCTGTAATATCCCCATGAAAGAAAATAGCATTAGGCCCACAGTCAGCAGCGGCTTTGGCACCACTCTCTTGATTAATTTCGACTATCAAAACCTTTGCGCCATCAGCAATAAGTGTCTTAGCAACTATGGCCCCAAATAAGGTTCCACCACCAGTGACGATTGCAGTCTTACCTGCCAATAAATCTGAGCTCATATCTCTCCCTTTAAACCATTAAGAAGAGCCACCCTATAACTGGATCACTTAGAAATCTGTCCTACTCACGCACGGGCTATCCGCAGAACGCAAATAAGGCTCTCAAAGCTATTGACATCACCTAGCAGCAAAAGGAGCATTCTCACATGGTTCCCGTCGCAGAACTCCTAAAAGAACATAACCTCTTTAGGACTACCCATCTTGATGAGGCTCGGAGTGAAGTCGCACGAGTTTTTTGTCCACATTCATTAACAACAACCAACCGAGAAGAAAAACTCAAAACTGTTCACAATCGAATCACCCTAGGTGATGTAACTTTGAACTATCTTGACTACGGCGCCGAAGTGAGAATCACGCCAGGAGAATTGAATTCTTTTTATCTCGTTCAGATACCTTTGAACGGCAGAGCTGAGATTTCCTGTGGGAAAGAGATGATTCTTTCTGATGTGAACATGGCATCTATCCCAAATCCATTAGAGAAATTAGACATGGTCTGGCACTCGGGTAACCCCCAGTTGATGGTCTATATAAATCGGGCAACGCTTGAGAAGCGGCTCGAAGATCTAATTGGCCGAGAGATACACGTTCCCGTTAGATTTGAGTTAGGAATGGATTTAACAACTCAGAATGCCAAGAGTTGGCGCAACTTAATCGACACCTTAGTTTCAGATGTTGATCATGAGGGATTGACAATGCATGCCGGAATTCGGAATCAATTTCAGGACTTAATAATTACAGGGCTTTTACTGTCACAAAAACATAATTACAGCGAATCTATTGGGACAAGTATCGAGCCGATAACATCGCGATCGGTGCGCCTGGCAATGGCTGCATGCGAGGCAAATCCGCAGGATCCATTGACTGTGACAGATATGGCGCATTTTGCTGGTGTCAGCATTCGCTCTTTACAGGATGGATTTAAGAAATATGTAGGCATGAGCCCAACGGACTACCTACGCAATGTCCGCCTCAATCGAGTCCGCGAAGAGTTATTGGCCGAGCGAAGCTTTGACTCATCTATTGCAGATATCGCCTTTAGATGGGGATTTACTCACCTTGGCAGATTTGCAAAGCTTTATCATGAGCGTTTTGGTGAACTTCCATCTGAGACTATTCGAAAGTAAGTAAAACCCTTCCGGCGCACTACTTCTTGGCGATATTTAATGCAAAATTTAAAGCTGGACCGGCTAATTTGTCATGTAGTTCAAAGAAGTTTTCAGTTGCTTGGTGGCCGGCCCAAGATTTAGGTAAAAACTCTTGCGGAAGACCTGGGTCAAAATATGGCGCATGCCGCCAATTGGTAAGTATCGTTGTGTAGTCACGAAATGCTCTAGCTGCATCGATTACGTTGTTTCTAGAGGCCCAATAT
>RGZI01000103.1 GCA_010031635.1 Actinomycetota bacterium
CGTCATAAATGTTCCGAAGATCAAATAGCCGTTTAGCGAACCTGCTTTAGCCGGAAAAATCCAATCGATAAGCACTGCGCCAATTAATTGACCGGCAATATTTAGAATCACAAAATTCAATACACCTAAGTGTTTGATAATAAACGCAGACACTGCGACAAAAATTAGACCTGCAGTTCCACCGGTATAAACCCAGAAATTACTTGGGAATGATCCGATGGTTGCGCCAAAAGCTAAATTAACCAATAAAGCCATTACCACTACTACAGTTCCGCTAGCAAAGTTGAGCCAGGCAGTTGCAAGAGGTCGCCCTGCAACAACATTCACTCGACCGTTTAAGCCTTGCTGAATTGAAGCAAATACGCCAACAATTAGCGCGAAGGTAAGTGGCAGAAAGCGAAATTCTGAATTTGTTAAGTCTGGGAATACGGCAATACCTACTGCAATCAACGTAGCAATAGCACCAAGAATTCTGGGCTTAGTAATTTTTTGTTTCCCGCTAGGAGTTATTCCAGCTTTATCAACTAGCAGCGAAGAAACAGTTTGACCTGCAACAACACTAATTGTGAAAAGTGCTACGCCAATCTGTGGAACAACTACGCTCTGAGCTGCAACAAAGAAGCCACCTAGTACACCGCCCATTACTTCCCAAGTAACGAGCCGGCTACTTTTAATTGCAGTAAAAATTCGAAATAAAGCTTCACGTTCGCGTTTAAATCCAAAGACCAAGATAGTTACTAAGGTCCATCCTGTTATGAAAGAAACTAGTGCTGCGGCAAGGCCATTGTTAAGTTCTGTCGATAGTTGACCATTAATACGCGATTGAATTGCGACAACAACACCGATTAGAACTGCAAATACTGCAAACATATTGCCTCAGCTCTACTTAGTTAACACAAGGGATTTTGCTGCCATCAACCGCTTTGCCATTGGCTAAATTGGCATAGTTAATTTTGCTTGGTTTAGGCGAAGGCGTTGCATCTGCTTTTTTCGGATGGAATAGATCTTGAACAAATTTACGTACTTTTATCTCATCTACTAGATTCACGCTCTGACCGTTGCGCATTACATATCCCTCGATTGGGAGAGTGTGGAATTTAATATTTCCACCGGTTAACGCTTTGGCTTGCGGCAAGAATCCAAGAATGTCGAAACCTGAATCAATAACGACATCTTTCTTTGCAACATTTAGTAGCGCTGAAAGTTTGCCGAGGTCGCTAAATATTCCTTGAGTTCTAAATTTCGTAATCACGCCAGTAATAAAAGCTTGTTGGCGGTGAGTTCGATCTAAATCACCATTAGGAAGTCCATGTCGCTGGCGCACAAATTTCAGTGCATCAACTCCAGAGATAGTTTGTAGGCCAGCAGGGAAGACGGCTCCGGAATATTTACTATCGTTGACTGCCCTATTTAAACACACTTGAATTCCACCAAGAGCATTTGCTAGATCATAAAAACCGAGAAGATTAACTTCGGCAAAGTGGTCAATTGGAACATCCAGGAATTGTGAAACCGTTGCAATTGCAGCAGCGCGTCCAGCATCACGAGCTAAATGTTCGCGCGCAGGTTCTTTAATTCCTTCTTTATATAACCGTGAATCCTCAGCATATTTTGCATAGCCATATGCCTCTTTAATTTTCTTCATGCCGTAACCAGGAACGCTTACATAATCATCGCGTGGGATAGAAATTGCGACAGCTTTCTTTCCATTAGCCGGAAGATGAATCAAAATCATGGTATTTGTGTTGTAGCCACCGATTGATGCCGGACCAATATGAAGCAACTTAGTTAACTTAAGCGGAAGTGGATTCCCATCATTATCTCTGCGGCTATCTAGCCCGAGCAACAAAATATTGGTGTCACCATTTTTTGATTGTTTGGCACCCTGCAAGACTTTAGATCTTGGAATCGCGTTTGACGCTGCTTTGCTAAAGAAGTGGAAGCCGCCTGAGGTTAGAACGATTCCAATAGATAGGGCCACTGCAATCTTTCTAGCCCATTTACGCATAGCGAGCATCCTACCTAAAAAGGATTTGAATCCATGCAGTTAAAGTAACCACATGGGATAGGTACTTACAAATTCCCACAGCCGCAGGGCAAGAGAGCAAAGAGCGATTGGAATACTGGGAATCAATCGGCGCCGAGCAAGCAAGACGAATCGGAGCAGTTCAAGAATTTTTACCAATCTTTAAACGTGAAGATGCATTCAATAATGAATATATTTCGAAGATAAAAAACGCAGGACTTATTTATTTCTCCGGTGGTGATCCTGGATATTTAGCAACCACTTTGCACTCAACACCACTTTGGGATGAAATCGAATCAAATTGGCGCCTTGGCGCTGCTCTTGCTGGTTGTAGCGCAGGTGCAATGGCTTTAAGTAGCGATGTTCCAAATTTCTTTAAAATGAAAAACGTAGGAATACCAGGGCTAAACGTGATTCCAAATCTGCGGCCAATTCCGCATTACAACAAATTCTTTGGCTGGATTCCAGATAGCGCAGCAAAGATAGTTATGAAAGCGCCCGAGGGTAATGTAATTATTGGAATCGATGAAGATACGGCTTTAGTATCTGGGCTCGATGCAGGTACATCGCTAATTGAGAAAAAATGGCAAGTTCATGGGAAAAGTGGTGTTCATATTTTAAGCGGTGCGCCTGTAGCACGATATAGCGCCGGGGAACAAATAATATTTGCCTGACTCTTGCAAGACCCCAAGTATCATAAGCAAATGAGTTATACCGAACTATTTGGATATCGCTATATAAAGCGTTTTTATTTTGCGCGCTTCATAAGCAATTTCGGAAACGGTATGTCACCGATTGCCTTGGCATTTGGAATCTTTCATCTACCCAAAGGCGATGCAAACCTCTTAGGTTTAGTTCTCGGATCTACAACTGTTGCAATGCTTGTAATGAGCCCATTTGGCGGCGTACTTGCAGATAAGTTCGGTCGCATAAAAGCAGTTGCTTTCGCCGATTTAATTGGGGCAACCGGCTTATTTATTCAAGTAGCTTATTTTGCAACTGGGGATGTTCCAGTGATTGTTCTACTTTTGGTCAATATCAATTTTGGTTTGATGTGGGGAATTTTTTGGCCTGCAATGTCAGGTGTTTTACCAGCGCTTGTTCCTGATGAACATTTACAGAAAACAAATGCGGTAAATAATTTCTTCTCAAATGGCGCAATAATCATGGGCGCAGCAGTCGGTGGAATAATCGTTGCTGGTTGGGGAAGTACTTGGGCGCTAGCAATTGATGCTTCAACATTTGTTATTGGTGGATCTTTGCTTTTTACTTTTAGACATGTCGCACCTGCAAATAAGCAGAGTGAAAACACGATGCTTGACGATTTGATTCATGGTTGGAAAATATTTACCTCCTTTCGCTGGATTGTTATTGGGGTATTTGGATTTTCATTTATTATTTTGGCTTGGGCGGCAGGAGAGAATGTTCTCGGCCCGTTGATTGCGCTAAAAGAATTCAACGGTGCAAAATCTTGGTCGCTAGTTTTAACCTTTGAAGGAATTGGCTTAATTATTGGATCAATAATTGGCGTAAAGATTAAATTGAAATACCCACTACGTTTCCTACTTTTAATTAGTTTCTCTATCTCGTTATATATGTGGTCAATGGCAAAGCCACAATCAATCTGGCTTATTGCAATTTCTGCACTTCTTTGGGGGTTGACCCTTGATTTGTGGACGACGATTTGGTCTACTGCAATGGCGAGAGAAGTTCCTAGAGAAGCGCTCTCAAGAGTCTCATCATTTGATGCGATGGGAACAATGCTGCTGCGGCCAGTAGGTCTTGCAATAGCCGGCCCACTTTCTATGGCAATC
>RGZI01000104.1 GCA_010031635.1 Actinomycetota bacterium
TAATCATTTAGCCCTTTACCGATTACCCCGTGCTTGAAAAATGAAACATAACCAGCTGTTCCACCTTCTTGACGACGTAAATCTTCAATTGTTCCATTTGCCAAGTAACGGTCACTCGCATGCATTGTCACAACGCGGTGCTTAACAGCTTCAAGCAAATCAAGTGGCTCTTCACCGGCCGCTATTGCATTACTCGGATCGAAATTCACTCCAAACCATGGTGAATCAATCCGCCCAACTAATTCAACAAAAACATCCATCATTTGGGCAAACTCTGGTTCAGTCCAAAAATCATCTTTGTAATGATTCTCAATAATTAAAGTAATCCCAAGTTCTTCTGCAGTCGGAAGACATGCTTCAATTGAAGCAACAACATATCCAAGACCTTCTTCGCGAGTGATCTCTTTACGTCGTTGGCCGGAAAGTACTCGACAATACTTTGCCCCAAGTTCGGAACTCATTCTTATAGAAGCGATCTCTTTTTCAACTTCTCGCGCTCTGCCAACTGGATCAGGAATAGTGAAATCTGGGGATGCACACATCATCGGAATTACCATGCCAGTTGCTTCGACCGCTTTGCGAATCTTTGGCCAATTTGCAGGATCTTTGACATCGGCAAAATCGTTGTAGAACTCAAGTCCATCAATTTCCAGTTTGGTTGCTAATTCAATCCACTCATAAATGCTCATCTCACCGGAAACTAATTGCCTAATAAATCCTTTTGGAAATGCGGCTAATTTTGGCATTTATAACTTCTCCGGATTTCTTCCGATAATTGAAAACTGCTCTAGATCTACTACTGAACCAGTAAATGGTTTAGATTCATCAGATAACCAATAGATTGCTGCTTCTCCCATTTGGGCGGAAGTAGTCATCGCACCAGATGGAATCGCTTCACGTTCTAATCTTTGATGCCAGCCTGGTTCTAACCCTTTTTTAACTTGATCGCGATCTTCGCGCTCTGTTAAAACCCAACCAGGATTAATTTGATTAACTCTAACTCCGTTCACGCCTTGAGCATTTGCCAGGTTACGAGTCATCGTTTGCATCGCACCTTTGCTGATGCTGTAGGCCAAGAGTGTTGATTCGCCGGCATAAGCATTAACTGAACCGATATTTAAAACTGATCCTTTGTTTTTTACTAGCTCTTTATATGCTGCTTGTATCAAGAAGAAAGGTGCTTTTAAATTTACTTGCAAAGTTCGCTCGATACTTTCAGGAGTTTCGGCATCTAATGTAGAGCGCTCAACAAGCGCTGCGTTATTTACCAATCCATCTATTTTTCCAAAGTGAGAGATTGCACTTTCCACAATCAACTTAGGTGAGTTTGGATCAAATAGATCTGCAAGGAATAGTTTGGCGTTATCACCTAACTTGGCAATTAAAGTTTTGCCTTCACTTTCGTTTATCCCATGCACTAAAACTTTGGCACCTTCGCGGATGCATGCAGTGGCAATCGCTCCACCAATTCCGGCTGTGGCTCCAGTAACAATTACTACTTTATTTTGTAAGCGCATAATTACTCCGGCTTGATAACTGATTTGAGAATTGCACCTGATGACATTTTCTCGAAAGCCTGTTCCCACTCTTTGATTGGCCATACCCCACCTAAAACTGGTGCCACATCGAGTTGTCCAGTTCCGAGCATTCGCAGAACGCGCTCCCACATCGGCCAGTTATGACTAAAACTTCCTTGCAAAGTTACATTTTTCTGCACTAGCGGATCTAATGAAAAATCTAAAGGTTGCGGACCCCAACCAACTTTTGAAATCCATCCATCTGGACGAACCAATCCCATTGCAGCTTTTAATGTTGCAGAAATTCCAGCGGCATCAACAACACCTTCAGCGCCTAATCCATCAACATATTGTGCCCATTCTGTGGCATCCCCAATGATTACTTCACAGCCATAACTTTTTGCTGCTTCTAGGCGCACTTTGTCACGCTCTAAACCAACAACAGCAACTTCGGCACCAGCGAGACGGGCCATCGCCGCACATAAAGTTCCAATTGGCCCAGGTCCTAAAACCACAATGCGATCACCTGGTTTGATATTCCCTGGAGCAATGACGGCACTAAATGCAACTGCGCAAGGTTCAGTTAAAGCGGCATGTTCAAATGAGACAGTATCTGGAATGCGGTGCAGGCAACGTGAAGGAACTTTTGCATAGCGCGTCATTCCACCATTTACACCATATCCAAACCCTTTTCGATCTGGATCAAGATTATATTTTCCAACTCGCGACATCGGAGTGGACATATCAACCACAGCAGCAGTTTCACTTACTGCGCGATCTCCTACTTTCCAAAATCCTTTTTCAGCCACATTCTTACCAAGTTCAACAATTTGACCACCAAACTCATGACCAAGAACTACGGGGTAATTAACTGGCCAACTATTTGTTCCATGCCATTGGTGTAAATCACTTCCACAAACACTTACTGCTTCAACTTGCAAAATCACATCATCGTCGCCTGCGGTAGGCCGCTCAACTTCGCGTATCTCAACGCTCAACGGCTCTGATGAAAAATTCACAACTCCAAGTGATTTACTTCCCATTACTTTTCTCCTTTGACTGGCACATCTCCGAATGCATGAACTTTTTCACAGATTTTGCGCAAAACCTCTTCCACATTTCCAGCACCTCGGCTGAATGAATCTGCATCTATTGCAAGAGGCGCACCTATTACAACTAGTGGAGCACCGTAGGAAGGACAGGCGATCGCTTGTTCAAGAGTTAATCCACCAACCGCTTGCACTGGAACATTTACTGCGTCTACAACTTCACGAAGTTGATCCATCGGATTTGGTGCACGTACTCCAGTTGCTGCGATTCCACGACGTTCATCAAAACCAATGTGGTGAATCACCATGTCGCAACCAAGATCAGCTAATTCTCGGGCACCTTGAACCATATCTGGACAGCCAAGATTGTCGCCCATTACTTTGATTCCAAAATCTTTTCCAGCTTGCACAACGCATTTAATTGTTTCCGGATGGGCCCGCGCCATAACCACAACATGAGTTGCACCAGCTTGCGCCATCATCTGAGCCTCTAAATATCCACCATCCATTGTTTTTAAATCGGCGACAATTGGAGTATTTGGAAACTCTGCACGCAATGCACGAACTCCATGCATTCCTTCAGCAATAATGAAGGGGGTCCCGGCTTCAAGCCAATCAACTCCGGCTCGCATTGCAATATGAGCCATCTCTAAAGCTTCATTAATATCAGTTAAATCAAGGGATACCTGGACGATCGGTTTCATGGAATTGATGGTACCTCTACTTCTATTAGTCAGAGTGGTAGCACCATAAAAAAGATTCACTCCCACATATTTCCCGCCTAAGGTAGTTAAAAGTTAGCGGATTTCCCACTCGGGCTATCCCAATCAACATCCTAGATTGAAGTAAAAATGAAGGCGCTCCGTTTAATGAATTGGAACTCTGAAGCAGAATTAGTTGATATTCCAAAACCAACTCCAGCTCCAGGGCAGTTAGTCATAAAAATTGGCGGCGCGGGAGCCTGTGATTTAGATCTGGATTTAATGCATGATTTTGGCGAGGGTCAACTCCCACCTATTGGGTGGCAACCACCTTTTACTTTAGGACATGAAAATGCCGGATGGATAGATTCAATCGGTGCTGGAGTCTCCAGATTTAGAGAAGGTGACCCAGTTGCTGTTTATGGTGCGTGGGGATGTGAAGGTGGCAGTGGAGGCTTAGGTCTTGATGGTGGCATGGCGGAATATATGTTGGTGCCATTTGAAAGATTATTACTTGACCTACCAGAGGGATTAAAACCAATTGATGCCGCACCTCTAACTGATGCAGCACT
>RGZI01000105.1 GCA_010031635.1 Actinomycetota bacterium
TTGGAGACGTCGCATAGCCCGGTCGAGTGCGCCTCACTGCTAACGAGGTATACCCCTTAAAGGTATCGGAGGTTCAAATCCTCTCGTCTCCGCAGATTAGTTTCTAGAAAGCAAAAAGAGCTGTTCCCGAACCTGGGATTCCTACATCAATACAAAAAAGATTTCCGTCATCGCTTCCTATTTTTCGCCCATCTCCAAGATCTATCGAAGCTGTAGTGATGTAAAGGGTTGTGGAATCCTCGCCGGCAAAGCAACAGCTAGTAATTTGGGGGACAGGAAGTTGTATTTCATGAGTTTGAATACCCTCATCTGAAAATCTTCGTACTTTTTCTCCGCCAAAAAATGCCACCCATATTCCACTTTCTTTATCGGCACACATTCCATCTGGGATACCGAATGAGTCTGGAAATTCAATAAAGTTTTTAAAACCAAGAATCGAAGAACTGGATGCATCAAAATCTGAAACCTGGACTGATTTTTTACCAGAGTCTATGTAGTACATCTTCGACACATCGGGACTCCAAGCAAGCCCGTTTGAAACCGTGACATCTTTACAAACTTTCTTAATTCCTTTGGGATCAATGCGGTACAGCGAACCAGTTGGAGAATTTCCGTCACCCATAGTGCCAGCGAATAGCACTCCATTGGGATCGCATTTTGCATCATTCATACGGTTTCCAAGAATCTCCGGTTCAATCGAGAACTTCTTTTCTAGATTCTTTCCATCAAGATCAGCAAGATACAAGCCGTCATCTAAAGCAAGTGCTAATGTGTTGGAGGTAGTTGGTAATACGGCGCCAGGTGATAATTCGGTTGAAAAATAATCAGTCGTCCCAAGCGCAGGATTATGCGTGTAAACCTTTTTACCGAAGATATCTACACAATGAAGCACGTCACGTTCTTTATTCCATGCAGGACCTTCACCTAAAGTGGCTTGAATTTTTGCGGCGACTTCTAGACTCTGAATACTTTTTATCAACTTTTTAATTGCCTTTCTCGTACCCAAGTCGTGAAAGTAGTCCGCCATCTGCTTGAATTGTTGTGCCAGTAATGAAAGATGCTTCTGGTGATGCGCACCAAGTCAAAATTTTGGCGATCTCTTCTGGCTCTCCGACATGACCGATAGATTTTCCATCAGTTGGGAATCCCAAACTGTTCAATAATTCCGCATCCCGTGCCAAATCAGTAGTTGTCATGGGTGTCCTGATTGAACCAGGTGCGACACCAACGACACGTATAGATCGTGGATTTAATTCGATAGCTAACTCTGTAGTCAGAGAGTTCATCCCACCTTTTGATGCAGCATAAGCCGCATGATTTGAAACAAAGGTAAAGAATATTTTGAGGTCAGGAAAACTGCACGCAAATTAACATTAATAATTCTGTCCCAGTCGCTAACACTGGTTTCTTCAATACCTAAACCATTAGTGGGTAACCCAGCGACATTAAACAAACCTGCTAATTTTGAATTCTTAAATTCGGCAAAGACTTTTTCAATATCTTCTGGAACGTATAGATCACATTTTCGGTAGAAGTTTTTGTTTTCTGAAAAAACATTTGCATCTGATCCGACATTTTTACTTTTATCTAAACCTAGAACCGTTGCCCCGTTGTCACTAAGTAATTGTGCAGTTGCCAGCCCAATGCCTGAAGCCGCCCCTGTCACAATACAAAATTGACCATCCCAATAACTTTTGGAAGTCATAGCGGGTCTCTCTTTCCTGTAAAACTACTTATAAGAACTAACAGACTATGCCATTATTGTATGCATGGTTGAATATATTCAAGGCTGGAAAACAGAGGTACTTGAAAATGATTTTTTAAAAGTATCCGTTATTCCAGAATTGGGTGCAAAAATTTTGCAAATTAGAGACAAACAAGCCAATTATGAATGGCTCTGGGATGATCCGACGCGCCCCTTAAGGGCAAGGCAACCGGGTGATAATTACGACGAGCATGACATCACTGGGTTTGACGAATGTTTTCCAAACATCGGGATAAGTTCATATCCAGGTAATCCTGATATAACTTTGCCGGACCACGGAGAGTTATGGTCACAAGCCTGGTCATGTCAGAAATCTAATAATTCGATTGTTACTAGTACTACTGGCAAAGTTTTCTCGTACAAATTTCAACGAGAGATAACGATGAAGCATCGTTCATTGGTATTTTTATATGTAATCGAGAATATGGGTCAAGAGAGTTTTAAAGGATTTTGGTCAGCTCACCCACTCTTTCACGCGGTGGAAGGAATGCAAATTTCATTAAGCGGTAATCCAGCAATGACAAAAGAGTTTGGCTTTAGCGGCCGAATGGGCAGTGATGGTGCTGATGGTTACACCGGACATTTAGACAAATATATCTGGCCAAGCACAGTAGGAGAGTCCGGAAGAAGCTTTGACTTGAGCCAAATAACTTTGGCTGAGCCACTAACCGACAAGGTTGTTGTGGCATCACCACAGGATGGAATAATCACTTTGTTGAATCCGCGCTATAAGTGCGCCGTGCAATTTTCATTAGATCCCGAAGAAATACCTTTTGTAGGGATTTGTTTTAATTTGGATGCATGGCCCTTGGCTGGACACAAAGGACGCTGGTTAGCGATCGAACCTTCAACGGGGCCAACAGATAAATTAGATGAATCCGATCGGATGAGTGACACCCCCATTTTTTCACACAAAAGACCGGTCAGCTTTACTTTCACGCTTACTTTCGAGGCATTCTTATAACAAAAATTTATTTAAATATCTACCGGAACCCCCTTGCTTTCTGCCTTACTTAGTCTAAATTGTTAACCGTGAACAATTTACGAAATAAAAAAGGCGCATCTAAAAATTCTGAAGGGTTCTTTTATCGGCTCTTAGCGGTGCCCGAATTGGGAGTTATTGTCGCTCTGATTTCATGTGCTGGCATTTTCCAATCCTTCAATAGTGTCTTTCTTTCATCGCAAGTAATGGGATCAATTGTTCAAGCCGTTACCTTCGTTTCAATCATCGCAGTTGGCCAAGCCTTCCTGTTGATCAGCGGAGTTTTTGATTTATCTGTAGGAGCAGTTGCTGGATTAGTAGCTGTCTCTTCTGGAAAATTAATGACAAGTATGGGTTGGCCAGTATGGGCCGGAATCCTTGGTGGCTTAGCACTCGGAGCTGCAATCGGCGCCGTTAATGGTTTTATGGTGACACGTGCCGGTGTTCCGGCATTTATTCAAACACTCGGGATGATGTTTGTCGCACAAGGCATGATTCAAGTAGTTACTAAAGGCTATCCAGTTTATCCGCTACCAGAAGTGATGACAACAATTGGTGAAAGTTCATTTTTTCTGACACTTGGTTGGAACGCCCTAATTTGGGTTGTCGTTTCTATTGTCGGCGATTTTGTGATTCGCAAAACTTCAATTGGTAGAAATCTTTACGTAATTGGCGGAAACGCAGAAGTAGCAAAAATTGTTGGAATTAATGTGCAGCGGTATCAAATGAACTGCTTTATTTTGGCTGGAACTCTTTCTGCACTTTCTGGGATTCTTGTGATGGCGACGCTATCTGCCGGTGCTCCAAGTATCGGTGGAGGTTGGGAACTTACTGTTATTGCAGGAACAGTTGTCGGCGGCGTTAGTTTATTTGGCGGCGTTGGCACAATTGCAGGTGCGATCATGGGTGTTCTGCTTATTCAATGTGTTCAAAGCGGGCTAGTTACAAGTGGTTTAAGCCCAAACTTCCAATTAATTGCAGTTGGTTCAATTTTAGTTCTAGCTGTTTTCCT
>RGZI01000106.1 GCA_010031635.1 Actinomycetota bacterium
CTCAAATCTTTACCAACCTGATAATCAAGGCCTATCTCTTTGGATGAACCTCTCGAGGACAAAAGCTTAAGAGATTCTTTTTCTAATTCTTTAGACTGCGTTAGTGAAGCTAGTAAATATAGATCATGTGGTAACCAATCCAAACTAGGAAATATCCTTTCGCGTTGCAATTCTCCCACTCTAAGAGCATCAATTTCTAAATCTTCGTGGTTTCGAAGAATTTGTTTAGAAGCAGATTCCCAAAGTTTACTAAATGTCCATGGCTGTGACAGATAAACTGAAGATTTAACTTTGGGTATGATTAACTGCAATTGTTTAATGTCTTCGAGCGTTAATGCAATTGGCTTCTCTAATATAATTCTAGAATTTATGTCTTGTAGCTTCTCCAATATTTTGAGTTGCATATCTGGAAATGTTGTAATCCAGATGAAATTGAAATCTTCGAGGACCTGTCCCTGTGGAAATACTTGTGTTTCCGTACTAAGAAAATTACGTGCTGAAATTACAGCAGGTTTCAGTTTTGATCCACTTGAAACAATGATATTTGAAAGTTTCTTTGACCATTCACCATGACCAATAAATAGAATGCTCTCAGTTTGTGAGTTCATCAGTGTAGTTGGCTTGAGACCACGAGATAAATCTGGCAAGGCCATCATTGAGATCCACTTTGGGTTTATATCCTAGTTCTGTTGAAATCTTTTTGATATTTGGGCATCTTCGGTTTGGTTCATCTTCAGGGTAAGAAGAAGGGTATTTAACTAACTCAAAACCTTCGTTACTTTTCGAAATCTCTGAAAACAACTTTGCAAGAGTTGCCATATCTAACTCAGGTTCTGGATTGCCAACATTGTAAACATCTGGTTTTTCTGTTTCTATTAACACTTTGAGGAACCCTGTGATTGCATCAGTAATGTAACAAAAAGTTCTTGTCTGACGGCCATGACCATAAACTCTAAGCGGTTCTTTTCTGTACAAAGCGGTCGCAAAATTTGGAAGAACTCGATAATCTCGCGGCATCATGCCGGGGCCATAAACATTAAATGGGCGAACTATGCAGGCATGAACATCGAAGTAATTCTCATAAATCCAGCAAAGTGCTTCACCCATCCGCTTTGATTCATCGTAACAAGCGCGTGGCCCGCGCGAAGCAACATTTCCCCTGAAGCTCTCGTCGGTAGGAATAAACTCTGGGTATGGATCTCCATAAATTTCAGATGACGAGAAGAACAAAAATCGCGATTTATCTATCTTTGCTTTTTCAAGCAAGGAGCGCGTCACATCCACTGCAACTTTTACAGTCTCAAGAGGATTAGCCCGGTAATGTTCCGGAGAGGCGATTCCAGCTGCATGGATGATGTAATCAAATTTATTGGGTAATTGTGCACCAATTGAAGCATCTCCAAAAATCCATTCAATCTCTGGCGAAGTTCTTTGCCAAGACTGATCTTCGGTATTACTCGACGTGATATAGCTATCTAAAGCAACTATCCCTACTGGGTTTTCTGGATGGCGTTGATTTATCAAATGGAACAGTGACATAAAGTATCGACCTAGAAATCCAGCTGCACCTGTAATCAGCACCTGCTTACCCAGCAACTTTTCAACCGAAACCTTTGAATTTTCATAGATTTCTTCAATGTCAGAGTCGATAATCATCTTCACTTTTGAGGCCCTACTTCCTTATAGCTTGGCAAAAACCAAATAACCTTTAAATCATACTTGGAAAATCCTGTTAGTTTCGAAGCAATCTCCGCAGACAGGTTCCAGGGAAATATCACGCAATTCAGGTTTGTTGGCTTTAGGCTTGGAATCAAACTAGACTCCATCTCGGCATGAGAAACCACCTTAATGCCACTTCTTGGTAGAAATTTTCCTTGCTTTCCTGGATTATCATCAATAATTCCGATTAGACCAATTTGGTCTAATTCGAACTGATTGATAAAAGTAACAGCCTTAGCCGGTGCACCATAACCAAACCAAGTAGTGCTCATAGGCTCAGTTTGAATAGCACTCTTAGTTTCAAGTGACAATTGATCCAAGTGTCTATTGAATTTCTTCATCCAATCAGAACTATCTAAACCAGCTAAAATTTCGCGGCGAAAAATCTCTTTAACTTCCGGCAGCATTTCACTTTGATAAGCACTCTTTTGGCAGGTAACTCTAATACTTCCACCGTGCATTTCAATTTCTTCTACATTGGTAAGATTAAAACCAAGTTTACGGATGAAAATATCTAATGAAATTACTGTGTGATAAGACATATGCTCATGATAGATAGTGTCGAATAACTTTTGCTCAACCAATTTAAGCGCATGAGCAACTTCAAAAACCAGGTATCCGCCTTGTTTAAGAATAGTATAGGCAATTTTAAATGCACCAACTAAATCGTCTATGTGCGCAAATACATTGTTGCCCACAACAAAATCAAACTCGCCATACTCTTTAACTAAGAAATCAGATAACTCCTTACCCAAGAAATTTGTGTAAACCGCTTCGCACTTTTCTTTACTCATCTCGGCGAGCTGTTGAGATGGCTCAATTCCAATGGCGCGCATACCATGGCTTGTCAGTGCTTCTAAGAGTGTTCCATCATTTGAGCCCACTTCAAGCACTAACCCGCCAGGTATTTCATCTGATAGTTTCTTGGCCAATTTTGTAAAATGATCACGAAATGTTTTAGACGTTCCAGATGCATACACATAATTGGAGAAAAGTCGCTCTGGATCGACTATGTGTTTTAGTTGTATGTGTTTGCAAGATTCGCACTCCACTACCTCCAATGGAAACAAATCTGCATTAACAGCCTCTTCTTTTGATAGGTACAGCTCATTTGCTAGAGGTGAATCTTTTAACCTGATGGCCTCTGGATAGAAATTACCTCCACAAATACGGCAGCAAGTTAGCTCTCGGTAGTTTTTCATTGACTAGAGAAATAGTCTTCCGGTAAACGCGTTGTGTCTGACTCATAATCCTTGGAAGAACGATTTTTTGCCGCTATAGCGATGAATGATGATTCTTCTAGAAATACCATTTTGTGAGGCGTTCCTGGAGGTGAATAAACCATTTGCCCACTGCGCACCTGCACGATTTTTTCTTCACCGCCTTCATCCTTCCAAAAATAGTTCATCGACCCTTGAACCATATAACTCAGGTGCCAATCATCTTTATGAACATGATTTGCCCTAACAGCACCTGCCACTGAAGTGATAATTGCAACATCACCTAAAAGTCCATCTGCTATGTTTTCAATGCTGCCACGTTCATCGCTAAAACTTTGGGGTATCTCAACGAATGGATAATTGGCGAAATGTTTCTCTTGAAATAGTTCACTGAGTTCTTTAGGGATTCGCATCATTACTCATTCTCTCGATTTTGTTTACTTGTCTCGGGATTCTAACTTAAGCCAACCCGTTTTTGACTGCAGGCCTCGCCCAATGCTCTTGGTTCCTAGGTCTAGGCATTCTTCGCCTTACCTGTAGCAGCTTTCTTCGCTGCCTTCTTAGCACCTGCTTTTTTCACAACGTTCTTTGTAAGAGTTGGTGCAGTGTCACCTTTTTTGGGTTTAGCTGCAGCTTTCTTACGTGACTTCTTAGGTGATGGTCCGTTCTCTGCTTCCCATGCACGACGTCCCGCAAGAAGCTCTAATCCACGCTCTAACGTCATTCCTTCTGCAGTATCTCCTCGGCGAAGCGTTGCATTAGTTTCACCATCGGTTACATACATACCAAAGCGACCATCTTTAATAATCA
>RGZI01000107.1 GCA_010031635.1 Actinomycetota bacterium
CAAAGATTTGCATAAAGTTACACAAATATAAATAAGAAAGTGAGCGCAGTTTTAACCTGCACCCACCTAATTGGAAGAAGAGTCGCCCTATAAGCCGGACATAGACGAAATCCCAATTCCACGCGGGAAACAGGGGACTTGTCCACGATCTTGTCCATACAAAGAGCAACAAACCTAAATCAAATTAACTAGCTGTTCCAAACTTCTTAGAAATGCTGTAATAGGACTACGAGAGGCCATGGAGCAAGGAGATTATGACGAGCCTGAGATATGCAAGGAGGCTTTGCATGCGTATAAATACTCCAATAACACCTCTGCCTTTTTTATCAACGAAAAGTTGGACCTTGCTGACTCACATAAAACACCTTTAAGCCGCACAGATCTCTATGACGATTACCTTTTATTTTGCAAAGAACGCGATTTAGAGCCAGGGAAAAGACATGAGCTTTATGCCATGCTCAAACAGCTTGGAGGCCCTCATATAACTTCCCGTTGGGCTAAAAAATCTACGGGTGCGAATGACCGTGGGTTTGCTGGAATTCAAATCAAACCAACTAATGGGGATCCCTTGTAACCGCAAAATCACACTTACACACTTATTTCTAACTCTATATACAATTTTAACTTTTTATATAAGGAGTAGAAAATAAGTGTGATTGTGTGAATTCTATAATGGAATCAAGTATTGGAGTCTTGGCTGAAGGATCTTTTTTTGTCTTTTTGACAGGTAATTGATTTGAGCACTGGCTTCACCACCACCGGAGCAGAGGCCACGACAGGCTCAGCTCCTACTGGAGCAGGAGATGTGATCGGCGCTGGAGTTGGGGCAGGTGGCATCGCTAATTTCACTTTTAGGGTGGGCGAAGAGAAGGTGAAATTACTTGCGTTCAAGTAAACCCAATCGTGAGTCACTTTGAGATCAACTGTAGATACTTTCGGCTCGCTACTTGCCCCATATGTGATGGAGACGGATGCCGAAGTGGGCAGTGAAGAGAGCCCGTAATAACACTTGATGAGGTCGGCGCGCATTGAGAAGCCGTAGGTTCCCAAATTGTCCGTGCCATCACTTGCCAAGTGCGGTGCAGCCACTCGGTAATTCAACGTGGAAGTGGCCGAATCAAAGGTGGGAGCTCCCGGGTCATAGACGGCCGCATTGGTCGCCACAATTCCTTGAATCCCAGTACCGACTGCACACCTTGTCATTGTTGGTTGTGGCATCGCTCCGGGATTAGGCATGGGAGCAGCATCAACATGTGAAGAAGTATTAAGGCGCCAGGCGAGGTAATTACTCAGTGCCTTGTCTCCGAGAACTTCTGGAAAAGTATTGAATGTGTCCACCGCTTCGGCATCGTCGGGATTAATGGATGGCACGTCGTAATTATTATTCTGCACCGCCACAGATGCGTAAAAGTTTCGGCGCTTCATAAAGGTGCCTGCTTTGGTATCGATCGGCGCCCAACCGCCGGCAACAATCTCTTCCGCAGGATCGGCTTCAACAATTAAATCCGAGTAATTGGCGTTATAACTTTCGACGTATGCACTGGGTTGGCGAAGACGGCCATTCAGCCAACCCGACATCGAAATCGGGAGGCGAAGAGCCACTTTGAACCGTAGATTCTTGGCGAACGGTTGGCGCACGTAGCAGACTCCATTGTCAGTAGCCACACACCCATCTTCCATACCGAATTCTCCGTACCCGCCAAGGACGCGCTTGATCGGGAAGATCGCAAAACGCAAATTCTTATCAGCCACGTCCCAAGCTCCGCCTCGTATCATCATCGCTTGTCCCAACACGCCGATCAATAAGTATTCAACTGCCTTGTCGCCGGTACCTAGTGTCCAAATCCAAGGAGAAGATCCGCCCGCAAAACCGATATTTGTTTTACCGTCATAAGTTGAAGTGACTCCCCCTTCACTCTTATGAATACGCTCTGTGGGAACGCCATTTGTGACGGTGCCATCATCGGCAATTAAGCCAAAGGAGCGCACACAAATCGATTCAGGAGCAATCGTACAATTTCCTACAGAGGAATCTGCGCCAAAGCGAGTCCACTTGCTACTTAGCGTCGGCGCACATTTGGTGTCACCGATCGTTGTACAGACCACCTGTTCGCCTCTCTCATTTGAAGCAGTAGTAAAGGATCTGAAGTTCACTTGGTTTTCAGAAAAATAGATCATTACGTGATTGGGCGTCGAAGGAGTTACGAGTTTGAGCATCGTGCGTGGGTCAAGCATCTGAGTATCGGCACTGCTGGGCGCGACCACTGTTATGGAAAGCGCAAGGGCGGCAGCGAAGAGAATGCTTGCGATAGGGCGCTTCATCTCATCACCTTACTCAACTCTTCTACCTTTGCCCAGATTCTCTTCAAATTCATCAGTTAACCGCATTAACTCCTTTATGGAGTCAACAGGGAATGTCACTTTTGTCCAAGCCTCTGAGTAGCCATCAAACTTACCTGCAATCTTTTCATTGGAAAGGTCTGCACCTTTTTTCTTAAGCATTCGCAGAATTGCAGTTTCCCATTGCTGAGTTAGGTGACCATCCATTGGACCGCGGAGTTCTAATACTTCCCACCCAAGTTTTTTGTGGTTATTTAGACGATCATCTGGAAAATTTGTAATTCCAATTTGCAACATTTGCCATCTTGTCTGTTCTAGAAAATATAAATAAGCGTCTAAGGAAGGATTAAATCCTGTCTTCGCACAGGTAGGGCAACCTGAAGATTTCACAGTTCTATCTTTAACGACTGCGTTGTATTTGTGTCCCTTTGGACATTTAAACGTTTTAACAGCGTGTGTGCCCCCAAAATATTTTTGAGGATCCCATCCGTAGGCTTCTTTAGCAATCTTTGGATGCGTGGTTGCCAAATCGTTAAATCCAATTAGAATTCTTTTACCAGCGCAGATACTGCAACCTTGTCCTCGAATCCTTGCGCCTGGGCTATTTTCATAAATGTGTCCCAAGGGACATTTCCAAGATCGCTTCTTACCGCTTCCAGAAATGACATTTTTTGGATCCCAACCAATAGCCTCTTTAGCAATCTCGGGATATTGCGTCCCTAAATCATTAAATCCCTCTAACACGACTTGATTTACGCAGACATTACAATCATTTCCTAACAAGGCGCGATTTTTAATGATTGATGTTGTTATATGGCCGAGTGAGCATATCCACTCCCTTTTCAGGTGTGAACCTGCGAGCACTTTTTTTGGATCCCAGCGATGCGCTTGTGCAGCAAGTAAAGGATGTGTTGTGAACAAGTCATTCACTCCAGTTAGAACTATCTTCCCGCTGCAGACCGAACAACCTCTACCTCTTTGACGATCAAAAATCCTAGATTTGTAACTATGCCCTTTTGGGCAATTCCAAGATATGTTTTTGCTGACAGGTATTGGCGTGGTGGGATCCCAACCATCAGCCTCTTTAGCCAATTCAGGGTGAGTTACTGAAAGAGGTTTCTTCGGCTCTTTCTTCTCAGGCTTACTAGTTGCCATACCTACATTCTCCACCTAGTCACTGACTATCGGGAGCAAAACTTGTCCACGATTTTGTCCTAATGTCCATAAATCTGCCCATACAAATTGGTAAAAATGTCCAAAGATTTGCATAAAGTTACACAAATATAAATAAGAAAGTGAGCGCAGTTTTAACCTGCACCCACCTAATTGGAAGAAGAGTCGCCCTATAAGCCGGA
>RGZI01000108.1 GCA_010031635.1 Actinomycetota bacterium
GTTGGCGCAATGTTGATGGTTACCTGATTAGCTTCGCCGTCTGTCGTGCAATCCTCTTGCATCACTACTGCATCAGCACCGGGAGGAACAGGTGCACCAGTAAATATTCTGGCAGCGGTACCTGTATCTAACTGCGCTCCCATTGAGCCAGCTGGTTCGCCACTTAGAACACCTGGGTCAATGGCCCCTTGGGCAGTTGGATACAAAATTGGAGCTGGAGCAAGTAAAGGTAATGTCACTTTACAAGTCAACTCAGATAATTCCATGTCAGTTCAAATCAATTCGACAGACAAGCGAACGTACAGAAGATGAATGTCCATCCAAGAGGGTTAATTCAGTAAAGCTCGCTATTGCATATTTTCACTATCTAGTTAGAGTCCAAGTATGAATCAGAGGCCCTTATTAAAGTTTTTAGCAGCCTTTCTATCAGTGGCATTGATCTCGATGCTTTCGATAAGTTCACAAGCATTTGCAGCAGTTAAATTAGGTAGTGCCCAAACAAAGTAGATCCAAACAAAGTAGATCCAAACAAAGTAGATCCAAACAAAGTAGATCCAAACAAAGTAGATCCAAACAAAGTAGATCCAAACAAAATGAATTCTGGGGCCACATTAGCAACGGGGAATTTTATTGTTGCTAACCCTGTTGACCTTGAACACGTTGTGCGCTTAAGTAAATTTCGTAGTTGTGTTGGACATGATTACTCACCAGGGGTACTAGCAAAAACTGGAGCAAATGACACATCAATTGAGAGCAAGCGTTCAATGAAACATTACGTAATCATCGATGTGCCAGCATCCCCATCCAGAACAGTAAAAGGGTATGCGCCATTCGATGGGAAGGTTTCTTTAAATACTGCTGATGGCAATATGGGAATTGCAGTTTTAATCACATCTCCAAATGGATGGATTTTTGAATTCATGCATGTGCAAGCACTTGTGGCCGATGGTGCAAGCGTTAAGGCTGGAGATCTTGTGGCTGCTGCTCCAGCGGATAACGCTGCTGCTGCAGGAGCAGCAAAAAATGCAGGCAATACTCCAACAGGCGCTAACACGACAAATGTTTTTGATATGGCCCTGTACAGCGCAAATATGAAGCCATCGATTTTCGATTCTCCTTTCATGCACTTTGCGCCAAATGTCGCAGCGCTTTGGAGCGCTAAAGGATTCACCGCGGCAACAACAATGATTAGTAAGGACGCAAGGGATGGTTCGCCGTGTGTAACGGATGGGTCTTGGAATGGGAATTTTGTTGGAACTGCCCCTGAAAGCGACTATGTGAACGCGGTTGGATACAAGCCTTAAGCGAAACTCAGGATAATCTAAGCAATTCAGGCTCAAACTGGCTATGTGAAGGCTGGCAGCAGCCTTTATTATTTAACTAAGAGGGCCAAACCTCTTGTTTCACCAGATCTCAAAAGGAGAAAAATCAATGCAAAGTTTACAACGCACCAAGTGCATCATCACTTCAAACAGGTCGCATGACGATCGAAGATGTTGTCGCGCGCACCAGCTTTCTCTTTGCAATTCTTGTAGCAGTCGGCGGTGCCGCTTGGTACTTCAACATGGGTATGGGTGTTCTCATTGTTGGAGTTATCGGTGGATTTATTCTCGCCATGGTTAATACATTTTCAAAAACTACACGTCCAGGTTTGATTATGGCGTATGCCGCATTTGAAGGATTAGCACTTGGAACTTTAAGTCATTTTTACGAAACCATTTATCCAGGAATCGTAAGTCAAGCTGTAATTGGAACTTTGGCAGCATTTGCTGGAGTGCTATTTATGTACCGCAGTGGAAGATTGCGCGCTACACCAAAGTTCACTCGCGTACTAATGGGTGCAGCACTTGGATACATCGTTTTGGGCTTGGTCAGTTTCATCTCTTCATTCTTTGGAGTAGGTGGCGGATACGGTTTCTATGGAACTGGAATTGGTTTACTTCTAGCACTTGGTGGAGTAGTAATTGCAAGTCTTTTCCTAGTTCTAGATTTTGATCAAATCGAAAATGCGGTTCGTGCTGGAGTTCCAGAATCGGAATCCTGGCGTGCAGGCTTCGGATTGATGGTTACTTTAGTTTGGCTATATCTTGAAATCTTAAGATTACTTTCAATATTGCGCCGCGACTAATACTCAACTTAACAAAAAAGACCACTAGAAATAGTGGTCTTTTTTATTTTGATCTAAGGCTCGTACACCGCTGGCAAATGTGATTTGCGAGTCTCTGGAAGATTAATGGTTCGAATTAGTGCCGGTAAAAAGATCAGTGCGGCAGTTAAGAATGCAGCTTTATAAGATGCGTGATCAGCAATAAAACCAAGAGTGATCGGTCCTACAATCATTCCGAAATCACTACCCATTTGCCACAGCGCTACAACTTTGCCGCCGCGCCCACGGATGATGTCTCCTACAAGTGCAGCCGGAGCACTTCCCAAGAATGCACCGCCAATTCCAGAGATTCCCATTCCAATTAAAAATAGTGGGAAACTTTCGAAAAAGGCAAAAACAAAAACTCCAAGAATTGTTACGGAGATCCCGATCAATAATGCTTTCCTTCTGCCTTGCTTGTCTACAAATCTTCCAGCCGGAAGCAAAATTAACCCTTGCATCAAAGTGGCTGCAGCCATACCGGCACCAATTGCTGCAGGGCCACGTCCTAAACCTTCAGTAACGAAGAGTGGGATTAAAGAGTTTCGCATTCCAAAAACTGCCCAGCCAGTTCCAATCGAGCAGAGAACTGCAACTTGGTATGGATGCATCCGGATTGCTTCGCGGATAGTGGTTTGTTCTAAAGCAGCACTACTTCCATGTGTGGATTCGAATTCACTTTTATGTAGAAAAATTAAGGTAACTATTCCGCCAGCGATTACACCGCCAGCGTAAACAAAAAATGGTGCACGTAGTGAAATTGCGCAGAGGATGCCACCAAATAGTGGACCAGTAATTCCACCGAATAAAAAACCACCTTGATAAATAGATTGTGCACGGCCACGTTGATCATCAGAGACCACACCTAATAATAAAGAGGCAGCAGAGACGGTAAACATCGCTGAGCCCAATCCACCGGCAGTTCTGAAGATGATTAATTGCAGATAAGTATCGGCAAGCCCAGCGGCGATACTTGAAATGCCCACCATAAATAAGCCAGTTGCTAAGACTTTTCGCTCACCAAAACTGTTCACCATTTTTCCGCATAACAATCCAGAGGAAAAGCGAGCGGCGGCGAAGATGCTGATTACCGCTCCTGCCGCGGCTTGGGAAACCCCAAATGATCGGGCAAATAATGGAATGGCTGGGGCAATTACCCCAAAACCCACTGCAACCAGAAAAGCAACGGAAGATAGGACGGCAACTTCTCGAGGCAGATCTTTAAATGGAGATTTCATTGGTTCAGAGGCTATCGTAATCACAGGAGAAGTTATAGGAGTTGTTATCGTGAGTAAAAAGTATGCAGTGGTCGCCGAGAATTTAGTTAAAACATATGGCGCGACTCGTGCATTAGATGGCTTATCACTTGAAGTCGAAGAGGGAACAGTCCTTGG
>RGZI01000109.1 GCA_010031635.1 Actinomycetota bacterium
AGATATCTAGTAAAGTTCATATATTGAGATTTTAGGCGTCTTAAATAATGAGATATATTCGCTTGAAGGTAAAGCTCTCTGTCATTGTTAACGCATGGGTTTAATCGTTCAAAAATATGGGGGCTCCTCAGTAGCCGATGCTGCGGGAATGAAGCGGGTGGCTGCCCGGATTGTGGCTACTAAGCGGGCTGGTCATGACGTGGTTGTAGTTGTAAGTGCGATGGGCGACACGACAGATGAGTTAATTGATTTGGCTAAACAGATTACGCCGATGCCGACGGGGCGCGAATTGGATATGTTGCTGACATCTGGTGAGCGAATTTCAATGGCGCTACTTGCAATGGCGATTGGAAATTTAGGGGCAGAGGCTCGTTCCTTCACCGGAAGCCAAGCAGGAGTAATTACTGATTCAGCTCATGGGCGTGCCCGCATTATTGATGTAACTCCAGGACGAATTGTTGATGCATTAAAAGAAGGCGCAATTGCAATTGTGGCTGGCTTCCAAGGAATTAGCCAAGATACAAAAGATGTAACAACTCTCGGACGTGGTGGTTCGGATACGACTGCTGTTGCGCTCGCCGCAGCACTAGAAGCTGATGTTTGTGAAATTTATACAGATGTCGATGGCGTATTTTCAGCCGATCCAAGAATCGTGCCGAGTGCACGTAAATTAAAAAGCATTACATATGACGAGATGTTAGAGATGGCTGCGAGTGGTGCAAAAGTTTTACATCTTCGTTGCGTTGAGTACGCACGTAGATTTGATTTACCAATTCATGTGCGTTCATCTTTTAGTAGTAATGAAGGAACTTGGGTAGTTAAAGACCGACCAGAAGGAGATAGCGATATGGAACAAGCAATAATCTCAGGAATTGCTCATGATCGAAGTGAAGCGAAGGTGACTATCGTTGGAGTGCCTGATCGCACTGGAGTTGCCGCACGTATATTTCAGGCGATCGCTGATGTTGATATCAACATCGACATGATTGTCCAGAATGTTTCTGCCGCCGCAACTGGCTTAACTGATATCTCATTTACTTTGCCAAAGAGTGAAGGACAAAATGCAATCGCGGTGTTGCAAAAAATTCAAGGTGAAGTTGGCTTCGCTTCAATTCAATATGATGATCAAGTTGGAAAAATCTCATTAATCGGTGCAGGAATGCGTTCTCATCCTGGAGTAACTGCAGCATTTTTTGCGGCGATGGCAGATGCTGGTGTCAATATTGAAATGATCGCGACATCTGAGATCCGCATTTCTATCATTTGTCGTGAAGGTGATTTAGATAAAGCTGTTCGTTCTGCGCATACCGCATTTGGCCTGGATGATGACCAAGAGGCAGTTGTTCATGGGGGTACTGGCCGATGAAACCAACTCTTGCAGTTGTTGGCGCAACTGGTGCAGTCGGCACTGTGATGTTAGATATTTTGAGTAAACGCGAAAATGTGTGGGGCGAAATCAGATTAATTGCCTCTGCTCGTAGTGCCGGAAAGAAATTAAGTTGTCGCGGAGAAGAATTAACAGTTGTTGCATTAACTCCTGAAGCATTTGATGGTGTTGATGTAGCAATGTTTGATGTCCCAGATGAAGTTTCTGCTGAGTGGGGACCAATAGCTGCAGCGCGTGGGGCTGTTGTTGTAGACAACTCAGGAGCATTTCGAATGGATCCTGAAGTCCCCTTAGTTGTACCTGAAGTAAATCCAGAACAAACCAAAAATCGACCAAAGGGAATAATCTCAAATCCAAATTGCACAACACTCTCGATGATTGTGGCAATTGGAGCGCTCAACAAAGAGTATGGAATAAAAGAATTAGTAGTGGCTTCTTATCAAGCAGCATCTGGAGCTGGACAATCAGGAATTGATATCTTGCATGCGCAAATATCTGAAGTGGCCGGAAAAGATCTGGGTTCCGTATCCTCAGATGTGCGAGGAAGTGTAAAAAATAACGGTCCATTTCCAGCACCTCTTGCCCTTAATGTAATTCCGTGGGCTGGCTCACTTAAAGAAGCCGGCTACACATCTGAAGAGTTAAAAGTGCGCAATGAATCACGCAAAATCTTGGGTATGAATGATTTAAAAGTTTCAGCTACCTGTGTACGAGTCCCGGTAATCACAACTCACTCACTTGCAGTTCACGCAATTTTTGAAAAAACTGTGACACGTGAAGGTGCCCAAAAAATTCTAGCAAGTGCACCTGGAGTCAAATTAGTTGATGAACCTGAGAAACACATATTCCCGACTCCAATTGATGTAGTTGGTACTGATCCAACGTGGGTTGGTCGAGTGCGCGCAAGCCTTGACGATCCATACGCATTAGATTTATTTTTGTGTGGGGATAATTTGCGCAAAGGTGCAGCACTGAATACTGCCCAAATTGCCGAATTAGTTGCCAAAGAGTTCAACTCATAATTCTCACTGTTAGGCTGATCTCATGACCATTTTGGTAGCTGGCAAAACAGGTTTAGTAGGTTCCGCCATTTTACGTGGATTAAACAAAGCTGGCAGAGCAGCGGTCGGTATAAATTCTAAAGATGTAAATTTGCTAGATCGTAAGAAAACCTTTGAATACATTCAAGATTTAAAACCTACTTTAATAATAGATGCCGCAGCACGAGTCGGTGGCATTGGGGCCAATAGTAATTTTCCTGTTGATTTTTTATCTGAAAATCTTCAGATTCAATGTAATCTAATGGATGCAGCTCATGTAGCCAAGGTAGAAAAATTTGTATTTTTGGGGTCTAGTTGCATTTACCCTAAATTTGCAACTCAGCCCCTTAGCGAGGGATCTTTATTAACGGGAGTACTTGAAGAAAGCAATTCAGCATATGCGATCGCCAAGATTGCAGGGATCGAACTAATTAAATCTTATAGAAAACAATTTGGACATAACTGGATATCTCTTATGCCTACAAATTTGTACGGACCATATGATAATTTTGATTTAGAAAATAGTCACGTGCTTCCAGCATTAATTAGAAAGTTCATCGATGCAAAAAATGCAAATTCAGATTTTGTCACTCTTTGGGGGTCAGGCACACCTCTTAGAGATTTTATGCATGTCGATGATTTATCTGAGGCAGTAATATTCTGCTCCGAAAAATTTAATGAGAATGAACACATTAATATCGGATCGGGGCAAGAGATTTCAATTAATAATTTAGCCGTGCTGATTTCCAAAATTGTTGGTTTTACTGGAAGAATCGAGTGGGATAAATCAAGACTGGATGGAACCCCACGGAAAGTATTGGATGTCAGTAAATTAGAATCCTATGGGTGGACACCAAAGATTTCCTTGGAGAATGGAATTAGAGACACGGTAAAGTGGTATCA
>RGZI01000110.1 GCA_010031635.1 Actinomycetota bacterium
ATCCTGCCCATCGCGGCAAAGGTTTCGGCTTAGCTTTTCTAAAAGAGCTCGCAAAGATCTGTATTGAACGCGATTACGAGCGATTGCAATGGTGGGTTCTGGATTGGAACGAACCATCAATCGAGTTCTATAAATCCCTAGGCGCAGTGCCTATGGATGAGTGGACTGTTTACCGCGTTAGCGGAGATGCGCTAAAGAAGTTAGCAGCAAACTCTTAACCACCGGTTTGGGGTTGTCTTCTCTAACCAACTTTTTCTATACGCACAGTGTCGTTGTCACCTGAGCGAACTAATTTTACTGTTACGTTTTCGAAGGTAAAGCTTTCTCCTTCATATAAAAAGTAGTTCATAGAAAATCTGCCTGTGATTCCATAACTGGCCCCCGTCGTGTTATCAAACCACTCCATCATGTACGGTCCGTGATTCAATGGAAATTCGATGAAATTTGCCGCGCGGGTGTATTTGATTCCTTTACCATCATCTACGCCTGCATATTCACCAGTGCGATCCGTATTAAAACGTGTATCAACAATGTAAGCCGTTAGTCCATAGGTTCCTGCGTTGTAAGTACCCCATTTATCTTTACGATGTGATTCGATGACAAGAGTTCTCGATGGCGATAAATTAATCATTGCAGCTCGCACACCCTTTTGTTCACGTTCCATCGGAACCAAAGTTACTTCGGAAGTAGTCAGAGTCTTTAAATCAGTACACCATATATCTTCAGGATTACTCCAATCTAAAGTCATCGCATCCCACGTAATAATGCTATGACCAGCCGCTCTCGACCCCATCGAGACGTTGAGTTGCACTGGGTATCCAGGTGCGTGTTGTTGGACTCCCCATGCGTGTATCAGCTCATGAATCAACCAGTACCATAAGTCTGTTCGACTGTTAATCAGAGATCGCCCTGTTGCATAAATACCGATTAAATTCAATCCTTTATTTGTCATAATCTGATCCCTACGCGTTGTTTCGGTAGCGATAGTTTCAAGATCAGGGGGGAAAAGTAGAAATACAGCATCAATGCCGGTGTAATCAAAAATATTTTCAGAATCTTTGAGTAACAACTCAAAGCCCTTCTGGGCGTTCTTCTCACTCGCATGACCTAAGTACTCTGCATACGTCGTAGAAGGTTTCGAGGCACGGATCCATGTTTGGCTTGTTTCCACTTCAGAAATCAATTTTCCATTTGAATACCACTTAGTCCACTCCTTAAATTTGCCGATCTCCTGGGCATAAATTGATGTGGGTGAGCCAACGCCTGGATGGTCCGAGAAATCAAACGGGATAAATAGAACTTTAAATTTTCCCTTACTCTTTAAATTCCATGCACTCTGTGTGACTGGGAATGCAATCGCTTCTTGAGAGATTTTCGTAGATCGTTGATCCGGAACTCTGCAAGTAGTAAATGGAACCGGTGAAGTTTGTGCTGCAAGATCAGAAACTGAATTTGAAAGCTGGAAATACTTCTTCTGATTATTTGCAACATCGCGGCATTCTAAATAGCCCCCAGAATTATTTATTGCTTCACCGACAACCGAGCATGGATCACCAGCAACTAGTGCCTTTGGCGTTGGTGTTGGCGTTGGTGTTGGCGTTGGTGTTGGTGTTGGTGTTGGCGTTGGTGTTGGTGTTGGTGTTGGCGTTGGAGTTGGTGTTGGTGTTGCAACCGGGGTAGAGGTTGGTGTTGACTTGGCAATTACTACGCCTTTATTCCATACCAACTTCTTGCCACTCTTAACGCATGTGTACTTCTTTCCAGAAACCGTGGATATTGAACCCAGCTTTGAACAAGCAGATCCTGCCTTTACGGCAGCTTGAGCAACCGAGATAACTAGAGTTAGAGAGAGTGTCACAACAAACACATTTAAAAACTTTTTCATGGTCTTAACCCACCTTTTCAACGCGCACGGTGTCATTATCGCCACCCTTTACCAACGTGACTTTAATTCCGTTTGAAGTAATTGATTCCCCTGGGTACATCACATGATTCAAATCCCAAAGTTCGTAATCGCCAGCAATGCCCACGCCATCAATTACGCCCACGCCATGATAAGTATTGCCTCCATTCTTTAATATCGTACCTATTGGCTGATGGGATCCATGGTTTGCGCCATCGACTTTTAAGTAAACACCGGTAGAGGTTGGATTATTAATAGTGGCTGGTTGATCCCACGAAGTACTAATTGCCGTGTCGATAAGGGAAACCATTACTCCTCCTGATCCTTGCCCTTCCCAGACACCCCACTTATCACTTCTATGTGACTCGACCATAAGTACCTGATGATCATTTAACTTGACCATGATAGATCGAATACCTGCTTGTTCTCTTTCTAGCGGCACGAGTTTTAATTCAACGTTAGTTACCTTTGGTTTATCCACGCAATAAATATCAGTTGGCTTTTGCCAATTAGCTACTAATGCATCCCACGGTAAGAGCGCATTACTCCAACCATCAGCTGTACTCAGAGCCCCAATTCTTGTGAATCGCCCATTTGATGGAATGAATTTCGGTGAATGCCCCCATAGACCGTGGGCATGGAGAAGTTCGTGAATGAAATAGCCCCAGCGAACACGCTTACTTAAATAAGTATCAGAACCAAGTGCAACCATCATTGGATTTAAGGCACCATATTTAGGTGAAGACAATTTTGTGATTTGAGAGGTCCACTGGCCTGTGATTTTCGAAATATCTTCTGGGAAGTAGATCCAAATGGAATTGACCCCAGATAAGTCAACCGAATCATTTATAGCTTTGAAGTAGTCATCGGCGATTTCATCATCTGTCATGCCACCGGCTTCCACCACACCAGGGCCTTTTATTGTGTTGTTATGAGCGTCATATTTTTCAGAGGTCTTTGGGGCACGCAGCCATGTTGGATTAGTAACAAAGTCATATTTAACGTTGCCATTTGTATACCACTTCAACCATTCGGTGACTCTAGGTAAATCTTCCTTCCAAAGTGACACAGGCGATCCAGACCCAGGTGCATCCGAAAAATCAATTCCAACTACAACAATTTTGAAGGTTCCAGATGTTTTGAAATTAACTTGCTGTACGCGTGCTGGGTATGCAATTGCTGGCGCCCACTGTGGAATATCTTTTCTTAAATCTGGTAATTGACACAATGTCACTGGGTCAGGTGAGGCAGGATTAACAATAGGTGAAAAGTCATTAGTGATTCTTGTGTAGGAAAGTTTGTTGCCAATAATTTTTCTGCACTCAAGTAGCCCAGTTGAATCTTTTCCTTGTAGACCCATCTTTTCG
>RGZI01000012.1 GCA_010031635.1 Actinomycetota bacterium
AGCGGCATTCTTAAACATAATTCCTCCGGATGATCGCGTTATCTAATTCGGAAAGTCCCAACCCGCCCTCGACGCTGAGGGGTAAAGTATCAACAGGGCAAAAGATACGCGGTAAGGGTGTGCAAGAGATAACCCGAATGTTTCGGCATTGTTACAGACCCTCAAGCCATGCATTAGCCCTAAGATCTGGGCATGGATTCTTTAAATTTTGACCCAGATTCAGGCGAAGAAGGGGGCTTCCCGCTGCCGATCGCCTCGACTTGGCGCCGAGTACAAGCCATCACCATTGATTGGATTGGATCGCTATTTGCGTCCACCCTCTTGCTGGACCGGAGCTGGACCTTGTTGTTCTTCTTTTTTCAGGTCGCAATATTGACCGCTCTGACCGGTTCTTCAGCTGGTCAGCGCTTACGGGGGATTCGAATCATTGATGTAAATACATTACAAAATATTTCCCCACTCGGTGCGTTGTTGCGCACCTTTTTAATCTTGCTTGTAATTCCAGCCGTTATTCAAAACAAAGAAGGTCGCGGGTTACATGATCTTGCAACAAAAAGTGCGGCCGTACGGTTCTAGTCGTTTCTAGTTTTATTTCTTAAGAGTCCAACCAGCCGGACATTTAGGGCTTGCGCCGCTAACCGATTTAGCGCTTCGGCACTTTTCTCATATTGGGCATTGGGCCTTTAGGGAGCGGAACATTTGGACCACCGAGAGATCGCATGCGTGCTGCTGCTTCGCGGTATTGGGCCTTTGATAATTTCTTTGGAAGCCTGGTTACATGTTTTTGCAATTTACGAATCGAAACTCGTCCTTCGCCATCGCCAATTAGAACTTCATGAACCGGAACACCGGTCATAAATCTTTCCATTTTTCGGCGTTCATCTGTCATTAAAGTTCTAACCGCATGCCCACCTTCACCAGTGATCACGACTCCAGCACGACTGATTGAACGGTGAACAACATCTTGATTGCGATTTGCGGCAACTCCTGGAACTGTGTGCCAACCTTTTCTAATTGACATCAACACCGAAGCACCGGCACCAAGTTGCCCTTCAATGGAGGCGTATGCGGCTCGTTCGGCAAGACGTGAAAATATAAATAAGGCAACAAGAGTGGCAAGTGGAACCGTCAAAATTGTTACATAGATTGGATGCCCCAATTGGATTCCGATAGTCACACCAATTGCTAAGACAACGATAAAGATCAGACCAAGCCACAAGCCAATTAGTGGTTGTGCTTTACTGGCAATCGAATAGGCATTGCCGAGAGTTTTCATCCACTCTGGTTTTGCTTTTTTAGCTTTGGGAACCTTAGGTGCTTTTTCTTTTTTGGCCATGTACGGAAGATTACCCTGCGCTTAGGCCGGTTTTGGACCTGTTTGATTTTGCGCCTCTTCCAAGGTGGGGGCGGTTCCGCCTAAACGAGCCGGAGCCCAGCGTTTACCTTGGTGTGAGTCAGGGTATTGAGATTGAACTTGATTAAGCATCTCGACCAATTTGGATTTTAATAAATTTTCAGCCTCTTCCACATTGCTTTCGCGCGTGAAGTACAAAGGAGTACCAATTCGCACAGTTATCGGGGTCCCGGCCCGCTTAAAATTTTTAGGAACTCCTTTGGTGATAATTCGCTGACTACCCCACACAATTGTTGGAATTATTGGAACACCAGCACCGATAGCTAGCCGCACTGCACCAGATTTAAGTTCCTTAATTTCAAATGATTTAGAAATAGTTGCTTCTGGGAAAATTCCAACAATCTCACCTGCACGAAGAGCGCGCATAGCCGCAACAAAGGAGGCTGAGCCAGCAGAACGATCAACGCTTATGTGATGCATGCCGCGCATTAATGGCCCGGCTAGCCAATGTGCGAAAATTTCTTGTTTAGCCATAAAACGTACATATCTTTTAACTGGAAGTACTGCCGTGCCAGAAAGTGCAAAATCTAAATATCCGACATGGTTAATTGCCAGAATTGCGCCGCCATCAGTTGGAATATTTTCAACACCTGCAAAATCAAACTTTAATTTTAAATATTTCCAAAAAGATTTAATGAAAATAACAACTGCGGGGTAGACCAAATCCCTTTGCTTTTTAGCCATTGAAATTTGCCGCAGCCTTCTTCTCCATCGCCTGTTTGTAAAGACGGCCAGCCCGATAACTTGAACGAACAAGTGGTCCGCTCATAACCCCGGCAAAACCAGTTTCTGTTGCAAAAGCCGCTAATTCAACAAATTCTTCCGGTTTTACCCATCGCTCGACTGGGTGATGTTTCAGAGTTGGTCGCAGATACTGAGTTATGGTGATCAAATCACAGCCGGCTGAATGCAAATCAACAAGAGCTTGTTCAACTTCCGCGCGAGTCTCACCTAAACCAAGAATCAAATTAGATTTAGTAATCAAACCGAAATCACGGGCAGCAGTAATAACTGCAAGTGAGCGTTCATATGTAAATGCGGGCCTGATTAATTTAAATATTCTGGGAACGGTTTCGACATTGTGTGCAAATACTTCTGGACGAGTCTCAAAAACTTCATTTAGATGATCAGAGTTTCCACTGAAATCTGGAGCCAACATCTCAACTCCACAGCCTGGAACCATTTCATGAACTTCACGAATTGTTTGCGCATACAACCAAGCGCCTTCATCCTCTAGATCGTCACGTGCGACTCCAGTGATGGTTGCATAACGCAATCCCATCTTTAAAATTGATTCTGCAACGCGACGAGGTTCGTCACGATCCAATGGAAGTGGTTTACCGGTGTCGATATTGCAAAAATCACATCTTCTTGT
The DNA here is from genome assembly GCA_010031635.1 of Actinomycetota bacterium. Lineage (GTDB taxonomy): Bacteria > Actinomycetota > Actinomycetes > Nanopelagicales > Nanopelagicaceae > UBA3012. The sequence continues at coordinate 2,790 of RGZI01000012.1, forward strand.
ACATGCATCTCCACCAATTAAAAATGTAGCTTCACGATCTTCCCAACATTCAAAAATATTAGGACATGCTGCTTCTTGGCAGACTGTGTGCAAACCTTCACTGACTACAAGAGAGCGCAATGCGGTGTATTCAGGTCCCATCTTCGCACGCGTTTTGATCCACTCAGGTTTGCGCTCAATTGGAGTTTGCGAATTACGCGCTTCAATTCGGAGCAAGCGGCGACCTTCTGGTGCAATTGTCATGCGATCACTCTAATCAAGGCTTCTTGTAAATGTTTTTCAGCGATAGGAAGAATTTCTTTTACGGTGATACTCCGGCCCAACTCTTGCTCTAAAGATGTGGTTACTACATCAGGCAATCCGCAGGGAATTATCTCGGTAAAGTATTTCAAGTCAGGATTCACGTTAAGTGCGAAGCCATGTGTCACAGTTCCACGTGCTACGCGAATTCCAATCGCTGCAATTTTGCGATCTCCATTTTCATCACGAACCCAAACACCAGATCTTTCACAATACTGCTGAGTTTCTAATCCTAACTCTGCACAAATATTAATTAACGCAGTTTCAAGTGTGCGGACAAAGCCCACCACATTTGTTGCTTGCTTTAATTTCACAATCGGATAACCAACTAATTGCCCAGGACCATGCCAAGTGATCTTTCCACCACGATCAACATCAATTACTGGAACACCATTAATTGGACTAATTGGACGATCAGTTAATTCTGTTCGACGACCAGCGGTGTAAACACTTGGGTGCTCCACAAGTAATAAAGTATTTTCGCGAGACCCATCGGCTACTCCCGTATGTAAATCTCGTTGCAGTTGCCATGCGGACAAATACTCGACTGACCCAAGTGCTGAAATCTCTAGCCCGGGAACTGTTCTGGTCAGGTCAATGGGATTAGTGCCAAGAGTGAGCGAAGCCATCTTCCCAGCCTACCGATTGAGCGTGCGAAGGTTGAATTGATCGGTAGAATTGCCGTATTGAGCCGGTGGGAATACCACTCGGCAGCAATCCTCAAGAAAGCAGAGTTTTAGATGAGCCACGACCAAATCAGCACTTCAGCTCCTATTAAGAGTAAATCTCGTCGGGGAGTATGGCTGGCCACTCTTGTGGTGGTGATCTGGTTTGGCATTACCGGCGTAACTGGGCCGCTCTTTGGAAAACTCACATCGGTTCAGGAAAACAACAACTCTTCTTTTTTGCCAAAAGGTGCAGAAGCAACTAAAGCGGCAGATGTAATCGCGACTTTTTCTGGAAAAGATTCTTTTAATTTTCCAACCTTAGTTTTATTTGAAGGTAAAGCAGATCCACAAACCTTCGCAGCAATTAACGCACACCTTGCAACTGTTGGAGATTTAAAAATAGCTGGAACCACAGCAAAGATTTCTGATTACTTGGCGCCGGGACAGGTTATTGCGGCTTTCCCTTCACAAGATGGCAAAGCCATTTTGGCAAACATTCCACTTGATGGAAACTCAATTGCAAAATTACTTCCAAACGATGAGCCCGTCTTGCCGGCTGTCGTAGCAGCACTTCGTGAGGATGTTCGCCCCATCGCTGAAGCTAATGGAGTTAAATCTTACGTAACAGGTCCGGGAGGATTACTTGGGGATCTCTTTGGTGCTTTTGGAACTCTGGATTCCTCTTTACTGTTCACAACATTAGGTGTTGTTTCGATTATTTTGATTGTGGTTTATCGTTCGCCGATTCTTTGGATCATTCCACTGCTTTCAGCCATGTTCGCACTTACATTGGGAGGTGCAGTTGTCTATCTGCTTGCTAAGAAAAACGTCATAGATGTTGATGGACAATCTCAAGGAATTTTATCGGTCTTAGTAATTGGCGCTGCAACAGATTACGCACTTTTACTTATCGCCCGTTACCGTGAAGAGTTGCACTTACATGAAAATCGTTTTGATGCAATGCGTTCGGCATATAAAGGTGTTTGGGAACCTATTCTGGCTTCCGGATCTACCGTTTCTATTTCTTTGTTAATTCTTTTGTTTAGTAAGTTAACAAACACCGCGGGACTTGGCCCAATCGGTGCAATTGGAATTATCTCTTCAATGATAACTATTTTGACGCTGCTTCCAGCGCTGTTGTTGCTTTGTGGTCGTTGGGTTTTCTGGCCACGTCGTCCACTTTTTGATGGCGATGACCATGTGATGTCTGGCCCTTGGTCAAAAGTTGGAAATGCAATCGGAAGCAATCCGCGCAAAGCCTGGGTTATTTCTGGATCAGTTCTTTTATTGCTTGCATTTGCATCAACTACTTTGAAAGCAGATGGAATCGGAACAGTAGATACTTTTACTGGTAAACCTGAATCAGTTGTAGGACAAAAACTTTTGGAGACCCATTTCCCTGGCGGAGAGGGTAACCCAACACAGGTTGTAGTTAGCGCCGATAAAGCAGCTGCTGTCACAGCAGCATTAAAAAATGCACCTGGTGTTTCGCAAATCGCTCCAATGTTGGATGGCATACCAATGCCGGGTCAACCAATTCCAAAAACTAAAGTCGTAAACAACAAAATGATTTTAAATCTGACTCTAGATAAAGCTCCAGATAGCGTCGAAGCCGGAAACGATATTCCAAAGATTCGTGAATTAGCGCATGCTGCCGATGCAACTTCTCTTGTTGGCGGAACAAGTGCTGTCTACTTTGATGTTCGCACGGCCAACACCCGCGATAATCGAACCATTATTCCTATTATCTTGTTTGTCATCACAATTATTTTAGGATTACTACTACGCAGCATCTTCAGTGCCGTAATTCTTTTGGGAACTGTTGTTCTTTCCTACTTTGCCACATTAGGTGTTTGCGCACTTGTCTTTAACCATATATTTGGTTTTGCAGGTGGCGACAACTCATTCCCACTATTTGCTTTCATATTCCTGGTAGCTCTCGGTATTGATTACAACATCTTCTTGATGACTCGAGTCCGTGAAGAATCCCAGAAGATTGGTACTCGTAGGGGAGTGATCAAAGGAGTAACTGTTACTGGAGCGGTGATCACTTCAGCGGGTGTGGTTCTAGCCTCAACATTTGCCGTATTAGGGCTCTTGCCACTAGTTCCACTTGCCGAACTCGGTTTCGCAGTGGCATTTGGTGTTCTCCTGGACACCATCATTGTCCGCTCTATCTTGGTGCCCGCGTTGGTTCATGAGATTGGACCAAAGATCTGGTGGCCATCGAAGATGCAAAAGGAAGCAGCCGTAACAGAATAAGATCGGCACATGTCTGGAAACAAACTCAAAGCTGGGTTAATTGGTTATGGATTAGCTGGAAAAGTTTTTCATGGCCCATTACTAGCTGGATCTGGCTTTGAGTTAAGTTCAATTCTTACCAATAATCCAGAACGCATCGCGTCCGCAAAAAATGATTTTCCTAATGCTCATATAGTGCAAGATTTAGATCAATTACTAGATCGAGAGTTAGATCTAGTTGTAGTTGCATCTGCAAACGTTGTTCACGCCGAGCAGGCAATACGAGCGATTGAAGCCGGAATTACAGTTGTGATTGATAAACCAGTTGGTCGTAATGTTCGCGAAACCCACTCGATTTTCGATGCAGCCGATAAAGCTGGAGTTAAAGCCTGTGCATTCTTCAATCGCCGTTGGGATAGCGATGCGCTAACTATGAAAAGAGTAATTAAAGGGCGAGAAATTGGATCTATTCATAGATTTGAATCACGTTTTGAAAGATTTAGACCCGAACTAAAAATGGATTCATGGCGGGATGACAATGCTGTTGAACAAGGTGGGGGATTACTACTTGATTTGCAAACTCATCTAATTGCAGGGGCTATTGATCTATTTGGTCCAGCAGAGGTTTCTTACTGCTCAATGCGTAAAATTCGGGGCGGAACTGATGATGATTGTGTACTCGTTTTGAAACATTTAATGAATGTTGATTCTTACTTGTCAGTAAGTGCGATTGCTGGTGGACCTGGTTCACGTGTGCGTGCGCTAGGTAAAACAGGTGCAATTGAAATTGAATACTTAGATCCACAAGAAGATCTTTTGAAATCAGGTGCAAAACCAAAAGATGGCAAGTGGGAGATTGGACCTAAATCAAGTGGGCGAATTATGCGCGGTGATGATGTTAAAGATTTAGAGATCGAAGCTGGAAATTACCCAGCTTTTTACAATCAAGTAGCCGCTGCAATTAAAGGTCAAGGAGATATGCCAGTGCCTGTGGCAGATGCAATGGAGGTCGCCCGGCTTATTGATGTGGCTCGGGAGATGTCAGTTAGGTGATTGTTGTAATTGGTGCAGGTATTGCAGGATTGAATGCGGCGTTAACTTGTCAGCGAGCGGGGTGGGAAGTTTTACTGCTAGAAGCAAGTGATCGGGTCGGTGGCAGAGTAAAGACTGACTTCATTTCTGGATATCAACTTGACCACGGTTTTCAAGTTATTAATCCGGCTTATCCAGAGGTCAAAAGATTAAATCTGAAACTCCAACTACAAAGTATGGAAGCAGGAGTAAAGGTAGTCACCGCTGAAAAGAATTTTATTGTTGCGGATCCATTTAGAAACCCAAAAAATTTACTTTCGACCTTACGAGCACCTATAGGTGATCTTAAAAGTAAATCTTCCTTAATTTCTTACCTAGTGAAAAAACAAAGAGTGGGGATCGACAGTTTCGCGGCAGATTTAAATTCACAAGGGGTCAGTGGGCCGCTTTACGAAAAAATTATTCGCCCATTTATGCGGGGAGTATTACTTGGAGAGTTAGATCAGGTAGATGCACAGGTTGGCCGGGAACTTTTAAAGTTTTTTGCTAAAGGCACTCCTGGCATTCCTTTAAATGGAGCCCAAGCCTTGCCTGATCAGATGGCAAAACAGATAGATAAGTTAAATCTCAATGAATCGGTAATTTCTATTCACGGAAAAGTTGTGACCACAGATCAAAAAACTTATACAGCCGAAAAAATTATTGTTGCAATTGATGGAGCGAATGCCGCAAACCTAGTTCCAGAAGTTACACCACCAAAATTTAACCTTTCGACAACTTGGTATTTTGCAACAAAAGAAAGAATTCTCAAAGATAAGTTTTTGATAGTTGATGGGCAAAGCCGTGGCCCGATTGTGAATCTAATAGTACTTGATCAAATTTCTGAAACTTTCGCACCCGCAAATATGCAATTACTTGCGATCACAACCTTAAATCCTTGTAATGAAAATGAAGTTAAGGCGCATTTACGTTTATTGCTTGGGAAATTACCGCATGACCTAGAATTAATTAAGGAGTACCACATTCCTAGATCTTTACCGGTTTTCACCCCTAACTCAATAAGGCCGAATTTTCAACAAACAAGAGATGAATTATTTATTGCCGGAGATTACTTGAGTGGGCCATCTCAAAATGGCGCACTCTTATCGGGAAGGCTTGCTGCCGAGGCTGCAATTTCGTAAGTATGCTTAACACATGGTGAATGTGAAAAATCAAAGAGCATATTTAGCTGAATTCATCGGTTCCACCTTATTGGTTTCAGCGATTGTTGGTTCTGGGACCATGGGAACTCAAATCTCTCGCGATAGTGGTGTGGGTCTAACATTGAATGCGATTTCGGTTGTTGCGATGCTTTGGATTTTGATTACAACATTAGGACCCATCAGCGGAGCACATTTCAACCCGGTCGTATCTTTAGTAATGGCTTACCGAAAAGCAATCTCAACTACTGATGCAATTATTTATATTATTTTGCAGATCGTGGGCGCGATCCTTGGTGCAACTTTGGCAAATCTAATGTTTGAAAAAACTTTATTTGAGATATCCAAGGTCGACCGTTCCGCTCTAGCGAATCCAGCGGTGACTATCGGTCGGATATTTACTGATTCCGTTGTAGGGATAGCGCCCAGTAGCGTCCTGCCTTTTCTCTTTGCTCAAGTAGTAGGCGGCGCAATCGGTTTAGGTTTAGCCACAGTTTTGAAAGGAAAGTAATTTAATGAGTAAACCTTCAGTTCTTTTTGTTTGCGTACACAACGCTGGACGATCACAGATGGCTGCAGCATTTTTAACTCATTTATCTAACGGGGCCATCGAAGTTAGATCAGCAGGGTCAGCACCTGCAGATTCTATAAATCCGGCAGTGGTTGAAGCGATGCAAGAAGTTGGAATCGATATTTCTAATGAGGTACCGAAGGTCCTTACAACTGAGGCGGTAATTGAATCTGATGTTGTTATAACGATGGGATGTGGAGATGCTTGTCCATTCTTCCCAGGTAAGCGTTATTTGGATTGGAAGTTAAATGATCCAGCCGGCCAGGGAGTTGCCTCCGTTAGGCCAATACGTGATGAGATCAAAACATTAGTCGAAGGTTTAATCGCTGAATTAAAGATCTAAGTAATTGTTTTTATTCAGATGCAGTTAATGCGCTCAATGCTGGGGCTACATGTGGGTAATCAAAGACAAACCCCGCGGTAGTTAATTTTTCGGAGATCACTTTCTTGGAGCCAAGCAGTTCAGATGAAAAACCACCTAATGCCAATTTAAGAGCGAAGCCGGGAACTGGAAGTAGTGCCGGTCGGTGCAATGCGCGAGCCAATGCTGCAGTGAATTCAGAGTTAGTCGCTGGATTTGGGGCAGTGGTATTTACGGGTCCAGAAAGGTCTGAGTCCATCAGAAATTGAATTGCTCGGATTTGATCATGCAAAGTAATCCAAGACCACCATTGTTTTCCAGAACCCATTTTTCCACCAACACCAAATTTAAATAGTGGAAGCATCTTCCCTAGGGCTCCGCCAGTTGGATCAAGAATTACACCGATACGCATTTTTACAGTTCTAACGGATGGTGCAAGATCCGCAGCGGCTTCCCACTGTTCACAAACACCAGCTAGAAAATCATCTCCACCACGATCAGCTTCAGTTACAGCGCGATCTCCAGTTTCCCCGTACCAACCGATAGCACTTGCTGAGATAAACACATCTGGCTTTAACTCTTCAACCGCCTTGGCAATTGTTCGAGTGCTAGAAACTCTAGAGTTCAGGATTTCATTTCTATAAGCAGAGGTCCAACGTTTATCACCAACGCCTGCTCCAGCTAAATTTATTACTGCGTTAACCCCAGCAAGGGAAGCAATATCAATACTTTCATTTTTAGGATCCCACCGGACTTCATCTGCGCTAGCAACAGGGCGCCGAACTAGACGAAATACTTCGTGACCTTTGGCTCGCAAATCACCTACTAAGGCGCTTCCGATCAATCCGGATGCACCTGTTATCGCAATTTTGCTCATTAGATCCCGAGATCCGATTCAAAGCGACCCTCTTCAAGACGTTCCTTCAATGTGGAAAGGAATCGGGCAGCATCTGCTCCGTCGACGATTCGGTGATCGTAGGAAATTGCCAGATAAACCATTGAACGAATTGCAATAGTTTCTCCACCATCTCCATCGGCAACTACTATTGGGCGCTTTACGATCGCACCAAGACCAAGAATTGCTACCTGTGGTTGATTGAGAATTGGAGTGTCAAATAGCGCTCCACGCGAACCAGTATTTGTGATGGTGAATGTTCCGCCACTTAATTCATCAGGGGAGATTTTATTATCACGGGTACGAGCAGCTACATCAACGATCCGACGAGCTACGCCACCCAAATTCAAATCACCGGCATCTTTAATTACTGGAACCAGTAACCCGCGCTCTGTATCAACCGCTATTCCTAGATTTTCAGTTCCATGATAAATAATATTTTCACCATCAACTGAGGAGTTCAAAACTGGGTGTTGTTTTAGTGCTTCGCAAACTGCGACTGCAAAAAACGGCAGGAATGTTAATTTCACACCTTCGCGCTCTTCAAAACTCTGCTTCGCACGATCACGCAATTTTGAAATCTTGGTAATATCAACTTCGATAACAGTTGTTAATTGAGCACTGGTCTGTAATGACTCAACCATTCGTGATGCAATAACTTTGCGAAGACGTGACATCGGTACTGAAGTTCCACGAAGAGGTGATGAAGCAGCTGAAACTTTTGGTGCAGAAGGTGCAGAAGGTGCAGCACTTGGAGCCGGTGTTGGCGCGCTAGGAATAACAGGCGCAGCAACAGGAGGGGCAATTCGGGCCCGTTCAGCAGCTTCAAATACATCCTGTTTACGAATTCTTCCGCCAACTCCAGTTCCGCGAACTGTTGCTAAATCAATTCCAGCATCAGCAGCAATTTTACGGACAAGTGGAGTTACATAAAGGTCAGCGTTGTTTGATGATGGTGCAGGTATTGAATTAAATGGCGCAGCAACTGGTGCAACTGCAACTGGGGGAGCAGCCGGAGCTTGAACTACAGGTGCAGCGACTGGAGGAGTTGGTACAACTGGTGGAGCAACAGGTGCAGGTGCAGCAACTGGAGCAACAGCACCGCTAACTCCAATCGAAGCTAAACGTGCACCAACCGGAACAGTGGTATCTGCTGGGGCATCAATTGATAAAAGAGTTCCGGCAACTGGTGATGGAATTTCGGTATCAACTTTGTCAGTAGAAACTTCAAGTAATGCTTCATCTACTGCAACTGCATCGCCAACATTTTTTAACCAACGAGTGACGGTACCTTCAGTAACAGATTCGCCGAGTGCGGGCATTGAAATAATTGTTGCAGCGCCAGTAGAGGTTGGGGCTACTGGGGATGCGACTGCTTGAACTACTACGGGGGCAACCGGAGCAACTGGCGCAGCCGGAGGAGTTGGCTTTGGAATTACTGCAGCAGGTGCAGCAACTGGAGGCGCAGCAACTGGAGGCGCAGCAACTGGCGCAGATCCTGCTGATCCATCATTAATAATCACTAGATCGGCACCAACTAAAACAGTGCTATCAACGGGAGCCTTCAGCTTTGAGCCAACGAGTGACCGTACCTTCAGTCACGCTCTCGCCAAGTGCTGGCATTGTTACCTTTGCTGACATCTCGTCTCCCTTACAAAAACCGGCCTTAAGCCCGTGGCTTTAAGCAGGGTTAGCCTACTAATTAACTTACCCATGTGCATGTAGCGGTTTACCAGCGAGGGCCATATGTGCCTCGCCCATCGCCTCAGACATCGTTGGGTGGGCGTGAAGTAACGGCGCCACATCATCAGCGCTAGCTTCCCAATTGTAGATTAATTGCGCCTCAGCCAATAATTCACCAACCCGACTGCCAACCATGTGCACACCTAAAACTGCGCCATTTTTTTCAGCTACCAATTTTATTGAACCTGCAGTGCGCAAAATTTGAGATTTACCATTTCCAGCAAGGTCATAATTTAATTCCACAACATCATGTCCACGTTCTTTTGCTTGCGCAGTTGTTAAACCAACTGATGCAACTTCAGGTTCTGAGTAAGTAACGCGGGGGACGCCGTCATAATTAATCGGACGAGGATTTAATCCAGCAATCTCTTCTGCTACCAAAATACCTTCACCAAAACCGACATGTGCTAATTGCAAAGTTGGAATTAAATCGCCAACAGCCCAAACTCCGGGAACATTTGTGCGACATTTGTTATCAACTAAAACGTAGCCGCGATCCATATTTACGCCGATCTCTTCAAAGCCAACTCCAGTTGAAGAAGGGCCACGACCTACCGCGACCAAAAGAATCTCTGCTTCGAAATCACGGCCATCTTCCAAAGTAACTTTAACTCCGGTTGCACTTTCACTTACTCCAGAGAAGCGCACACCAACTTCAAAGTTAATTCCACGTTTGCGATAAGCGCGCTCTAATAATTTCGAACTTGATTCATCTTCTAGCGGCACAAGATGTGGCAAACCTTCGATGATTCGTACATCCGAACCAAAAGATTTCCAAACAGATGCAAACTCACATCCAATAACTCCGCCGCCAAGAACGATCACACTCTTTGGAATGTAATCTAACGAGATTGCATGATCGCTGGTAATAATTTTCTTTCCGTCGATTGTTAAGCCCGGTAAAGATTTTGCGTACGAGCCTGTAGCAAGCACCAAGTTTTTTCCGGTGTATGTAACGCCATTTGCTTCTACTGAGTTAGCAGAAGTAACTTTTCCGTACCCTTCAATGAAATTAATATTTCGAGATTTAACTAAACCTTGTAATCCTTTGTACAACTTCCCGACAACACCATCTTTATAAGAATTCACTCCGGTCATATCGATTCCGTTGAATTGGGCAAGAACTCCGAAATCCCCGGCTTCGCGAGTGTTATCTGCGATCTCACCAGCATGCAGCAAAGCTTTGGTTGGGATGCAACCACGGTGCAAACAGGTGCCACCTAATTTGCCGGCTTCAATTAACGCAACTGAAAGTCCGAGTTGGGATGCACGTAGGGCGCAGGCATATCCGCCACTTCCGCCACCTAATACGACTAGATCAAAAACATCGGCTGCCATCGCGGCGTACCCACCTTCATCTTCTTCATCTTCTTCAAAATTACATCCCTATCCTGCCAGCCTTTACCTTCAGAGCCGAATTGGGATTACTTAGTCATCTGGGCCAATCTCACCAGCGACCGAAGGGCAAAACCAACCCCACCGACTGGGGTGTAGCCGTGCGGGGCGCCTTCGTTATACGAGGGTCCAGCGATATCAAGATGTAACCACGGCAAATCTGGGGCGACAAACTCCTGCAAAAACAGACCAGCCACCAACATCCCGCCCATTCGCTCACCAATATTGGCTAAATCTGCAACCGGGGAATCCAGTGATGCCCGCAACTCTGGCGGCAATGGCATTGGCCAAAATTGTTCTCCAGCGGCATGAGCTGCAGTTAAAAACTTTCCACTAAATTCAAAATCATTTGTCATCACAGCAGCAGTTTTCGTACCCAACGCCACAATCTGGGCGCCAGTTAATGTCGCGACGTCAATTATTCCACTTAACTTTGGTGCAACTTCTGCAGCGCGAACAAGTACATCTCCAAGAACTAATCTGCCTTCTGCATCTGGATTTAAAACTTCAACAGTTTTGCCACCGTACATTGTGATTACATCACTTGGTCTGGTTGCGGTATCGCTAACCATATTTTCGGCGAGTGGTGCCCATGCATCAATTGAAATTGGTAATTTCAATTCGGCGATTGCAAAAATCGCACCCATAACAGCGGCAGCACCACTCATATCGGATTTCATGGCTTCCATACCTTGTGCTGGCTTGAGTGCTAAACCTCCTGTATCAAAAGTTATTCCTTTGCCGACAAATGCAAGATGCGCTTTTGCACGTGCTGGGCGATATGTGGCCCGGATTAAACGTGGGGAATTAGCCGATCCTTGACCAACAGCTGTAATACCACCATAACCACCACGCTTTAATGCGACTTCATTAAGAATTTCAATCTTTACATTTGCCGGAGCCTGTACTTTGGTTAATTTTGTAAATCGATCTGGAGTTAAATAACTAGGCGGCATGTTGATCAAATTTCGAGTGAAATTTACTTGCTCAACTATTATCTGCGCATTCTTAACGGCATCTTTAAACTCTTTAGTCGGACTCTTTGGAGTAAAAATCTCAATTTTACTCAGCGGAGATTTTAAATCTTTTGAACCAGTGCCGCGGAAATCATGAAAAGCATAAGATCCTAAAAGCGCTCCTTCGGCAATAGCTTGTAAATCATCGGCATTGCTTGCCGGAAGTGCAAAAGCAGCCCGAGCGTGCGCATGCAAAGATCGAGCGGCACTACCTGCAGCCCGGCGAAGAGTCTCGGAAGAAAATTTCTTTTCAAATTTACCTAGGCCGGTAAAAATTAAAATCCCATGCGTTGTGTCAGGGACAAAAGTAACTTCATCCGCTTTCCCAGTTGCCTTAAAGGAATTTAATGTTTGCAACAAATTTTGAGAGTCAAGTCCTTTTAGCGGGGTGACCAGTACTAATGAACCTGCTTCATCTTTAGCAACGCCGATTACCAATGGAGTAGGAGTAGTGATTTTTTCGACTAAAGAAAGTTGCGTTGCCAAATTGCGCCCCCGATATTGGTTAATTCCCAACCAGCCTAGTCAAAAGCGGTAAGTTTGCGCTCATGGAATCGCCGCTATTGCAGATACACCAATCCTTAAATGCCAAACTGGGGGATTTTGCTGGGTGGGCGATGCCGCTTGAATATCCAGCCCCTGTTGGCGGAGGAACGCTAGTCGAGCATGAAGCGGTACGTACCAATGTTGGTTTATTTGATGTTTCGCATTTAGGTAAAATTGAAATTAATGGAGCGGGTGCCAAAGAGTGGCTTAACTCCATAATTACAAATGATCTAAATAAAATTTTGCCCGGGCAGGCCCAATACAGCATGTTGTGCACCGAAAATGGCGGAGTAATTGACGATCTGATTGTTTATTTGAAATCAGATGAAGCAATTTTGATTATTCCAAACGCAGCAAACTCCGCTGATGTTTTTGCCACACTTAACAACAATCTTCCGCTAGGTATGAAAATCCAAAATCGCCACAACGATTTTGCGGTGATTGCTCTCCAGGGACCAGTTTCCGCTCAAGTTTTAGCGGCGGTGGGATTGCCTGTTGAATTGAATTACATGTCATTTACTGAGGTTGATTTCTTAAATGAAAAGACGGTTATCTGCAGAACTGGATATAGCGGTGAACATGGATACGAACTTCTTCCCACATCTGCGAATGCTGCAAAGCTTTGGGAAGTACTGAGCAAAGAAGTTCTTTCACATGGCGGGAAAATTTGCGGTTTAGGCGCGCGCGATACCTTACGAACCGAAATGGGTTACCCACTTCACGGCCATGAATTATCACTTGAAATTTCACCTGTTACCGCCGGATCTTCATGGGCCGTCGGTTGGCAGAAAAATAGATTTGCCGGGAGTGATCGATTGCGCGAGGAGCAAGTAAAAGGTTCGGTGCGAATTTTGCGCGGATTACTCGCAGATGAACGCGGAATTCCACGGGCTGGGATGCAAGTTAAAAATTCACTTGGAGCCGTAATTGGTGAAGTTACAAGTGGAACTTTTTCTCCTACATTAAAAAATGGAATTGCTCTTGCCTTGATTGATTCGACAATTGGAATTGGAGAGCAAGTTTTGGTCGACATCAGAGGGCGGAACTTGGCTATGAGTATTACAAAACTACCTTTTGTTCCATCTCACGTACGCTAATAAAATTAGCTTTTCGCATTGATCGCCTTAAAGAATTTAAAATCGGTTTCCCGGCTAGTACAATCAAAGTTGCAGTTAGTACGGCTCTTGGAATATCCCAAGCCATCGCAGTTAGAAAATGAAAAATAAAGTAACGATGTAAATTTTCTAAAATTGGGGCTCCCGCAATAAAGGATATTTGAGTATCGGCACCCACCAACCATGGCCAAAGTTGTAGATCCATCAATGCGCCAAAAACTAGCCCAGCAACGAAACCATAAATTGCTAATACGGCTATTTCAATTTTTAGAGTTTTGATCTTTGGAAGCGCCCCGGCTCCCCATCCGACCCATGCTGCCGCCATCATTTGGAATGCTAACCATGGTCCAGCACCACCAGTTAACAATGCTGACGCAAATAAAACGTTTAAGCCAAGTAGAAATCCAAATCGCTTTCCTAAAGCGCGGCCACCTAAAATTATTAAGAACCAGATTGGTTCCACTCCGATTGCTCCGGCGCCAAAAATTCGTAAAGCGGCACCAGTTGCAGTAAGCACTCCTAAGAATGCCAAACTTTTTACATCTAAATCTCCTTGCGTTAACTCAATTATCAAAATTAACAGTGCGACCGGCATCAGCGCTAAAAATAAGTATTTAGATTGGCCATTATCTTCAATGTGTTCTGCGGAAATAAAGAGCGGCCAAGCAAAAGCAAAAAATCCAACGATGGATGCAAAGCCAAGCAGTGGAGTTGATTTATTCATTGTGGTCACCCAGATCAACTCTGCTCAAGAGCAGAGGTAATCTCTGAAAAAGTTAACCATTTGCCGGGAGCTAAGATTTTCGAAATCTGAGGAGCAAATGCGGGTGATGAAGTGAGAATTTCAAGCGTACTTCCATCTGCGATTTTTTCACCCTCAGCAAGGAAGATCACTCGAGTTGCAACTTCGGCAACTAATTCAACATCATGCGTAGCCAAAATTACCGAGCGCCCCTCATCTGCCATGGCCCGTAATATTTTAATCAGCCGCAACTTAGCCGAGTAATCCAAACCCCTGGTTGGTTCATCAAGAATCAATAATTTTGGTGAAGCAGCAAGGACGATCGCTAAAACCAGACATAAACGTTGCCCCTCGGATAGATCTCGCGGATGTGCGCTCTGCGTTATATCGGGCAACAACTGACTCAATATTTTGTAGGTAGTACCCGGGTCGACCTGACTATCGCGGTCGGCAAAAGTGCATTCCTGCAAAACTGATTCCCCATAAAGGAGATCTGTCGCTTCTTGCGGAACAAAACCAACAACTGAGATCAACGCCTTGCCATTTAAATCATTAGAGGGTGCGCCATTTAAAAGTACTTGACCACTTTTAATTGGAGTTATTCCAACGGTACTTCCAAGCAGCGAACTTTTTCCAGCTCCGTTTCGACCCATGATCGCAACAACTTCACCTTCGCATACTTCTAAGTCAATTCCCCTTAGCGCAACTTTTTTCTCATACTCCACCACCAACTTTTTGATCTCCAAAATTAGTGGAACTGTTTTTTTGCTAGGTGTTTTACGAATTGGGGGAGATAAGTTCGCTAATTTGTCGCGCAACGGTTGCGCTAAACGCCGGGCATCACGAATAGTTAATGGAAGTGGATTCCAATCTTGATCCTTGCCGAGCAAGACAACCGGTGGCGCAGATGAAGATTGCGCCATGATCTCCTCGGGTAATCCGAGCCTGACCTGGCCGTCTCCTAAGACATGAATAATTCGGTCAACAAATTGCAATACCCGTTCTAACCGATGTTCAGCAATGATGATTGTTAAACCTAAATCATGAACTAAGCGCGCCAAGATTGATAAAACTTCTTCAGCTGCAATTGGGTCGAGCGCGCTGGTTGGTTCATCTAAGAGTAAAACTTTTGGATGCATTGTTAAAACTGCCGCTATTGCTACCCGTTGAGCTTCGCCTCCACTTAATGTGGAAAGGGAGCGATTTCTTAATTGCGCCAACCCCAATAAATCCAAAGTTTCTTCAACCCGTTTGCGCATCACCTCACTAGGAATCCCCAAAGATTCCATTCCAAAAGCAATCTCTTCCTCTACCGTATCGGTGACAAATCCATCTGCAGGGCTTTGTCCAACGATCCCGATCAGATCGACTAATTCACGCGGCCGGTGCATTCTGGTTGATCTGCCAGCAACGGTAATTTCACCAGAAAGAATCCCGCCAGTGTGGTGTGGAACCAATCCATTTATTAATTTCAATAACGAAGATTTACCAGAACCAGTCTGTCCCATGATTAAGAGCAATTCCCCTTCGGGGACAGAGAAGGTAAGTTCATTGAAAATAGTTCTCTGGGCCTGCGGATAAATAAGTGAAACTTGATTAAAGGAAATCACAACGAAACCTCACTAATCACTTTGCGCTCTTTAGGAGCAACAAAGAGTGGGGAGATCGCCAAGATGAAGATTGCTAAGGTGGTAAAAATACTCTCATTTTGGAAAAGAACTAAATTGATCAAAGTAATTGATGTCGCAACTACGACCCATTCGGCACCTTTCCAAACTTGTGGCCGGTAGCGAGTACGTTTTGTAGATTTATTCGCCACTAGTAATCCAGCCACAAGTAAAATCATTCCAATTCCAAAAGCAATCCCAGCACCTTCGATTGCAGCTAAAAATAAAGAAACTCCAATTGTGATTACTACTACTGAACTCAATAAAATTTGGGATCCAAATCTGCGTCCAGTTGAAGAATCGTTAAAGCCATAGCCACGAGATTCCATTGCCGCGCCAAGATTAATGGCCCTTTGTAAAGAATCTTCAAAAATTGGAACCGCTATCTTGCGAAAGGCGATTCGCTGCTGATCTCCACGCAATCTCCGGGCTTGCTTAACTCTTTGTATGGAAGTCACAAAATGTGGAATCAAGGTGGTGGAAATAATCAGCGCAACACCTGCTTGGTGCATTACTCCAGGAAGAGCGCGCAGTCCTTGTTTTGGATTTGCTAAAGCGCTTGCTGCTGAAATCGCCAGAATTAAGGTAAAAAAAGTTAAACCCTCAGTCGCGGTAATCGCTAAGCGTTCAGATGTGACCGGTCCACCTATTCGAATGCCAGCCATCCAATCTGGAAGGGGAATGGTGGGCAAAGTAAATAAAGTATTTCCAGGAATCGGCACTGAAAGGCTTACTCCAAAAATCATCCGAATTACAAATGTGATCAATCCCAGCCGAATTCCAATTGCAAAAGCTTTGGCCCAAGGTTGATCACTTTTTTTAGAATAAACGACCATTGCAGCCCCGATACATAAAAGTATCAATGCAAGTGTTCCGGGAGTTTGACTCGCAGTAACTGCGATGCCAAGGCCCCAAGCCCACCACGCAAATGGATGCAATGATCGTTGATTCATTAATAATTACTTCAAACCGGCTGGCGTCTTGATAGCTTTTTCACTGCACTCTTTCTTAGGGAAAGCAGCAATTGAACAGATCATTCCGGATGCGTTGCTCCTAATTTTGGTTGCTTTAGTTAAAAGATCAAAACCAGTAGCTTTCATTGGAAGTACAACACATTTACTAAACGCTTTTGGTGCCATCTCACCTTTAGGGGCAATTATTGTTGGCCCAAACTCAACGACTAATGCGATCCGCTTACTACCTGCAACAGCAGCAGTACTACCGCAGATCTTTTCAAAATCTGGTGCCGCTTTTGGAGCACCAGTATTAATTACATCGCCAGCAAAGGTAAATGCCCATCCATCTACTGATCCATCTGCGATATTTACAGTTGGCCCAGTCATTGCAGTGGTCCATTTACTTTCACCAGGTTTTGCTTGGTAGTAACCCCAATAACGGTAGCCAGTATCACTTGCCGCATTTGCGATTGGGTTTCCGATAGATAACGCGATTAACAAAAAGGGAATTACTTTTTTTAACTTATTCATCTTCTTCACTTTAAATTGTGAACCTTTCGAAAAAGGGCCCACAAGGCGATCCCGACTTTTATCGCAATAAAAAACCGCCCACTAAATTAATAGCAGACGGGCGAATTACGCGAGCCAAGTGACTCGGAACTCCGCCCCGTAAACCACGACGGGTGGTATCCATACAACTTTTGCTTGATAGGTAATCCGACTTATTGAGATTGCCAGCATTTTCAGCGGCGAAATCAACTTACGGTTGCGGGTCAGCGTCGGAATTTCACCGAACTTCCCCTATCAGCCAAAGGTATTAAGTTGGTATTAAGTTTTTTCCTGCAATGTGATCTTAACCCCCAACTAGCCAAAAGTCTCTGAAATCTCATACGGAAACTGGATTACTCACGGTTCCCAAGTTGAAGCCGACGAAGCGGTTAAATGTGTCCACGCCTCTCTCGATGCTGGCATAACAACCTTCGACACCGCCGATGTTTACGCAGGTACGAAAGCTGAGACGGTATTAGGCAAAGCGCTAAAAGGTCAGCGTCGCGAATCTTACGAACTATTCACCAAGGTTTACTGGCCAACTGGTACCGGGAAAAATGATCGCGGTCTATCACGCAAGCACATCATGGAATCGATTAACGGCTCACTAAAGCGTTTACAAACAGATCACATTGACCTTTATCAAGCACACCGTTTTGATTACGAAACTCCACTCGAAGAAACCTTAAAAGCGTTTGATGATCTAATCCGTCAAGGAAAAGTTAATTACATCGGCGTATCCGAATGGCGTGCAAGTGAGATTGCGGCCGCATTGAAAATTCAAGATGCAATGGGTTATGACCGTTTTGTTTCAAGCCAACCGCAATATTCAATGCTGTGGCGGGTAATTGAAAAAGAGATAGTTCCGCTTTCTGAAAAAGAGGGAATTGGTCAAATAGTTTGGTCGCCTATTGCGCAGGGAATTCTCACTGGCAAGTACTTACCGGGAAAGAAAGCACCAGCTGGATCACGAGCCACAGATAAGAAGAGTGGTGCGAACATGATCTCTGGTTGGATGCGTGATGAAGTTCTTGAAGGTGTTCAGAAACTTGTCCCAGTCGCTGAATCAGTTGGACTTTCTATGGCCCAACTTGCCATCGCTTGGGTTTTGCAAAATAAGAATGTATCAAGTGCCATCATCGGTGCCTCTAAAGCCAAACAGGTTAAAGAGAATGTCAAAGCAGCTGGAGTTAAATTAGAGCCAGCAGTACTGAAAGCTATCGATGATGCAATTGGCGGATTAGCCGAACGCGATCCAGCGAAAGGCAAGAGTCCGGAGAAGCGGCCTTAATTAAATTTTTCGCCGCGCTTAACAAGTGGTGATGGACTGCGCAATCTTCTGATCTGTGTGCTTCGTAACCAAGCGTAAATAGCTAACCCCTTTAATTTTTCCTCTGGATATTTTTCGGCAACTTGGGCTTTGATTTTGCGGCCCATGATAAATCCATCAACGGTGGAAATTAAAATAACCAAGTACATAAATAGAGTTGCCAAAATCTTAATATTGTCACCTGGAATTACTGAAAGAACAAGAACCACCATAAGTAAGGGCATAAAAAATTCCGCTACTGAATATCGAGAATCTACATAATTTCGCGCAAATTTCCGGGCTGCTCCTTTGTCACGTGTTGGCAAGGCGCGCTCTTCTCCGCGCATATATGCGCCACGCAACTCTTCACGTTTTTTTCGCTGCTGTGCTTTAAGTACTTTGCGATCACCCTTTTTGACCACAGGGGCTAATGATCTGCGGGGGCGCTTGGCTTCCGCATCGCGACGCTTTGGGGTTGGACGCCCCTTACCCGCATTAGCATCGTTATTTGAACTCTCAGATGACTGACTCATAACTTGATCCTATTCTAAATTTCTTTAAGGCAGAGCAAGCATTTGATCTAAAGCAATTTTGGCGTACTTGGCAATCTTCGGGTCAACAGTGATCTGATTTAGTAGCCGGCCCTGCACCAAAGATTCCATCACCCAAACTAAATGCGGTAAATCAATCCGGTTCATCGTTGAGCAGTAGCAAACAGTTTTATCCAAAAATACTATTTCCTTATCTGGATTATTAGCAGCTAATCTGCGAACAAGATTTAACTCAGTTCCGACCGCCCATTTAGAACCAGCAGGGGATTGGGCAACTGTTTTGATGATTGATTCAGTTGATCCAACTACATCTGCAGCTGATACAACTTCATACTGGCATTCAGGATGAACTAAAACTTTCACTCCTGGAATTCTCGCCCTAACTTCATTTACTGAATCAACTGTGAAACGACCATGAACTGAACAATGCCCACGCCATAAAAGAATTCGGGCTTTCTTTATTTGCGCATCTGTTAACCCACCATTTTCTTTCCATGGGTTCCAAACTGCGCAATCATCAAGGGAGAGACCTAACTGTAAAACTGCGGTGTTTCGACCTAAATGTTGATCGGGAAGGAATAAAACTTTCTCGCCTTTTTCTAAGGCCCATGCCATCGCGGTTTTTGCATTAGAGGAAGTGCAAACGGTGCCACCATGCTCACCAGTGAATGCTTTTATCGCTGCAGATGAATTCATATATGTAACTGGAATGGTTTTATCTGCAACACCGGCTGCGGTAAGTGCGTCCCAACATTGCGCAACTTGCTCACTATTTGCCATATCTGCCATCGAACAACCAGCGGCTAAATCCGGCAAAATAACTTTTTGCGAATCATTAGTTAAAATATCTGCACTTTCAGCCATGAAGTGCACACCACAAAAAATAATAAACTCTGCTTCAGGTCTTGCTGCTGCATCTTTAGCTAGCTTGAAAGAATCACCCATAACATCTGCAAATTCGATTACTTCATCCCGTTGGTAATGATGACCAAGGACAAATGCCCGGCTACCTAATGCTTTGCGCGCTGCACGAGCGCGTTCAACTAAATTTGGATCACTGACTGCTGGAAGTTCACCAGGGCATGAGACTCCGCGTTCGCTCGCTAAATCAACTCCACGGCCAAGTAGTAAAAGGTCAGTTATTGATGTTGCCACATGGCAATTCTCTCAGGTTTGCCACTCACCCCGCCACATCAAGGCGCGCGGGAAGGTTTTTGGTGGGTGAGTGGTTCTCTTATATGGCACGATTAGACCAACACGGGAGGTCGTAATGAGCACAACTGAGGTAAACGTTTCAACGGCAGGAATTGGCTTGACTGATGGTGCTGCACTAAAAGTGCGCGCTTTGCTAGACCAAGAGGATCGTAATGACCTCAAATTACGTGTTGCAGTACAACCTGGTGGATGTTCTGGCTTGCGCTACCAACTATATTTTGATGATCGCGCCCTTGATGGTGACCTCATCAGTGAATTCGGAACAGTAGCTGTGGTTACCGACAAGATGAGCACTCCATATTTAATGGGTGCCACTATTGATTTTGTAGACACAATTGAAAAGCAAGGTTTCACCATAGATAATCCAAATGCCGGTGATTCTTGTGCTTGCGGAGATTCCTTTAATTAATCTGGTTGATATCAAGGAGTACTTCGCGTGAAGATCGCCGTAACTGGATCGGTTGCGACTGATCATTTGATGACATTCCCAGGACGGTTTGCTGATTCAATTGTTGCTGGCTCTATTGAAAATATCTCTTTATCTTTTTTAGTTGATGAACTTGATGTTCGTCGTGGTGGCGTTGGAGCAAATATCACCTTTGGAATGGGAGTGCTTGGTCTTTCCCCAATTTTAATTGGTGCGGTTGGTCGAGATTGGGATGATTACAACTCATGGTTGACCAGACACGGAGTTGATACCTCATCTGTAAAAGTTTCTAAGACTCAATTGACAGCAAGTTTTACGGTGACTACTGATAAAGAGTTAAATCAGATTGCTTCTTTTTATCCAGGAGCGATGAGTGAAGCACGGGATATTGAACTCGGTCCAATTATTGATAAATACGGGGGAGTTGATCTGGTCGTAATCACTCCAGATAACCCAGATGCAATGGTGCGCCATACGGAGGAGTGCCGACATCGTGGTGTGGACTTCGCGGCTGATCCTTCTCAGCAATTAGCGCGTTTAGATGGCGATGTTATTAAAACTTTAATTGATGGAGCAAAGTATTTATTTTTAAACGAATATGAGATGGCTTTAGCTTTGCAAAAAACTGGATGGAGTGAATCCGAGGTTTTAGATCGTGTAGAGATGAGAGTAATTACTCGCGGTTCAAAAGGTGCGCGGATTGATTCGAAAAACTTTGATCCAATAGATATCCCAGTACCAAAAGAGAATGCAAAAGTTGATCCAACAGGCGTTGGGGATGCTTTCCGGGCCGGCTTTCTTACCGGATTAAGTCACCAGCTTTCATTAGAACGGTGTGGTCAACTAGGTGCGATGTTGGCGACTTACGTTGTGGAAACAAAAGGAACTCAGGAGTATCGGTTTACAGCAGCGGAATTTGTATCGCGTTTTGAAACAGCTTATGGGCAAAGCGCTGCTGCTGAATTAACTGTTCTTTTCAAATAAATCTCAATTAGATTTTGTAATTAAAAAATTATCTGCTGAAATAACTTTAAATTCATTACCGGTCATTCGAGCCCATGCGCTTAGATCGGCTGCGGTGGCTGGATCATCTGAAAGTAAAAGTACTTCCTGGCCTAACTCGGATTCTTTGATCTTCTTACTTAATTCAATAATTGGCAGTGGGCATCTCTTGCCACGGCAATCTAGTTCTAGAACCATTTTAATTTTCCCGCAACTTTGAAATGATTCCCGGTAGTAGCGCCAATAGCTTAGTTATTTCCCCATCTTGAACATCGTGATTGAGATTAATGCGCATATTTCCATGAGTTAGCAACCCCATAGCTTTGAGTACATGGCTTGGTTCTAGAGCAGATGCCACACAAGCAGAGCCTGAGGCAACTGAGAACCCTTCGATTTCAAGTGCGGCTACCAATTGCTCACTTGATACATTTAAAAATGATAAAGAAATAATATTTGGCAAAGTCGATTCTGCATTTCCGGCGATATCGACATCAGAAATAGTTTGTTTAACATGATTACGGACTCGCTCAATTAAAGATTTCAACCTTGCTGAATTTGCTGATTCGTCAGCAATCCAATGCTCCAATGCACTTGCCGCGGCAAGAGCAAGCGGAATTGAAAAACTATTTGGAGCCCGAGTTGGTCTGGTATGCGGAAGTGGATTAGACCACCGTGCTCCACTTTTTAGCGCAAATACACCCACACCGGCAGGTCCATTCCACGAGCGAGCATCAAAATGCAATGTGGACCAATAGGAAGGTTTTGCAAAGCGGGCACCGGAAGCAGTTGCATCTATATGTAGGTGCGCATTTTGGGCGACAACCGCTTTAGCGATCGCTTTGAGATTTTGAATCACGCCAGTTTCGATATTGGCACTTTGGATGGCGACAATTGAATTAGGTTGCACTGTTTCCGTCAAAAGTTCCAAATCAATCGCGCCATTAATATCTACGGAGATCTCAAATGATTGTTTTGATTTACCCCGCATGCCGATAATTTCAGATCGCTCACTCGCACCATATATAAAGGGTGAAACTCCAAAGCCAGGCGCCCCCCAAATGGCGATCGGTGAGATCAGTTCCGGTTCGCCCCAAAGTTCAATCTCACTGGATTGAAGGGCTAAGGATTTAGCAATTGATTCGCGCGCTTGAACCAAAAGTGCCTCTGCTTGGCGGCCTTGACTGGAGATTTGAGTCGGATCAGCCCATCCCTGGTCAAAGGCATCAAGCAAGATTTGGCGCGCTTTGGGATGCAATGGGTGTTGCCCCTCATACTTTCCCGCTGTGATCATCCCCACGAGGAGAACGCTACTGCCTGCTGCAAATCATGCGAAGTCGGGCACTATCCTTGAGCAGTGCCTCTTCTAACCCGAGCTACCAAGCGCAAAACCTTTCGTTTTGCTCCACTCTCAGCGCTATTAACAATTGGGTTCATGCTCACAGGTTGCTCAAGTGCAGAGTTACCGGCTTTGGGATTTCCCAGAAATGTAACGGATATCAACGATCGATCGCTCAATCTTTGGCAAGGTGCATGGATCGCAGCTTTTATTGTCGGCGGATTTACGGTTGGACTAATTTTGTGGGCGGCTTTTAAGTTTCGCCGAATTGATGACGATTTGCCGCCGCAGGTTAGCTATCACGTTCCACTTGAACTTGTTTACACCGTTATCCCATTTTTGATTGTGGCTGTACTTTTCTTCTTCACAGCTCGCGATCAGTCGGCGATTATTAAAATCTCACCATCAACGGTTGCCATGCATGAGATTAAAGTCAATGGAATTCAATGGTCTTGGCAGTTTGCTTATAAAGATGCAGCAGATGCAACTGTCACCGGAACTCCTAAGCTGCCACCAACACTTTATATACCGCAAGGCGAACGTGTTCGTTTAACTTTAACTGCAAGTGATGTAGTACATGGTTTTTGGGTTCCTGCATTTATGATGCAAATGCAAAATTTGCCTGGTGTCCAAAATCAATTTGAATTTACCGCAAATAAATTAGGTTCATATCCGGGCCGTTGCAACATTCTTTGTGGACGTAATCACTCCCAGATGCTTTTTACCGTAAAAGTAGTAACTCCAGTTGAGTACCAAAATTACCTTGACACCCTGAAAGGCAGTGCGGCATGACCACTTACGCCCAACCACTTGTAATTAACGATGAATCATTTAATTCACTTTTAAAACCGGGTAATAAGGGCCGCGCAATCGTCGGTTGGTTAACCACTACTGACCATAAAAGAATTGGTCACCTTTACCTAATAACAACTTTTGCGTGGTTTTTATTTGGTGGAATTCTTGCGCTGATTATGCGCGCTGAACTAGCCCGCCCAGGTTTGCAATTTTTAAGTGTTGAACAGTACAACCAATTATTTACGATGCACGGAACCATTATGTTGCTGATGTTTGCGACACCGTTATTTGTAGGTTTTGCCAACGTAATTATGCCGCTGCAAATTGGTGCCGCTGATGTGGCTTTCCCACGTATGAATATGCTCTCTTATTGGCTCTACATATTTGGCGCATTGATGGCTACAGCTGGTTTTCTTACTCCAGGCGGCGCAGCATCATTTGGTTGGACCGCTTATGCACCACTTTCAAGTACTGAATTTTCACCAGGACTTGGTAGTGATTTATGGGTTATGGGATTAGCAGTTAGCGGTATCGGCACAATTCTGGGTGGCGTAAATTTCATAACCACAATTCTTTGCATGAGAGCACCAGGCATGACAATGTTCCGAATGCCGATTTTTACTTGGAATATTTTGCTTACTTCAGTCCTAGTTCTTTTAGCGTTTCCACCTTTCGCTGCCGCCCTTTTAGGTTTAGAGGCTGACCGACGTTTTGGTGCACATATTTTCGACCCAGCAAATGGCGGGGCAATGCTTTGGCAACACCTCTTCTGGTTTTTTGGTCATCCAGAGGTTTATATCTTGGCGCTTCCGTTTTTTGGCATCGTAACTGAGATCCTTCCAGTTTTTAGCCGCAGTCCGGTCTTTGGATACAAAGGTTTAGTTGCTGCGACAATCGCAATTGCGGCACTTTCAGTGGCAGTCTGGGCTCATCATCTTTATGCAACCGGACAAGTGCTCCTTCCGTTTTTCTCCTTTATGACATTTTTAATTGGAGTGCCAACTGGGGTTAAATTCTTCAACTGGATTGGAACAATGTGGGGTGGATCAGTTTCATTTGATACGCCGATGTTATGGGTGCTTGGATTTCTAATTACCTTTTTATTTGGTGGACTTACCGGAATTATCTTGGCCAGCCCACCACTTGATTTCGCCGTCTCCGCTTCCTACTTCATTGTGGCGCATTTCCATTATGTAATCTTTGGAACTGTGGTCTTTGCAATGTTTGGGGGATTCTATTTCTGGTGGCCGAAAATGACCGGAAGAATGCTTAATGAGCCACTAGGTAAAATCCATTTTTGGACATTATTCTTTGGTTTTCACATTACCTTCTTGATCCAGCACTGGTTGGGAATTGTTGGAATGCCACGTCGGTATGCAGATTATTTAGCGACTGATGGATTTACTGGAATGAATATGATTTCAACAGTAGGGGCTTTTCTATTGGCTTTCTCTAATATTCCATTCTTTATAAACGTTTGGATTACTCGGAAAGCGCCGTTAGTTGGAGTGGACGATCCTTGGGGTTATGGTGGATCACTTGAATGGGCGACTTCATGCCCACCACCACGACACAACTTCACAAGTATTCCAAGAATCAGAAGTGAGCGTCCGGCTTTTGATTTACATCATCCTGAAGTTGCGGAAGCGGAAGCGCGCAATGCGGCTAAACATGCCAAAGACACCAAAGATGGTAACCACAAATGAAGTTCGGATGGAAATTCTTTCTAGGAATTGCAGCTTTTTACGCAATTGTTGATTTTGTTTACTTCAAATTATCTGGAGAAATAGTTGGTTCGCTTGCTATTTTATTAAGTACGTTACTGGCCCTCTTATTGGGGTTTTATTTTTTGGTTATCGATCGCCGTACCGATGGTTTTTTACCGGAAGATGATCTTGATGGTGAAATTGCAGATCGTGCTGGAGAGCTAGGATTTTTCAGTCCACATTCATGGTGGCCTTTACTGGTGGGCTTTTTTATGACCCTGGCAGGGTTAGGGGTGTTACTTGGTTGGTGGTTGACAATTATGGCGGTCGCCGGATTGCTGGTTAGCATCTTTGGCTTTGTGATGCAGTACCAAAGGGACAAAACCGCACATTAGCCGTGTCGGAAAGATAGCGGACCGCACTATCATTTTTATTTTATGCGGGTTGACCTGCGGTTTTAACTGGCGCATTCAGGCTTTTATGTTGGCTGTGAAAACTCTCAGTTATTTTTGACTTTATGCTGGCACTTTAACTTTTGTTCCCTCATAATTAAAAGGTCAAGTCGCCAGTGGAAGGCCTCGAGGTTTCCAAAGGCAGTTGGCTCCAGGGGCTAAAAAGCTCTTGGATAACTAAATCCCATGGAGGAATAGTTACATGGTAAAACTCGACGCTAACCAATGGAATCTTGTTTACAACATATTTTCCTTTGGTTTAATCTCAATGCTCGCTTGCACTGTCTACACCTTGGTGTCACAGGCACGCGTTCTTCCTAAATATCGCAATGCCCTAGTTATGTCTTCAATGGTTACCTTTATTGCTGGATACCACTACTGGAGAATCTTTAACTCATTTGGTGAAGCCTCTGACATGATGACCGTAAAAGTCTCTGGCGATCAGGGTGCGTTCAATGAGGCATACCGTTACGTTGACTGGCTGCTCACAGTGCCACTTCTTCTTGTTGAAGTGATTGCTGTTTTGGCGCTAGCAAAGGAAGTTTCTAAGTCACTTATCACCCGACTTGTTCCAGCATCAGCTGCGATGATCGCACTTGGTTACCCAGGCGAGATCTCAAGTGACCAGAACACCCAAGTTCTTTACGGTGTTCTTTCTACAATTCCATTCCTTTACATCCTCTACGTATTGTTCGTAGAACTTGGAAAGTCATTGGAGCGTCAACCAGCAGGAGTTGCAGAGACCGTAGGTCGTTTGCGCTTGCTCTTGATCGCTACGTGGGGCGTTTACCCAGTGTCTTACATCCTAGGTATGGGTGGAGATGAAACTGCACAGCAATTCGTTGGAGTCCAAGTTGGTTACACAATTGCTGACATCTTGGCAAAGTGCGTATTCGGTCTAACAATCTTGAAGATCGCTCGCATGAAGTCATTTGCAGAAGGCATGAAGGAAGATCACTAATTAAGTAATCCTCCTGTAAATAAAGGAAAGTCGAGTAAAGGGTGTCGATTAATCGGCACCCTTTACTTATTCCCTAGAATAAAGATATGAGAAGTAATTTGATCAACAATTACCGGATGGGTGGCTATCTACTACTTGCGGTCGGTTTAATAAATTTGCGGTATCAAACTGGGCAGAGTGACGTACTTAAAAATTCACTCCTTATAGTTGTTCCAGGCGCAGGTCTGCTAGCGGCCACCTGGATCCCGGGGATTGCCAAATTGTTACTTGGAAAGGTCAGCCAAATTGTCGTCGCTGCCTTAGGAATTTTGCTAGTCGTATATGCGATCATTAATTAGTATTTAGATAACCTATGCGTTCTAGAGTAATTACTTCATTAACACTAATACTTTTTCTGTTTACTACTTCTAATGCCCAATTTGCGAATTCAGCAACAGCTAAAGCTGGTGGAGTGTGTACTAAAGAAAAAGCAACGACCATAATAAAAGGCGTTGATTACAAATGTATGAAATCTGGGAATAAATTAACTTGGCTAAAGAGTCAAATTAAGATCTCTGCAGCTGCTTCTGCAAAGCCAAGCGAAACGCCAACGCCAACGGCAACGGCAACCTCAACCCCAACGCAGCCAGAAGCTACTGGGAAAGTGATTGCCGCCCTCACAACACCTGAGTATCTCCCTAATCCACCTGAAGGTGGAAATGATGAGTACCGTTGCTTTCTCTTAGATCCAAAATTTACCGAAGAAACTTTTCTGGAATCTGTGACTATTACTCCTGGAAATTTGAAAGTTTCACATCATGGAATTCTTTATCGACTACCTGGTTCGAGCGTCGCGGCTACTCAGAAATTAGACCAAGAGAGCAAAGATCCTGGTTGGCCATGTTTTGGCGATGCGGGGCTACCAGGCACAAGTACTTTTGCCGGTGCCGCTGCATCAAGTTGGGTTGCATTTTGGGCGCCAGGTGGGAATTTCAAATCTTTTCCAATACACCCTAAAGCAGAATTGGTAGAATTTGTAAAAAAACATATTTCTAACAATTATTTTAAAA
>RGZI01000111.1 GCA_010031635.1 Actinomycetota bacterium
CTACATGAGAGTTTGTACTCGATGCAACAATCCAAGCCTCAATATTTGAATCCCGTAATCCGGTCTCTAAATCACTAAAAAAAGCTACATTCTTTCCTATGTAATATCCTCTAGCTTTTTCTAAATTAGCCGCATGTGGTTCAATCACCACACCAATTTCGGCTCCTTCTATGTAGGAGAGTTGTTGAGCATGGGAAAATCCCATGTTTCCAAATCCAACGATTCCAATTCTCATATTTTCATATTTTCATTTGCAATCCAATTTCATAATTTGTCCGTATACAACAACCGCTTTTTCTAATTCTTCAACTTCAATCCATTCATCTTTTGTATGGGCTTGGTCAATACTTCCGGGGCCAAGAACAACCGCAGGCAAGCCGGCAATTGAATATGTTGAGGCATCCGTTCCATAACCTGCCCCTAAAAGTTCCGGCGAGAATCCCAAGGAGTCAAGTGAATTACTAATTAGCTGTGAAAGGTTGATATTGCTCATTGGGTCAAGTGGAAAATCTATAAATGGTTCAGAAGTTTCTATCTCAATTGAAGAATCCATTGCGGAAATAGAGTCAAGAACAGCTTGTATCGATTTGCGAACTTCTATCGGATTCTCTCCCGGCAAAACCCGGCGATCAATCTCTATTTCACAGATACTCGGAATAATATTCACGGCACTTCCGCCAGTTATTGTGTTAATCGAGCAGGCTGATCTGCCAGTTAATGGATGGGCAGTATTAATCTCTGCGCAGTAGATTTTTTCAAATTCCAAAATCAACTTGGCCATTGCAGATATGGCACTTTTGCCATTTGCTGGATTTGAAGAATCACCCCATACGGTTTCCACGGAAGCTTTGATAACTGTTTTTCTATAAATGTATTAGCTCCAGTTTTAGAAATCTCTTCATCTGTTACAAAAAGAATTGCGATGTTATTTGGTTTATGTGATTCTTGGCAATAATTCTTCAAAGCCCACAATATGCTGGCTCCACTTCCTTTAGTGTCGGAAGTCCCTCTCCCATAGATTTTTCCTTCAATTACCTGAGTTTTAAAAGGATTTACCGTCATATTCTCTACATCTACCGTGTCAGCATGAGATTCGAATAGCAGCCACGGGGCACCCTTGTGTACTTGATAAGTAAGTAAAAGATTAAAACTCAAATCTCATTCACAGTATCAAAAGCCACCATTTCACTTAGTAGCTCAGTTACCGAACTAGGAGTTTTACTCATTACACGGCAAACCAATTACTAAATCTTGAACAATCCATTTCAAATTCGATCTCAGATACAGGTGGCTTAGTTAGCCAAGAGGTATATCCATGCACATTAATCGCTGGAAGTTTTTTTGAAATCAAATCTTGCAACTTGGATACTTCACGAATTGTGTAAACATTTATGACTGTTGGAGAATATCCATTAAAGCCTAAAGCTGATAGTCGAGCTAACATTTCCTCAAGTACGCAATCTACTTTTACTGACATTCCACTCTGTGAAATATCACCACGGGCAACAATATTTGTTGGATCTAAGTCTCCGGCGACTTCGCCTGCTCCCGCAACAATAAAATCTTGACCTCCTTCGTTTTGAGAAGGGTGAACTAAAAATGCTGTAGAAATGCAAGGAACGAGGGGAACATCTTTAATAGGAATTACATTGGTGCGAGGAATCGGATTTACATCGCCTAATATCAGTGAGCGTTCTAGTAATAAATTACGATAGTTTTCATTAAATTGTGAAAACTCTTCAAAGGTAAATACCTTGGGTGATCTAAGTTGAATACCAGCAAGCGCATCAGGTTTAAGTCCTCTCTTGCTAATCTCACTATCAATAACTTCGAATCCTGCATCCAAAGAAAGTGGGGAAGTTATGCGTAGTGCAGTAATTTCAAAGCCTGGCATTGTTGCAATTCCAGCAGAGTAGGCAGAGATTGCTGGCAGAAATTTATAACTGCCATTTGGGTGTGCCATGGCTTTAAGTGTCATCAAACTCTCCTTGTTGAAGATTAATTTTACATTGTCACTGTTGTTAATGCTCCCCCTGTCGACTCTGGAAGGCAATAGGCGTTGCAGTAAAAGTGCTATCAAAAGTATCAAACCTGGAAATCACCAGAAAAAGGAAGCTATTCATTGATCGAAAATCGAGTATTTAGTAGGATTTAGTCCTAATGCTAAGCCAATTATCAACTTGTTAGATAAAGAGCAATCATGGACCTGAGAGTAAAAGATGTAGAGCGAATTGTTGTGCAAGTTCCATACCGTGATCGCGCCCGTCCATGGCTAGAAATCATGGTTGCCGAGTGGGCAATTGTCGAAATCTGTCGAGTTACCTGCAATGTTCCTGGAATTGTGGGCTACGGAGAAACAATTCTTTATTACTCTTGGGAATCAGTTACTGATTCCGCAGTCGCTCGCGTCATTGGAAGAAATCCAGTATCCCTGCTTTCAGATGATTCATTAGGGGCCGGATTACAAATGGCTTTGTATGACTTAGTCGGCAAAGCGTTAGAAGTTCCTATGCACAACCTTTTGACAAGTGCGCCTGTTCGGGAAAGATGTCCAATCTCATGGTGGAGCACGAAGATGCCGCCGCACGTACTTGCGGAAGAAGCAAAAGAAGCTTACAAAGAGGGTTACCTTTCACATAAATTTAAAGCTAGACCTTGGTTTGATGTCCGCGAACAAGTAAAGGCAATCGCATCTGTAACTCCAGAAAATTATCGCCTTGATATCGACTGGAATGAGATGTTGCTCAGCCCAGGAGAAGCAGTTCCACTTTTGCAAGAGTTAGATAAAGAGCCTCGAATCGGAATTTATGAGGATCCGATTTTTCGCACCGATGTAGCAGGACAAAAGTTTATTCGGAACAAAGTTTCGCACCCCATAGCTACACATTTTGAAATGAAAATGTTTCCGACCTGGATGCGTGAAGATGCGCTGGATGGATTTGTGGTCAACACTGGAGGTGTAACCAGATTTCTAAAAGAAGGTCACCTTTGCGCAGCTTTTGACAAAAATTTCTGGTTGCAAATTGTTGGAACTGGAATAACAACTGCCTATACATTGCAACTAGGGGCTGTGCTTACCCACGCAAGATGGCCTGCAGTCACTGCAATGAATATTTATGCCGATGACATGATTACAGATCCACTCAAGATTGAGTACGGATTGGCTGAAGTGCCAACAGGTTATGGCCTT
>RGZI01000112.1 GCA_010031635.1 Actinomycetota bacterium
TCACCGATTCTTCCGTTGGATGAGATTCAGTCAATCATGGAAACTATGACTGAGATTGCTAAGCAGATTGGTTTAACTTATCCAAAATTTGCCGAGTAATTAATTTAGCGGTGCTTCGTAGTGAAGCACTTTGCCAGGATTGAGAATCTGGTGGGGGTCAAGTGTGCGTTTAATCGCATGCATGACTCCCACTGCTTCTTTTCCGGTCTCTGCAATTAGAGCGTCAATTTTTCCAGAACCAATTCCATGTTCTCCGGTGCAAGTTCCGCCCATCTCAATAATTGTCATTGTTAATTTATGAGTTAATTCGCGCACTTGTGCAAGCTCTTCAGGTTTTTCCGGATCAGTAATAATCAAGCAGTGGAAATTGCCATCGGCCACATGTCCTAACACTGAGTAAGGGAATCGATCAGCGCGCAAAATCTCATCTGCAGCTGATACTGCTTCAGCCAATTTAGATAACGGCACCGCCATATCCGTGCTCACTCCGCGCTTTCCAGGGTTTGCGGCAATGCCAGCCCAATAAGCATTGTGACGGGCTTGCCATAATTTTCTACGGGCACCTTCATCAGTGGTCCATTCAAATTCGGATGCACCAAATTCAGTCACAATCTCTTTTACTGATTGCGCATCTTCTGCAACGCCTTGTGGACTTCCATGAAATTCGAAAAATAATGTCGGTGTTTCAGTCAAAGTTAAGTTGTCATGTGCGTTTACATTTCGAATACATTTTTCATCAAGAAATTCACATCGGGCGATCGCAATTCCTGAACGAACAACTGCGATTGCCGCCTCAACTCCTTGCGATAAAGTTTTGAAACGAACAACTGCTGCGGCCATTTTCTCTGGTATTCCATTTAACTTCAGAGTTAGTTCAGTGATAATCGCGAGCGTTCCTTCTGATCCAACAATTAATCGAGTTAAGTCATAACCGGCTGAAAGTTTTCGGGTTTCGCGCCCAGTTCTAATAATTGTGCCGTCAGCCATAACGGCGGTCATCGCCATAACATTTTCACGCATTGATCCGTAGCGCACAGTTGTTGTCCCAGATGCTCCAGTTGCTGCCATTCCGCCAAGGGTTGCATCTGCACCAGGATCTACCGAAAAGAAAAGTCCGTGCACTGCTAATTTCTCATTAAGTGCAACACGATGCACACCAGCCTCAACCCGTACCAATAAATCATCAGGGCGAATTTCAATA
Organism: Actinomycetota bacterium; assembly: GCA_010031635.1. Classification (GTDB taxonomy): domain Bacteria; phylum Actinomycetota; class Actinomycetes; order Nanopelagicales; family Nanopelagicaceae; genus UBA3012. Next base: position 1,202 of record RGZI01000112.1, read on the forward strand.
ATTTTATTCATCGGAGTTAAATCAAGACTGACTCCACCATGAAGTGGAAGAACATGCCCTTCAAGAGAAGTACCTGCTCCAAATGCAATAACTGGAATTCGTTGTTCGTTGCAGTAACTCAATACTCGAGAAACTTCTTCGGTGGTGCGTGCCATAACTACAGCTGATGGGCGCACAGGAGGAAATGCAGATTCATCACGACCATGTTGATCAAGAACCGATTCATTAGTACTGACTTGACCTGCAACAAGGGTTTGCAGATGCGCAATTTGAGCGGGGGTCAGATCAACTCTGTGCTCTTCCATGAGGCAAGCCTATGGGTTAAATTACCCGCATACTAAATATTTCGGGGAGCAGGTCAAAAATGCCATTAGATCCTCAGGCTGCTGCTTTTTTGGCAATAGCCAATGATGGAAATCCACCAGATATCTCTGAGGTTCCAATAGCGGAAACTAGAGCTGGTTTGCAGGCCGCAAAGTTTATGAGCGGAGCTCGTGAAGATGTTGGACAAGTTACACATACATTTGTTCCTGGACCGACTGCTGATTTGCCAATTCGCATATTTACTCCAAAGGGTTCAGGTCCTTTTAATGGTTTAGTTTATTTTCATGGTGGTGGATGGTGTGTCTTTTTTGATGAACTCTACGAACCACAATTGCGATCATTGGCAAATTCTACAAATTCAGTAGTAATTTCGGTAAATTATCAGAAAGCACCAGAACATAAATTTCCAATTCCTTTTGATGATTGCTATGCAACGCTTGAGTGGGTTTTCCAAAATAGTGAATCACTAAATATTATTCAAAGTAAAATAGGCATAGCCGGTGATAGTGCTGGCGGAAATTTAGCATCCGCAGTTGCGCTTAAAGTTAGAGATCAAGGCTTGCAAAAACTTGCTTACCAACTATTAATTTATCCTTGTAATGATCGTAAGTTTGATTATCCATCGATGCTTTCAAATGCCAAAGGGTATGGATTGACAAAAAAAGGAATGGAGTGGCTTTGGGAACAGTACCTAAATGATAATGATGATGACCAAAACCCATATGCAATTCCTCATGTGGCCAAAAGTTATAAAAATTTACCTCCAACAATAATAATTACTGCAGAATATGATGTATTACATGATGACGGTGAGGAGTATGCACAGAAATTGATAGCCGATAACGTGCCGACAATCTACCGAGATTACCCAGGTCAAATCCATGGCTTCTTTAGTTACTCTGAAGATATCGATGCGGGGAAAAACCTCCGAAAAGAGTTTGCTCAAGATATAAATGGCATACTTAGTGCAGGTTAATTCTTGCTTTAATAATTAGGGAGATCAGATGTCTGAGGAGTTATACATAGCCGGAAGTTGCAATATCGGCACCCGTGAAATTATGCGCCGGCGGATAGTTGCATTATCTGGACTGATTTTTGCACTTATTACTGCCTCAGCTGTGCTCTCAGCGGATTCACCTAAATCAGCCAGATGGGCGGTTTTCGTTCCACTTTTAGTGGCAGCTATCGGCTGGATTCAATCACGCCGCAAATTTTGCTTGGCCTACGGATTGGCTGGGACATTTAACTTTGGACGAATGGGCGAGATCAAGCGGGTAAATGATCCGATTTCACGAAATGCTGATCGCAAAACTGCTTTAACCATTTTGCTGCAATCCCTAGCGCTCGCCTCTGTCGTCACGCTGGTTTTTTACTTTTTACCAATCTAACCAAAATAACTAGCCCCGCTGTTGACATATTAAATAGGTACCGGCACGGTATGCCTATGAATGGTCAGACCAGTTCCTTAAGTGTCAGAGATCGCGCCCTCACGCCTCCAAGTGGAAATGATCTAGAGATTGAACTTGAAGAGTTAATTTTTTCAGAGTGGGCAAACCCTGGTGATCGCCTTCCTTCTGAACGTGCGCTCGCCGATCATTTTCGGGTAAGTCGTCCACTGTTGCGTGAAACATTACGGGCGCTTGAGGGTCGGGGAT
>RGZI01000113.1 GCA_010031635.1 Actinomycetota bacterium
GCGATACCTACTTGGAAAGCTGCACCTGCGCTCGCCGTTGGCAACGCAGTTGTAATGAAACCAAGTGGAATGGCAATCGGTGTTGCAAAATTTATGGAAGAGATTTTCGCTGAGCACCTACCAAAGGATATTTTCCAAGTATTAATTGGTGGCGCAGAGTGCGGGCAAGCGGTAATTGAATTTTCAGATGTAATTTCATTTACCGGTTCTTCAGAAGTCGGCAGTCAGATAGTTGCGCAAGCAGCAAAGCTTGGCAAACCTGTTCAAGCAGAGATGGGTGGACAAAATCCAGCAATTGTTCTCGCTGATGCTGATTTAGCCCTTACAGCCGCACATCTTTCAAATGCATCAATGGCTTTCGCTGGACAAAAATGCACAGCCACAAGTCGAATAATTGTTGTCGGCGATAATGCAAGATATAAAGAAGTTTGTGACGCGCTCGTTGCTGGAGTTGAAAAATTAGCTCCTAACGATCCTGCTACCGAAGGTGTGTTGGTTGGCCCAGTAATTTCAGAGAGCGCCCGTGAGGATGTCGTTAACGCTGCTAAAGGTGCTATCTCACGTGGCGGAAAAGTGTTGTTCGGTGGTTCACCAGTTGATCGCGATGGTTGGTTTTACACCCCTACTTTGATTTGTGATTTAGATGCAAATGATCCGTTAAACCAAGAAGAAACATTTGGTCCAATTGCAGGTGTTATCCGAGCCAAAACAGTCGGAGATGCAATCACTTCTGCAAACGCAGTTCGTTTCGGTTTAACAGGCAGTGTGCATGGTCGTGATTTAGAGGTCTTGATTTCCATGCACCTGTTGGTGGCACTAAAGATTCCTCATACGGTGAGCGTGAGCAAGGGAAAGAAGGCTTGGCTTTCTATTCATTTATTCGTACGGTTACGATTGGCTCAGGTACTCGCGCATTTGAATAATCTTCAATAATTCAAAGCGAAATCAACAATAGATTAGGAGAGTGCGATGAAAGTAACGGGCTTTGAACTTTTTCATATGGACCCGATGTGGCTTTTCCTAAAGATTGAAACAGATGAAGGCATCACCGGATGGGGAGAACCCATTCTTGAAGGTAAAGCGCACACAGTTGCCGCCGCAGTAGACGAGATGATGGATCATGTAATTGGTAGAGATCCGATGCATATTGAACGTCACTGGCAACGGATGATGAAAGGTGGCTTTTATCGCGGAGGAGCAGTGTTAAATTCAGCTGTATCCGGAATCGATCAAGCTCTTTGGGATATTGCTGGTAAAAAACTAGGTGTTCCGATCTATCAATTGCTTGGTGGCGCAGTTCGTGATCGAATTCGTATCTACGGTCACGTAAATGGTGGCGATCCGTGGGATTTTGGAAATCCAAATTTATTGATTGAGAATTTATTAAAAACTACACAAGTTCAGTTAGATCGTGGATTGAATGCTATTAAATTCAACCCAAGTACTATTTTGGAAAATATCGATTCACCTAAAGTTCTAAAAGAGATTGTACATCGTGTAGAAGTTGTCCGTGATTATGTTGGCGACGACGTAGATATCATGCTTGACTTTCACGGACGATTTTCACTCGCAATGTCGCGGCGCATCTTCCCTATGCTAGAACATTTGAATTTAATGTTTATCGAAGAACCAGTTGCTCCTGAGTACACCTCACATTTTGAATTGATTGTAAATTCAACATCTATTCCTATTGCAACTGGTGAACGCCTATTTGACCGAAGTGAGTACAAAGATTTATTGCGTACTGGTATCGCAGTTGCGCAACCAGATTTAAGTCACGCCGGAGGAATATCAGAAGTACGCCGTATCGCCGCAATAGCCGAAACATACAATGTTGATATCGCTCCTCATTGCCCGATTGGACCAATCTCACTTGCTGCATGCTTGCAATTAGATTTCGCAACACCAAATGTGCTAATCCAAGAGCAAATTATTGGATTAGGTCATGGGCCAAAGAGTGAATTCTTAAATTACTTTGTTGACTCATCTCCAATGGAAGCTAAAAATGGGTACATCGAATTAATGACTAAACCAGGACTTGGTGTCGAAATTGATGAAAAAGCAGTTCGTGCTGCTTCTAAGAAAATCAATCGTAAGCGATTCCCTGAATGGACACACAAAGACGGTTCATTCGCTGAGTGGTAAAAAAAGATTTAGTAACTCCACACTGGATTAGGAGATTCGTAAACTTTTCCATCTTCACCAAAAATTAAGTAGCGAGTGAATTCACGGGTAAACCAACGATCGTGAGTTACGGTAATAACAGTGCCTACATAATCAGTCAGCCCATTTTCAAGCGCTTCAGCACTTGCCATATCTAAGTTATCGGTTGGTTCATCAAGCAATAAAAGTGTGGATCCTTGTAATTGGAGCAGCAAAACTTGCAAGCGAGCTTGTTGACCACCAGATAAAGAGGGGCACCTAATTTGAAATTACCCGAGTGTTTAACTTTCTCACCTGAAAGCAGTCGCAAAAAGTGGGATTTACCAGTTCCATTTTTTCCTAAGATTGCAACGCGATCACCAAAGAAGATCTCAAAATCAAAAGGATCAGTTAAGCCCTCCAGTTGTAATTTTTCACAAGTAACTACTCGCTCACCAGTGCGCCCACCTTTAAGTTGGACCTTTACATTTTGCTCACGCGGTGGTGCAACAGGTGGACCAGCTTCTTCATATTTTTGCAAACGTGTTTGCATTGCGTGGTATTTCGAAGCCATATCTGGGCTGCTTCCAGCTTGAATACCAAGAGTGCGGACAAGTTCCTTTAAGCGAGCGTGTTCTTGTTCCCAACGAAGCAACAACTCTTCCATTCGTTCATGACGGGCCTCGCGTGCTTCATGCCAAGTACTAAATCCTCCACCATGAACCCAAGCTGTATTTCCACTGGCATTTAATTCAAGAGCAACTATGCGATTTGCAGTGCGATTTAAAAGTTCACGATCATGGGTGATAAATAAAACTGTTTTTGGCGTTTCTCGGATCGCATTCTCTAACCACTCTTTAGATGGAACATCCAAATAGTTATCAGGCTCATCTAGGAGTAAAACTTCATCTGGGCCACGTAGTAATGCTTGAATAACTAATTT
>RGZI01000114.1 GCA_010031635.1 Actinomycetota bacterium
GATCTTTCGCTGGGGCGCTAAGGGAGCGAACACGATGGGGCTTGGTTCGCTCAGAGATGTGTCACTGTCAGAGGCAAGGAAATTTGCAAGTGAGTGTCACAGGATGGTGTCACGCGGCATTAACCCTCGTGATGAGCGACAAAAACTCAAAGCCCAGCAAGTTGCTCAGGCGTCCAGTTCCATCACCTTCATGGTCGCTGCTGAGCAGTACATAGATACGCACCAAGCGTCATGGAAAAGCATCAAACACGCACAGCAGTGGCATAACACCTTAGAAACCTATGCGTTTGACAAGATCGGCAAGGTGGCATGCGCCGATGTGACAAAAGCACAAGTGCTAAACATACTCAAGCCGATATGGACCGACAAGCACGAGACGGCAACACGGGTGCGTGGACGCATTGAATCAGTCTTAGATTGGGCAATCGCTAAGGGCTACAGAGCTGAAGCGAACCCTGCTGTTTTGAAAGGGAATTTGCAGCCATTGCTACCCCACTTCCACAAGCGTCAGCGTGTGAAACATCACAACGCTATGAGCTATGACGATGTGCCTAACTTCTTTGCGACTATCAAAGACGATCCAACGATTTCTGCTCGTGCATTAGTTTTCTGCATCTTGACAGCGACACGAACATCGGAAGCGGTCAATGCAACATGGGGTGAAATTGACTTCGCCAAGCGCACTTGGATCATTCCCAAAGAACGAATGAAGCTGCGTATAGAGCATCGTGTGCCGCTTGCATCGCAAGTCTGCGAGATGTTGGGCTTTATCAAGAGGGCAAAAAACGACTTTGTCTTTTGTAGCGAGATCCGCAAGACGAAGCCGATCTCAAACATGACGATGCTGCAATTTCTTCAGCGCAAAGAAGGCTTGGAGAAATTAACGGTGCATGGCTTCAGATCGTCATTCAGAGACTGGGCTGCTGAAAAGGGCAACTTCCCCCGCGAAGTTTGCGAACAAGCCCTAGCCCACGCATTGAAAGATCAGACAGAGGCAGCTTATCAACGAGCTGACTACTTTGAAAAACGAGTCGTATTGATGCAGGAATGGGCGGATTACTGCTTTGGCATAAAAAAGTAGATGAATCAGCCCGTGTTGATTCATCTACTCTTTAGCAGCACCGCTAGCTCTTATTGATCAGAGCCAAGATTTCAGACTCACGCCAGCAAGTCGTCTTCGGTCCAAGTTTGATTGGTTGTGGGAATCTGCCCTCTGCCACGCCCTGCCACCAAGCTGCTTTTGAGATTGGCAGATAGCCAAAAGAAGCGCCCTTCTTGTCACGTACGATATCTTTTACTCTTAACAATTTGTCCATGATAAACTCCACGAATGATTAATATAGTTCTCTAAAAGTACCGCGAATAATAGAAATATCACAATACTTTTAGAGTGCAATCTATTACATACTATGCAATGGATAAAACTTCTGAACAATCAGATTGAACAACTTTATTAGTGATATTGCACTTCATGCGATATTCTTCATCTACCCACGATTCAATTTTGTCGTCACGAATATTCTTAAATAGCTCATCAGCAAGAATTTTGCTAATCTTATTATGTGTATCTTTACTAACTCGTATAGCACGAAGACCAATAATCTTACCTCTACCTTCGTCAGAACCAACGATAATTACATGACCAGAAAAATCGCCAAAAACTGTCTCAGTCCAGTTAATCTTAGTGTTCTGAAACTTATCGTGTAAAACATCAGCTGTGCGCAGAAAACTTTTGAAATTTGTTACACGAACATTACTTACTTCTGACTTTTTTTCAACATTTCGCTTCCCTGAACTTTTCATTCCACCCTGCTTTACAAAATATGCAGCAAGTTCATCAGCAGCGACATTATCTTCATACGCAGCAGAAAGTGCTTTGCTATATGTGTGAGCAAGCTGACGACTCCCACCCACGACCCAACGCACTAGCAGTGTCAAAGCACTTGAGTTCTTTTGAGTCTTAATTCTTTTTTGCAGACTCATAGTATTTCTCAAACTCTTGATTATTGATTCTTTGTTGTCGCTGTGATTAATTTGAACAGCAAGTGCGTATATTTTCGCAAGAACAGCATAAAGTGCCTGATTACCGCGAGTAATATATTGATCAACATATGAGGAGTGCTCGTTCTCTAAATTGTTCACAGCTTGAACAATTGATGCTATTTCTTTTTCTTTTTCATTAATTGCGCTAGGCTTTAGCTTTGACGCATCTTGTTTCACAGAAGGCAATTGAACATAGCTTGCTGGAACAGATATTGAAGCAGCGTCAAATTTATTGACGGTTGAATCTTTTGTTGTTACGGTAACGGTCGCATTAGCAAATTGAGTATTAGAGAACATAGTATTGTCTTTCATTTGAGTTAAGGTTGGTTTCTGCTCTGATTAGTTTTCTTATTAACTTCTCAGAACAAACTACATAATATCTCAAGTAAATTTATTTTAATTGGCAAGTAATTGAATGCGAATTACTTGATATGATATATCTATGAAACACACCTTTTTAGCGATATATCCACTACTTGGCACGAAGCACAAGCCCTCAGCACAGCATTTGCTTGAGCGAAGCGTGTTTTACTGGTGGTGGGCGTACATGAAGCGGAACGATGACTATTTGAAGTGTTGCGAGAAGGTAGGCAATGGTCCCCTGTCAAGCCTCTACGCGGATTTCGGCGATATACGAAGTAATGACTTCAGGGCGTGGTGGGGAGGTAGCCAAAATAGAGGCGTAAAGCTGTTCGGAGAACAGCGACTTGATCTGACCGTCAAAAAAATTGACGGTGTGTCGGATTGGGATTCTTCTTGGGGGAGCAATGTCTTGGTTCTGGCGTTGAACAAAGACATCGGTCGCCGCCAATTGCAGAGTTTTTTTGCGAAGTTGCTTAAATCAGAGCATGACGGCAAGCGAGGACGGAAAGCAATGGGAAAAGTAGCTAGCACCGCCAAGTACCCACTTCATCGTAACTTCAGCGTTTACAACCTCAAACGCATGTTGATCGTCTATGACGCGGTTACTGCGAATGAGGCTCTGCCAAAGTCTGCAAGAAAGCCGTTATGGAAAAT
>RGZI01000115.1 GCA_010031635.1 Actinomycetota bacterium
AGCAATTGAAAATGATGATTTCTCATTGTGTGGCGGAGATACATATGCGCGAGGACATTTAAAAGTTATCGCTGGAATTTTAAAAATAGATTCAACGTCTCTCCTTGCACAATTTGATGAGAAGTTCGGCAAATTTGAAACTGCGCTTTTAGATCTTTCTGAAAAAGGGAAGCGCAATCTTGAGAAACCTTCAAAATCTACAAAGGCGAGTTGGAAAACACTAGCAACGATCGCGGTTGCAGTAATCGCTCTAGTAACAGTGGTGCAGATTTCCGGAAGTTCTCCGAAAAATGAAGTAGTTAGTGCAACGCCACCATCTGTCGAACAACCAATACCGGCAACTGCTTCAGTTGAGCCGGGAGCTAAAGTCGTCATCACTGGAATTAAAAGCTATTCATGGATATCAGTAAGTGATGCCGCTGGCAATTCGATTTTTACTGGCGAGGTCCGAAAAGGTGAAACAAAGGAGTTTACCGATCGGCAATTGCTTAGATTTGTGATCGGAAATGCTGGTGCTGTTACGCTGACCGTCAATGGTGAAGATCGTGGCATTCCGGGCAAGATCGGTGAAGTCGTACGTCTGCAATTTGCAGCCAACGACGCACCGGTTGCTGGCTAACCCTTTTTTATCTGATACTTCCCCCAAAGAGCAAAACTCATGAAAAAAGTTGCTTTAGTTACTTTAGGTTGCTCGCGGAATGAAACCGACTCCGAAGAGCTGGCCGCTCGTTTAGCGAATGATGGCTGGGAATTAGTCGCCAATGCCGAGGAAGCCGATGTCGCATTAATTAATACCTGTGGATTCGTAGAAGCGGCAAAAAAAGATTCAATTGATGCCGTGTTAGAAGCAAATACATTAAAGCAAGGGAAGTTAAAAAAACTAAAAAAGGTGGTTGCGGTTGGCTGCATGGCCGAAAGATATGGAAAAGAATTAGAGGCTGCTCTTCCCGAAGCGGATGCAATTCTAGGGTTTGATCATTACGCAGATATCTCAGAACGATTAAATGGAATATTAAATGGGGAAATCATCCAAGCGCATGCACCTAGTGATCGCCGTAAATTACTTCCGATTGCTCCGGCACAGCGCAAGCAGCCAATTAGAAGCACAAAAATGGGTGAAGGTGAAAGAGTCCTTAGAAAGCGATTAGATAACGCACCAGTAGCACCGTTAAAAATTGCGGCTGGGTGCGATAGACGATGCACATTTTGTGCCATCCCATTTTTCCGAGGTGCCTTTGTCTCGCGTACACAAGATGAAATTATCAGTGAAGCTAAGTGGTTGGCCGACAACGGAGTTAGTGAGATTTTCCTTGTAAGTGAGAATACGACTTCATACGGAAAAGATTTAGGAAATATTAGAGCGATGGAAGAGATGCTTCCGCAGTTGGCAGATATTGATGGGATTTCACGGATCAGACTTTCATATCTGCAACCAGCAGAGATGAGACCAACATTGATAGAGGCAATGACTTCACTTCCAAAAGTTGTTCCTTACTTTGACCTTTCTTTTCAGCATGCAAGTGCAAAAATCACTAGAAGCATGCGCAGATTTGGCGATACCGATAAATTCCTAGAACTAATTAGCCAGATCAGAAGCAAAGCCCCACTTGCTGGAATTCGGTCAAATTTTATTGTGGGATTCCCAGGTGAAGATGAAAGTGATTTCCAAGAGTTGCTTAAATTCCTTGGCCAAGCCAGATTGGATGCCATCGGGATATTTGGCTACAGCGATGAAGATGGAACTGAAGCAGAAACTTTGCCAGACAAATTAGAGCCACGTGAAATTAGAATTCGAGTTGAAGAAGTAAATTCACTCGTTGAGCAGTTACTAAGTGATCGCGCCAATGAGCGAATTGGTGAAAAAGTTATTGTGCTTGTTGAAGATAGAGCCACCCAAGAAGGAAGAGCAGCCCATCAAGGTCCTGAAGTTGACGGTAGTACTTACTTATTGAATACAGCGGCCCCAGTAGGCTCTTATGTAACAGCTCGAGTTGTGGCAACTGATGGGGCAGATTTGCATGCAAATTAATTTACCTAATGCATTAACAATCGCCCGCATTGTATTAATACCTTTTTGCGTAATCGCCCTATTCCATAATGGGGGAGATGATTCAACTTGGCGCACGATTTCCTGGATTGGATTTTTTCTTGTTGGTATGACTGATTTACTTGACGGAAAATTGGCACGAGCAAGAAATGAAATAACTGAACTTGGAAAATTCCTTGATCCAGTTGCTGATAAATTACTAATTGGTTCTGCCATGATTAGTGTTTCAATTTTGGGTTACTTACCATGGTGGATTACCGGAGTAGTTCTCGGTCGCGAATTAGCAGTAACTACTTTGCGAATCTTGGTTGTTAGAAAAAATACTGGAAAAGTTATCCCCGCAAGTCGTGGTGGAAAAATAAAAACTACGATGCAAGGTTTTGCAACTGGCTTTTATGTACTGCCTCTGAGTACCACTTTTCATACTCTGCGAGATTTGTTTATGTATGCAACTATTGCGGTAACTTTGTATACCGGAGCACAGTATTTTCAAGCTGCCCTTAAAAAGGATAAATAGAAATGAATGATGCAGAATTTATAGTCTCAGAGTTAACCAAACGTGGTGAAAGCATCGGTGTTGCGGAGTCGATTACCGGCGGACATTTATCAGGTGCGTTGATTGATATTGCCGGAGCATCAAACATTTTTGCTGGGGGAATTGTTGCTTATTCAAATCTTTTGAAGATTAGCGATTTGAATGTTGCACCTGAGTTACTCGACCAATTTGGTGCAGCGAGCGCAGAGGTAGCGCAAGTGATGGCTTTAGGGGCACAATCTAAATTTGCGGCGACCTGGGGCTTATCAACTACGGGAGTAGCCGGGCCTGGACCGCACAATGGCCGGCCAGCTGGAACTGTGTGGATTGGGATCGCTGGACCTGGGGTACTCACTGCCATTAATCCGGTCATTTCGAGTAAATTTCTGAGCGAAATGAGCCGAAATCAGGTTCGCAGCGAGAGCGTTGCAGGTGCGTTAATGGCATT
>RGZI01000116.1 GCA_010031635.1 Actinomycetota bacterium
AGCTGCGTCGATTGCCATTCACGACCAAAGTGATCGCATTACCTCAAGCGCAAACGAGCGTTAATCTTTAAAAAGTTTTTAACTTAGCGGTGGTGCTTCAAAACCAGCGGTTTTGTGAGCGCCATCGCAAAATGGTTTATTAGCGGAGTGACCACAACGACAAAGTGAAAATCCATTCTCGCTCTTAATTATATTTCCATCTGCATCTAGAAAATCAACATCACCGGTAACCCGGATAGATCCATTCGCTTTTACTTGCATAGTTACTTTTGGATTTTCGCTCATTTTAAAGGCTCCTTTATCTTTAATCTAGGTAGTCGCGCAGTACTTGGGAACGTGATGGATGGCGTAATTTCGACATTGTTTTTGATTCAATTTGGCGGATCCGTTCACGGGTTACGCCGTAAACCTTGCCGATTTCATCTAAAGTTTTTGGTTGTCCATCTGTTAAACCAAAGCGCATTGCGACTACTCCTGCTTCGCGTTCTGATAATGTATCAAGGACAGAATGTAATTGTTCTTGAAGTAATGTAAACGAAACTGCATCTGCCGGAACAACTGCTTCAGAATCTTCAATCAAATCACCAAACTCTGAATCTCCTTCTTCACCAAGAGGTGTGTGAAGTGAGATTGGTTCGCGCCCATACTTTTGTACTTCAACAACTTTTTCGGGCGTCATATCTAACTCTTTAGCGAGCTCTTCAGGCGTTGGTTCGCGACCTAAATCTTGCAACATCTGACGTTGAACACGAGCAAGTTTGTTAATGACTTCAACCATATGTACTGGGATACGAATTGTGCGGGCCTGGTCTGCCATCGCGCGAGTAATCGCCTGACGGATCCACCAAGTTGCATATGTCGAGAATTTATAACCCTTGGTGTAATCAAATTTTTCTACTGCACGGATCAGACCCAAGTTTCCTTCTTGAATTAGATCAAGAAAGAGCATTCCGCGGCCGGTGTAACGCTTCGCGAGCGAAACTACCAGACGTAAGTTGGCCTCAAGAAGATGGTTCTTAGCCCGGCGACCAATTGCAATAATTTCATCCATCTCGCGCTTTAACTTCTTATCAAATTTCGTTCCGCCGGCGATGATCTCTTCAGCAAATAATCCCGCTTCAACTTTTTTGGCCAATTCAACTTCTTGCTCTGCGTTTAGAAGTGGAACTCGGCCGATCTGCTTTAAGTAATCCTTTACTGGATCTGCGGTAGCACCTGCGGTAACAACAGTCTGGGCAGGAAGGTCATCTTCTTCAGATGCGGTTAATGAGAAAGCAGCACGATCATCTTCAACTTCAACCGGCTTTTCTTTTCGCTCGGCATCAACAATATTTTCAACGCCTTCTAAATTATCGGTTACTAACTCTTTCTCAAGAGCTTCAATATCTTCTAACTCAACCTCTTCTAACTCAACCTCTTCGCCATCAACAGTTACTTTAATTGGCTTAATTTTTGATGCTGCAGGTGTAGCAGTGCTTTTAGCTGAAGTAGGTGCAGTGGGTGCGGTAGCCGCAGAACTTTTTCCACCTGTTTTGGCCATTTTTAATTCCGCTGCTAACGCTATTTTACGTTCTGCTAACTCTGCTAACTCGGCCTTAGTTAAAATCTTGGGACGTACCTTAGGCGCAACTGATTTTGCCGGAATTTTTTTCGCTGGGGCTTTTACAACTTTTTTTGCCACTGATTTAACGGCCGTTTTTTTCGCTGGTGCCTTCACAACTTTTTTTGCCACTGATTTAACTGCCGTTTTTTTCGCTGGAGCGGCTTTTTTGGCAGGCTTAGAAGATGGCACGTAACGTCCTTACTGATATTTTTCTAAACCCGCTGATCCAAGTGGACCGGGGTAAAAAACCTTATGGTGACATTATAATTTCTTTCACCCCATCGGCGCACATTTTCGCCCCAAAAGTGCACAGATTGAGTTCAAATCTGGCTCAGATCCCAGAATCTGAGAACTGTTGCTAGCCGCCAGCTCGGGCAAGGGCTCTGCGGATAATCGTCCCTACCGCTTCAACTTCGACCAAAAACCCATCATGGCCAAAAGGTGAAACCAAAATATCTGGAACTTCAGCGGTAGGAGTTAATTCAAAAATTTCCTGCTGCAATCTTGGTGGGAATAAGCGATCGGTATCAATCGAAACCACAATCACTGGAATCTTTATCGATCCGAGTGCGGCTTCTACTCCCCCACGATCGCGACCGACATCATGAGAGTTCATTGCTTCAGTCAAAATTAAATAAGTATTTGCATCAAATCTGCGCGCCAATTTATCGGCTTGATGATCCAAATAAGATTCAACGGCGTAACGACCGGTTTCATCTCCTTGCATTTCGCGACCAAAACGCACATCCATCTCAGCTTCAGTTCGATAAGTTAAATGCGCAATTCTGCGCGCAATTCCCATGCCCTCAACTGGGCCAAACTCTTTGTCGTAAAAATCTCCACCATAAAAATGTGGATCTTTTTTAATCGCTCTAATTTGAATACTTGCTGCGCCAATTTGATCTCCAGTAGCAACAGCAGATGATCCGATTGTGCAGATCGCACCAACGCGGTCGGGGTGAGATATCGCCCATTCAAGGGCGCGCATTCCGCCAAGAGAAGGCCCTACGGCAAGTAAGTATTTTGCGATTCCAACTTTTTCAGTAAAGGCAAAACGTGAACCATATGGTTTTCCATCTGGAGAGATTGATGCTGGACCAGTTGAACCTTGGCATCCACCAATTACATTGGGACAGATGATGAAATATTTATCAGTATCAAAAGGCAACCCTGGGCCAACAAGTGATGGCCACCAAGCAGGTACATCTGACCATCCTGTTAATGCGTGGTTAATCAAAATTGCATTGTCGCGACTTTTGTTTAACTCACCCCAACTTTGATAAGCAATGGTGATATTTGTTAATACTTCACCAGATTCAAGTTCGAGATCACCGATATTTATAAATTGACGTTCTCCTGGTTCGTGATGTTCACGCCAAGCACCGCTTACCGGCAGAGTTTTGTCGGGTGCACTCATTTGAGCACAC
>RGZI01000117.1 GCA_010031635.1 Actinomycetota bacterium
ATTAGCTAAATACCCGCCCAGGTAGCTCAGGGGTAGAGCAACGCACTCGTAATGCGTAGGTCGTGAGTTCGATTCTCATCTTGGGCTCCACTTTTCGGAGACTATGTTTAACAACGTGATCGATCAAACCAATATCAACAAATATCAGTCACACTTTTTTGAAATTGTGACTAAGACTTCAATTATTGGATTTTCGTCAATTTTGTGTCTATCCATAATTGCTGGCATCGGTCTTTATGATTCACTGCTAGTTACATTAGTCGTAGGAACTCAGATTACGTCTGGTGCCATGATTTGGTTACTGTTACGACGCAACTGTGTAGTTACTGTGCCGGAACTTCTCGGGATGGGGTTGGCAATAGGAAGTATCGCCTCAACGGGGGTCTCTCAGATTCTTCGAACAACCCCCGTCCACGGCATTGGTTGGGCGTTGCCATTGCTTCTCGTTGTAGTAGCAAGCGCTAAATCTTCGATAAGAACTCCTTCAGCATTTATTGAAAAAATATCCCGCTTCGACGGTGCAATTATCACTACAGCGATACTCTTTGCGCTCTGTTATTGGTGGGTCTGGATCTTGCCCTTGGCACTATTTCCACTGTTTTTTTATTTCCTGTTAAATGATCCGCGGTCTTGGTTCTCGTCATTACGAGTTCGGCTCAAATTTCTCATCGCAATTGCAACTGGCATGGCTCTTTTTGCTATCGCGATCTGGTTCCGAAATTCAAATTTGTCTTGGTGGATTTTTTCCCATGACCAAACTTTCCTAGAAGGAATTGCTGCATCCGTCAATATTTGGGGGCCTCACGAGAATATTCATGCTGTTGGCATACCAGATTCGTATCACTGGTTTGTTCTTGCTTGGTCAGGCATGACAACCAACGCTGCGGGACTAGCGCCACTCATTGTTATAACAAAGGTTCTGCCACTATGCGCCTTTCTCGGTGCAGTACCTCTAATTTGGGCTTGTACGCGTCAATTAACGAAAGTCAGTTACTCGCCAGTAATTGCCTTACTTCTTTTTGTTTTAGGCTCTAATTACTTTAATTTGCAACCAATTCGATTCACTAATTCGCCCACATTTATTTTTACAATGATGTGGCTTCTTGCCTTTGTCTTTACCTTCGTTGAATGCTTGAGAGGCCAAATTCGCTTTGGGCTAGGAGTTCTGACCCTGCTCTTCGTCGCCAACTTCGGCGGGAAGGCGTCAAATGGACCAATACTGCTATCAGGGGTTCTTTTCTGTGCATTAATCAATTTTCTATTTTTGCGAAATCGTTCAAGGTATCGATTCCTAAATTGGAGTACCTTCCTATTAATTACCAGCTCAATTACGATCTATCTGCTGCTATATAAATCACAATCAATAATTGGTAGCGGTAATATATTGCGCGTTGACATTGCATCTGTTGCTTCAGACCTCGGCGCTGCACGTCAGAATTCTTTACTTGTAACCAAAATTTTGATGACAATGTCAATTATTGCAATTTGCTCGCCAATTTTTTTGATATCGTCACCACTTCTTCTCAGTCAATCTTCCCGTAAGCAACCTGAGTTATATTTCTTTTTTGGTATTTCACTGTCCGGAATACTACTCACTTCAATATTTGGTCATTCGGGTGCATCAGAATTGTATTTCCTACTTAGCGCTCTAGCAGTCGCCCCCATAGTTGCCGGATATGCAGTTCCGCTCTATTCCGAAAAAACCAATAACCTTCATTTGAATAAAAAGCTCTATCTGGTCTTTGCTGTGACATCCATCTATACAATTTTTGCTTTTTTTCTTTGGAAGTTCTTCACCAAAAACACTAACGCGCAAGATATGTACTACGCCCAGAAGATAGGGATTGCCTTTTCGGTAATTGTAATTTTAATTTTTTTGCCGATTATCTTGTTCCGAGTATCTATACAAAGTTCTTTAAATAAAGATGCTAAAACTTTTCGACGATTGTCTCGACTCGTCATCTTGATGACAGTATTACTGACTCTTGGAGTGATCCATCAATGCGATGCTGTTATTAGATTTGTTAACTCGAGTAATAGGGATCCTAATGATTCGAACTTATTACAAGGTTCCATAGGCGAACTTGCCGCACTTACATGGCTGCGAGAGAACAGCAATGTAAACGATATTTTAGCGACGAATCGATTTTGCATTCCACTTAGTGACTCGTGTGATGCAAAATGGTTTTTGGTTTCAGCCATAACACATCGACGTATGCTGATTGAGGGTTACAACCGAGGCACCGACGACGTGTCACAGGACGAGCGCCTTCCTGAATGGGCAAAATCTTTGCGTCAGCCCTTGTGGGCGCAGCAGCGACTTCTGCATTCTCTTGGCTTCGCTGAGTTTCCTAATATCACTGATTACGAATATCTCAGATCCAACTCTGTTGCATGGATAGTTGTAGATCACACTGCTCAGGCCTCAGGAGCTCGATCGTGGTATCCATTTGCCGAAGTTGCTTTTCAAAATCAAGATATGTCGGTATTACGTCTTAAACAGACTCCCTAGTCTTCGCCTATGAAATAGATTCACCGTTTTGCACAAATTGCACCGCGGCTTCGAGCTCAGGCGACAAAAAGCGATCTGGCCCTGGGCCAGCAACTGTTTTGCGCAAACGGTCGCGCACTGCACCCGTAACTTTTGATGGCTTGAGCGGCGCGCGTAAATCAAGTGCTCGAGCCGCAGTCAGCAACTCGATAGCCACGATGCGCTGCATATTGAGCACCGATAACCGAAGTTTTCGCGCCGCATTCCAACCCATCGATACGTGATCTTCTTGCATTGCCGAACTCGGAATCGAGTCTGCACTGGCAGGCACAGCGTTGCGCTTATTCTCCGACACCAATGCTGCCTGCGTGTATTGCGCAATCATGAGACCAGAGTCGACACCCGGGTCGTCTGCCAAAAATGGCGGCAAACCGTTTGATCGTGCCTTGTCGAGCATCCGATCAGTTCTACGCTCCGACATCGAGCCCAAGTCGGCAAGCACTATTGCCAAAAAGTCGAGCACGTATGCGACTGGTGC
>RGZI01000118.1 GCA_010031635.1 Actinomycetota bacterium
TTTGGCAGATATTGAAATTTTGATGGATGAGATTCCACTTGAGAAGATCAGCCAAGTAAGAACTACCGCGAATTCGATTGGTTATATCTGGGCGGCCATGTTTATTGCCCTCGCTGAACAACGCGGCGTTGATCCAAACCAATTTGGGATGTTTATTCAAAACGACGTTTTGAAAGAATACATAGCGCGCGGAACCCAAATTTTCCCAGCAGAAGCGGGCTTAAAGCTTTCAGTTGATGTTATTGAGTACATAGCCCGTGATATTCCGAAATGGGTTCCGTTAGCGATGAGCGGCTACCACATTAGAGAATCTGGTTCAGATGCGATTCAAGAAGTGGCATTTACTTTTGCAAATGCGCGCGAGTATTTAGACAAGGCGTTGGAACGCGGCGTAACCATCGATCAAGTTGCTCCAACTTTATTTACATTCCTCTCTTCAAATATTGAGTTCTTACCAGAGGTAGCCAAATTTCGAGCAGCTCGTAAAACTTGGGCGCGAATTGCGCGCGAAAAATATCATGCAAAAGATCCTCGCTCTGAACAGTTAAGAATATTTGCTTTCACCGCCGGTTCTTCGCTAACTGCACATCAGCCTATGAATAACGTAGTTAGAACAACGGTAGAAATGTTGGCGGCAGCGCTTGGTGGTATTCAAACTATGCACGTTTCTGCATTTGATGAAGCACTTGGCGTACCAACTGAAGAGGCTGCGATGTTGGCACTTCGTACCCAGCAAGTTGTGGCATTTGAAACGGGAGTATTGGATGGCGTTGACTTGTTAGCTGGAAGTTATGAATTAGAGAGAATGACTGACGAACTCGCAGAGAAAATGTGGGATTTGCTAGAAGATATTGAAAAGCGTGGCGGCGCACTCGAATGTATTAATAATGGTTGGTTCTCAAAAGAATTATCAGATAAGGCTTATCAATTTGCTATGGATGTTGAAAGTGGTAAGCGAAAAGTTGTGGGCGTAAATATTTTCCAAGCTGAAACGCCACCATTTAAACCGTTCGCAATTGACCCGCAGAGTGAGATAGATCAAGTTGCTTCACTTAAGAAATTGAAAGCAAGTAGGGATAATGAAGCAGTAAAAATTGCGTTGGCTAGCGTTGGTGATGCTGCTAAATCTGGTGAAAATGTGGTCGGTCCATGTGTTGCGGCAGTAAAGGCCTATGCCACTGTTGGGGAAATCGTGGACCAGCTACGCGAGGTCTATGGAAAGTGGCGTCCGAACACCACTTTCTAATGCCATAATTGCGCCTCGTAAATCATGCCTCTCTAGCTCAGTGGTAGAGCAGCCGCCTTGTAAGCGGCAGGTCGTCAGTTCAATCCTGACGGGGGGCTCCATATTTTTAACTAATCAATACTCCACGAAGTGGCGTCATGGCGATTAATTACCCAAGGCTGATAGCCAAATAACTCTGGTTGGGTAAACCAAGTTGCACCATCACTTCCCGCAACCATTAAAGCTGTCGCAAGCGCGTCAGTGATTGCACCACTTGGCCCAATGACGGTTGCTGATTTAGCACCAACGGCAACCATGCCATTTTGCGGATCTTTAATATGATCACCACGTTCATAATCTCCACTAGTTGCAATTGCGCCATCTAAAATTTCAAAGGTCTTAACAATATTCTCCGATTTATTCGGATCGGTAATACCAATTAGCCAAGGTTTAATTTCGCCATCTTCGATGCGGCCACCGCGAAGCGTTAGATCTCCAGCGGCATTAATTAAAATGTGTGCGACACCGTGGCTCAATAAAATTTCTGCAGATTTATCAGCAGCCCAACCTTTTACTAACCCCGACGGATCAAAACCTCCAGGTACTGCCCATGGGTCAAAAGCACCATTAGTTAATCGTTTCGTTTTTTCGCACAAATTCCAAACTTCCTTAACTTCATCTGAAGTTTGCCAAATCTCTATCTCATTACGCCGCAACTTGGAAATTATGGAATCTGATTTATATGTGGAGAAAACTTCATCAATATGGTGCACGAATTCATTAACTTTAGATAGCGCAATTTCTAATTGAATTTCAGATAAGTTTTTAGATTCAATATCAATAATTAGAACAGTACCCCAAACCTCGATCTCGCGATAAATGCGCACAACGGGCTCTTAATACCCTGCTTTTTTCAACGCCGATTGCAGTGATTGCCAATATGCAGTTGCTGTATATGAAGCGCGAGATCGACAAGAATTTTGAATTGCACAGGGTAAATTTTGAGCGCTAGTCGAGACGATTTGGTCAATCGTAATTTTTTGAGTTGGAACCCATTGATCTAAAGTGGGGATTACATAGCCACTCCAACTACTTGGGCTTTGATATCCGCTGATATCTGTAATTTCACCGTTTTTTAAAGTAACTTTTACATAAGTATTTCCATAGCGAGATGCTGCATAAGTGTTTCCAGTATACGAACCCGAAACTCCACTACTTGCCGGCGCCTGAGTTTTTATTGGAGTTGGAGTCGGAGTTGGAGTCGGAGTCGGAGTCGGAGTCGGAGTCGGAGATGGTAATGGTGATTCAGATTGAGTTGTTGTATGGCTCTTTGTTGCAGTTGGTGATGCAGCTGCAGATTTGGTTGTCGGCTTAGTAGCAGAAGGGCTTTGTGGTGGCTTAGGAGTTTGTGAATTTGCCGTCGGCGACGAATTTGTAGGAGTTGTTGTGCCACCACCAAGATCTGTTGCGGAGCTTTGGCCAAATTGTGGCGGCGTTATAGCAAGAATTGCGCCAAGACTGCCAATAGTTCCGGTTGCAATTAGCACTGCGCGTTTCATTTTCTATCTCCTACTCACCGTGGAATGCAAAAGCTTCGTCATGGAATCGGTTTTTTGGAATCCCAACATTGCGCGCAGCTTCCCGCACTGCATCTACGAGTGGTGTTGGGCCGCAGATGTAAACATCGGAATCTCTAAAAGTTGGCACAATTCGCATAATGTATTTAGCATCCATAGGATGTTCTGAGCGGGGGCCAATTAAATAATGAACTCGAGC
>RGZI01000119.1 GCA_010031635.1 Actinomycetota bacterium
ACAGGTAGTAAATCTGGCTCAGGGAAATATCGGTAATCCTCCGCTTGTTCTTTTGAACGTCCCGAGCGGGTAGTTCCAGAATCTTCCTGAAAATGGCGCGTCTCTTGTACAACCCGCTCCCCTGCTTCGAGTCTTTGTGCATGACGATGCATTTCGCTGGTTATTGCGCGTTCTACTGAACGAAGTGAGTTGACGTTTTTGGTTTCACTTCTAGTACCAAGTTTGCCGCTTCCACGAGGTGACAATGAAATATTTGCATCGCAACGAAGTGAGCCTTGTTCCATCTTCACATCACTAACACCAAGAGCTCGCAAAATATCCCGTAACTCTTTTACATACGCTTTTGCGATTTGTGGTGCATAACTTTCAGTTCCTAAAACAGTTTTAGTAACAATTTCTACTAGCGGGATGCCGGCACGGTTGTAATCCAAAAGTGAATACTCAGCCCCATGGATCCGACCTGTCGCTCCTCCAACATGTAAAGATTTTCCGGTGTCCTCTTCCATGTGGACCCGTTCTATTTCAATTCGAAAAGTTTTCATACCTTCTGGAGTTTCATACTCAACATCTAAATAACCATCAGTACAAATAGGTTCGTCATATTGAGAAATCTGAAAATTCTTAGGCATGTCTGGGTAGAAATAATTTTTACGCGCAAAACGTGACCAAGGAGCTATCGAACAGTTAAGTGCTAACCCAATCAATATGGTGCTTTCAATCGCTCGTTCATTCACGAAGGGCAAAGCGCCGGGCATTCCTAAACAGACTGGACATACTTGGGTATTTGGTTCAGCACCAAATTCAGTTGGGCAACCACAGAACATTTTGGTTTTAGTTCCAAGTTCAACATGCACTTCAAGACCCAGAGCGGGCTCATATTTTTCAATTATCTCTTCATAGCTCAACATCTTTATGCACCTGCCGCAGAAATTAATTTAGGTGCCTTAGTAGTAAGCACTCCACCCCATTTTGCTGCTAACTCGCGCTCGAGGGCTGCGCCGACTTGATAGAGGCGATCATCTTTCATTGCCGGTGCAATGATTTGAAAACCCACGGGTAATCCTTCAGATAGTCCAGCCGGAAGGGACATTGCCGCAACTCCGGCAAGGTTTACCGGAATAGTTGCAACATCACTTAAATACATCGCTACCGGGTCATTACTTTTTTCACCTATAGGAAATGCAACTGTTGGTGTTGTGGGTGAAACCAATACATCTATTGATGAAAATGCTTTAGCAAAATCTTGCGTGATCAATGTTCGAACTTTCTGGGCGCTTCCATAATATGCGTCGTAATATCCGGCAGAGAGTGCATAAGTTCCCAGAATGATTCGACGTTTTACTTCACGTCCAAATCCTGCCGCACGAGTCATACTCATAACCTCTTCAGCACTGCGTGAACCATCATCTCCAACACGTAATCCATATCTCATCGCATCAAAACGGGCTAAGTTCGAAGAAGCTTCACTTGGTGCAATCAGATAGTAAGCCGCTAATCCGTAATCAAAATTTGGGCATGAAACCATTTCAATTGTTGCGCCTTGACTACGGAGGACCTCTAGGGATTCTTCAAATCTTTCACTAACTCCACTTTCATATCCATCACCAGACAACTCTTTAATTACACCGATTTTCATCCCTTTTACATCTGCCCGTTTTGCGGCAGCAACTACAGGTGGAGTTGGAGCATTAATACTTGTTGCATCGTAATCATCATGGCCGGCGATAACTTCATGTAGTAATGCGGTATCTAGAACAGTACGTGCGCAGGGACCAACTTGATCTAATGAGGAAGAGAATGCGACGACTCCGTATCGAGAAACACCACCATAAGTTGGTTTCACTCCGACAGTGCCAGTTAGTGCTGCAGGTTGTCTGATCGATCCACCAGTGTCGCTACCAATCGCAAGAGGTGCTTCAAATGCCGCAAGTGCAGCTGCTGAACCTCCACCAGAACCGCCAGGTATCCGCTTTAAATCCCATGGGTTTTGAGTTGTACCAAATGCAGAGTTCTCTGTTGATGATCCCATTGCAAACTCATCCATATTTGTCTTGCCAAGAATTACCACACCTGCAGCACGTAATTTCTTTACAACTGTTGCACTGTAAGGCGGGCGCCAATCTTCTAATATTTTTGAACCGCAAGTTGTCGGAATTCCTTCTTGCGCCAAAATATCTTTAAGCGCGAGTGGAACACCGGCAAGTGGTCCTAAATTTTCACCCTTTGCACGAGCAGCATCTACTTGATCGGCTTGAGCCAAAGCGCCATCTGTATCTACAAATAAAAATGCATGCACCGCTTTATCTACTTTTGCAATTTGATCCAGGTGCGCTTGGGTTACCTCACGTGCAGAAACTTCCTTCTTAGCCAAACTTTCTGATAATTGCGCTGCACTCTTGTAAATTAATTCACTCATGCTTCTTCACCTAAAATTTGTGGAACTCTAAATCGATCATCTTCACTTGCTGGTGCTCCTGATAAAGCACTTGCTGGAGTTAAACCTGGACGAACCACATCTGGACGGGTCACATTTACCAATGCAAGTGGATGTGAAGTTGGTACTACATCACTTTTTGCTGCCTCTTGAACTCTGGCCACGGCACCTAAAATTGCTTCCATCTCGCCCGCTAATTCAGCGATCTCGTTAGCACTCAATTCAATACGGGCTAATTGCGCAATACGCGCTACTTCTTCATTTGAAATCCGGGACATATTCCCAATCCTACCCGCGTCCTACTCGCGGATCTGACCGCTACCAGTCACAATCCAAGTAGTGGTAGTCATCTCTTCGAGACCCATCGGTCCACGTGCGTGAAGTTTCTGATTTGAGATACCAATTTCAGCGCCAAAACCCATCTGCTCTCCATCAGTGAACCGCGTGGATGCGTTTACCATAATCGCGGCGGCATCCGCATTTGCGATAAAAGCTGCTGCGGTACTTTCTGATTCGGTGACAATAGATTCTGTGTGCTGAGTGCCATATTTATTTATATGGTCATT
>RGZI01000120.1 GCA_010031635.1 Actinomycetota bacterium
CCGCTTCACAATATGCGCAGTGGAAGTATGAGTGATGATGAGTGGGGGCGTTTAGCACGGCGAATGGGTGAGATCTCAGATGCACCATTATTTATTGATGATTCTCCTAACTTAACTTTGATGGAGATCCGTGCAAAAGGCCGTCGTTTGAAACAGCGGCACGGTTTAAAATTAATTATCATTGATTACTTGCAACTTATGACAAGCGGAAAACGTGTTGAAAACCGGCAACAAGAAGTTTCTGAGTTTTCACGGCAATTAAAATTGCTAGCGAAAGAGTTAGATGTGCCAGTTGTGGCAATTTCACAGTTAAACCGTTCTCCTGAACAAAGAGCAGACAAAAAGCCGATGCTCTCTGATCTGCGCGAATCCGGATCCATTGAGCAGGATGCGGATATGGTTATTTTGCTACACCGTGAAGATCAATATGAGCGGGATAGTCCAAGACAAGGTGAAGCTGATTTAATTGTGGCTAAACACCGAAATGGTCCTACACGGACGGTAACTGTTGCTTTCCAAGGACATTTCTCGCGCTTTGTTGATATGGCTACACAGATTTAATTAAGCGGATTGTGCGAGGCTTGTCTGGATCTTTCTGCTAAATAAATTCCAGCTAAAACTATTGCACCACCGAGAAGTTGGATTGGCGCGAGTTGTTCTGAAAGTGCAAACCAAGCAAGGAATCCAGCGATAACTGGCTCTAGCATTCCGATCAGACTTGCTTGTGATGCGCTAATAAATCTAATTCCGTTTAAAACACAAAGATAGGGAACTATTGTTCCAGCTAAAATCATGTAGGTAAGTAATACCCAACCAGGAAGAGTCGAATCTGAAATACCACTTAATGGAATTTGTTGGGTAAAGATTTCTAAAAAGTATGCTGCAAGCGCAAACGCGTCAGCTAGTGCGACTACAAATCCGAGGCCATCTACAGTCATGCCACGATAAATTTGAGCGACAAGAGTTAAACCAATAAAGGCTAAAGCGATCGCCCACCACATAGTTGAAGCTACCTGCCGTTTTTGAATATAGCGAACGTAAAAAGTTATCCAAATCGGAGCGGTGAATTCAATAACTAAGGCAATACTTAATTCCATTCGGCCGATAGCAAAGAAGTAAGCCGCTTGCACTCCTGCAAAACCAATAATTCCATAAGCAAGTAAAAAAGGAATCTCTTTTTTGGTCATTAAAAGTGAACGGCGATTTCGAACCAACAGATAGGTAAGTAAAAGTACAAACGCACCTAAGCAACGAACTTGTGTTAATCGAAAGGCTGTTAAATCTTGGGCTAATAGTAATTTAGCTGGAATTCCCGAAGCTGCAAAAAGAAATGCGCTAGTGAAGAGCAGGATTTCACCTTTAAACTTAAGCATTAGAGCACCCTATATAGAAATCAACTTCTTACCAATTCTAAAAGGCGTTTTCGCTGATCTCCATAATTGAGTTATCAACATTTTCAATAATTGCTCTGTCGGTAGCTAAATTAGGCAAGATGTTTCTGATGAAAAATTTTGCAGAAGCAACTTTGCCCTCATAAAAAGGACGATCGCGATCAGAAGCACTGCTCATTTTTGTGTTAGCAATTTCAGCCTGGCGTAGCAATAACCAAGCAGTGATCAAATCGCCAACCATCATCAATAAACGTGATGAGCTTTGTCCAATTTTGTATAGCTCTTTTGGATCTTCTTGTGAGGCCATTGCTACTCCCACCAAGGAACCCATCGCTGTATTTACTTCTTGCAATGCTTTGCCGAGTTCGCTTTTCTCACTAGCAAGATCTCCGCCGCTTGCAGCAAATTTCCCAATTTGTTTACCCAGTAATCCAATAGCGCGACCCTGATCTTTAATAATTTTACGGAAGAAGAAATCCAATCCTTGGATTGCGGTAGTGCCTTCATACAAAGTATCAATTTTTGCATCGCGTACATACTGTTCAATTGGCCAATCTAAAGTGAAGCCTGCACCACCAAAAGTTTGTAGCGATTCAGTTCCGAGCAATGTCCAAGATTTCTCGCTTCCATAACCTTTTACTACCGGAAGTAAAAGATCATTTAATGCTTCTAGATCTTGCAGCGTCTCCTTATCGGCTCCGGCTTCTTTAGCGATCAAAATGTCATCTTGTATAGAAGCGGTGAAAAGAATTAACGAACGCATTCCTTCTGAATATGATTTTTGCATCATTAATGATCTGCGCACATCTGGATGATGGATAATCGAAACTCGTGGGCTAGCTTTATCGGTCATTTTCACCATATCAGGACCTTGAATTCGCTCTTTTGAATAAGCAAGGGCTTGTTGGTATCCAGCACTAAGAGTTGCTATTGCCTTTGTGCCAACCATCATTCGTGCAAATTCGATAACTTTAAACATTTGTGCGATGCCTTCATGAACTTCGCCAAGTAAATAACCAACAGCAGGTTCTTTTTCGCCAAGATTCATTTCGCATGTTGCCGAAACATTTAAACCCATCTTATGTTCGATGCTAGTCACATAGACACCGTTACGTTTACCAAGTTCGCCAGTTTCAAGATCAAACATAAACTTTGGCAGCAAGAAAAGGCTTAAACCCTTTGTTCCTGGTCCGCCGCCTTCGCGTCGCGCTAATACAAAGTGCATAATATTTTCACTCAAGTCGTGATCACCTGATGTTATGTAACGTTTAGTTCCAGTGATGTGCCATGTGCCATCACCTTGATCTACTGCTTTTGAGCGACCCGCTCCAACATCACTTCCAGCATCAGGTTCGGTGAGCATCATTGTTGCGCCCCACTCACGATCAACCATTATTTTTGCAATTTTTTTATCTCGCTCAGTGCCAAGTGCATATGCAACATGTGCAAAAGATGTTCCAGAAGCATAGATATGAATAGCGGGATTAGAACCTAAAACCATTTCTGCAATTGCCCATCGAAGTGAAGGTGGGATTACAGTTCCACCTAATTCGGCAGGGATATCAATTCGCCACCATTC
>RGZI01000013.1 GCA_010031635.1 Actinomycetota bacterium
GATGTTGTTGGCTGCTGGCTTAAAACCATTAGAAGAATACAAAGGTTCAAAGGTCCGAATCAAATGCCTTCACATTAAATGCGGAAATATTTGCTATCCAATGCTCGAAAAAGTAAAGATTGGACAAATAGGTTGCAAGCCATGTCGATACGAAAAGGTTTCAAAGTCTTTAAGGTTAAGTGAACGAGACGCAAGAAATGTCATGATCCAGGCTGGTTATAAGCCACTCGAGCCCTATACAAATGCTTTAACAAAGTGGAAGTGCAAACATATTCCTTGTGGAACTATTGTTTACCCATTACTGAACCAGATTCAGCAAGGTAGCGGTGGTTGCTCAAGCTGCGGACATGTAACAACTGGATTGAAACGTCGTAATTCTGCGGATGCTGTTGCTGATGTATTAAAAGCAAAACAATTTATCTTGATTGGTAAATACCTCGGTGCAGATAAGAAACTGCGAGTTCGGTGTGAAGTATGTGGCAACGAAATTGATGCAATATTTGCAGTTATATCAAGAGATACTGGTAGAGGTTGCAAGCCGTGCGCCGTGAATGAAAGTCGTCTTCGCTACCGCATGGACTTGCAAGAGGTTCGGTCAAGACTCGATTCGTCAAACATGAAGCTCCTTGGAGAATACGTAAATTCAAATACTCCTGTTGCATGCAAGTGTTTAAAATGTGGAGTGGTTCGTAATATTCGTATTTCCGTTCTGCTTAAAGGTAGTGGCTGTAGACCGTGTGCTCTAGCCGCAGCGGGAAAGAAGAGACGAACCAGTGAATTCACAGCCTTAGAGGCAATGAGAAAGATCGGAAAAGTTGAACCGTTAGAGCCGTATCAAAATCAAAATGCGAGATGGAAATCCAGGTGCCTGACATGTGGATCAATTGTCTATCCCAGGCTTGGTTCAATAACTGGGCGTAAAGGACTCGGATGTGAGGACTGCGCTAACAAACTTCGGGGAATCGGTAAGAGAGTGCCTCAAGCTAAAGCATTTGCTCTATTCATCCGAAACGATTTAATCCCTCTGCCAGATCAGAACTACGTGGATGCCGAGTCAAGAATTGATTGCATCCATTCATGCGGTAAAAAAGTGAACACGTCATATCGATTAGTCCGAGCAAATATGTCGAAGAAGATGGGCTCCTGCCGACCTTGTGGTGCGGTCAAGAGCCAGGATAAGCAACGGTTCCATATTTCAGTAATGGATAAGATTTATAAATCACGCGATTTAACACTTGTCGATCGAAATTATCGAGGAGCTCAATACAAGCACCAGACATTATGTAATGTCTGCGGACACAATTGGGAGAGCATTCCCTCGCGCATCAGTTTGGGGACTGGTTGCCCAAACTGCGCCAAGGGTGGAATCAAAACCAATTTGCCTGGGTATGTTTATTTAATTTCACACTCTGGATTAAATGCACATAAAGTCGGGATTGCTAATTCTGCTAAAACAAAATTAGCTGATCGTCTTTATCATCACGGCAAGCAGGGCTGGGTGCTAGTAAAAAGATGGGACTTTAAAGATTCAAGTAAAATTCAAACGATAGAAAAACAGGTTCTCAAAATCTTGCGTAAAGAAATGGATATTCCTCCTTACTTGGCAAAGGATGACATGCCTTTCGGGGGCTGGACAGAGACACTATCTGCTGATGCAATCTCTGTAACAAGTTTGTCCAAGCTTATTGAAATTGAAATAGCTGCTTCTGTTTCGGTTGGGCGCTGAAGGCGACCCAACCTTATTTATTTCTAAGCCGACAAGGGGCGCAGTTAAGCGCCCCTTGTCTTTAGCTTTACTCCTACACAACCCCTACACCTTTAGCTGGTGCAAGCTCTAGCGATGCACCAGCTCCTCTGGCTTTCCAGAGGTACTGGAAGTAAGTAC
Organism: Actinomycetota bacterium; assembly: GCA_010031635.1. Classification (GTDB taxonomy): domain Bacteria; phylum Actinomycetota; class Actinomycetes; order Nanopelagicales; family Nanopelagicaceae; genus UBA3012. Next base: position 1,886 of record RGZI01000013.1, read on the forward strand.
CAAATAAACATCCTTAGTAATAGTGGTTGTTTGGATAGTCAGCTAACGCTTCCTTGGTAATCCACTACAGCCCCAATGGACGATGAAATCGTCCGTCTTTTTGAACTCACCTTGGTGCATTCCTTTGCCGCATGCAAGGCAGACCATTAAGACAGGGAGGTACTGAAGAGCCTTCTTGCTCATCTTGCTGTGGTCGTAACAGGCTTCTTGAACGAAGTAAAAGTTTCTCTTTCTGATACCAACTGGTTGCTGGTGCACTTTGAGAAAGTCGAGTTCATACAGAACATCTAACGCAGGCTTTATGGAGCCCTTACTATGCCCGCTTTCGCGGGCGATAGTTGTGTAAGAAGGGAACGCTTTGGTTCCACCCTTATCTAAATGACTAACGATGCAGAGTAAAACATCCTTAGCAATATGTTTCTTGGCAGCAACAAGAACTTTGTATGCTGGTACTGGAAGAGGCGTGTATAGCCCACCTCGCGGGATATTAAGGATCTCTCCGGTTGTCTTATCTATTCTTTCCATTGTTTCCTTTACTGATAGTTCATCTATTGAACTAGCACAAGGCAATTAAAGTTCTGGGAGTTCACTCCAACCCGTAAGCAACACGGCACGAGAGCGAATCAGTTTCCCTTAAGGCGTCGGGCTGGACATCAGATGTGTATTAAATGTGTATGAATTAGAAAAATATCCTCCTTGATTAATCCAAGGAGGATGAGATACTTAGTTCAAGAAGACAACTAAATATGCTTACTTACTGGTGGCGGGTGAAGGATTTGAACCTTCGAAGGCAGAGCCGGGGGATTTACAGTCCCCTCCCATTGGCCGCTCGGGCAACCCGCCATGGGATGAGAGCGGGCCAAGATTACCACCGCTGTGAGCGCTCAAAACCCCCTCTAAAACGCCCTATTCGCATGTACAGCCACGCCCCGTATGGTTTACCAATAACTTACTAAGGGGAACAAAAAATGATTAGAAAAGCGTTCATGATGCGTCTTCAGCCAGGTGGTCTTGCGATGTATAAAAAATATCATGATGAAGTTTGGCCGGAATTGGTTGCTGAAATTCAACGTCAAGGAATCGCAAAAATAACTATCTTTGAAAGTGACCCGATTCTTTTTATGTACTCAGAAATCAATGATCTCGAATCATGGAATCGTTTATGGCGTTCTGATATTCATGCGAAGTGGGGCGAAATCATGAACCCTTATATGGAGTTTAACTCAGCAGGATTAGTTGATGCCAAAGAGGTACGTGAGATTTTTCACTTACAAACTAAAGCTTGATATTTTCGATCATTTCTCTAATCTCTGGATAATCTCCTTCACGAGCCAATATTTTCTCTAAATCCTTTATTGCCATAGCCTTTTTTCCCATCGCTTTGTAGCACTTGGCTCGCTCCACCAATGCCCGATTAAGTACGTCCTCACTTAGTGAGCGTTTAGCAATAACAGTTTTAAAGACTTCAATCGCAGCATCATTAAATCCTTGTAATGTGAAAGCGACGCCACGAAATATCTGGAGCATTCCAGAAGTATCACTTTCGACTTCAATATCTTCTGTTGCGGAAATAACTTCATCGTACAATTTCAAATCGATGTTTAACTCTGCTAAAGAAATTGCAGTAAAGGGAGTTGGCACTAAAGATTTCACAACTTCTTTGGCTTCTTGAATTTTCCCGTTTTGTTGCAAAACTTCTGAATACAGAAGTCCGAGTGCTGTTAGATTAAAAGGGTACGGACTTGAAATCCCTCGAGTTATTTGTACTTGCGGATACATCCTTGAGAAATACTTATCTGCAATATAATTTTCAAATAATTCTTTGCGTTTTTCCCACAATTGGGTCATCCAAAGTTCACCATCAGTAACAGATTCATCATTTCTCATCGCGTGAATTGCGGCGATGGCTAAGCACGGCAGTTCCAAAAGCGGAAATTCCCGAGCCAGTAATTGGGTCTGCCTAATAACTTTCTTATCTGGCCATTTGTTTTCTTCATCAAATGCAACAACCAAAAACTTGTGAAAGGCGCGCTCTCTTTTAGTTGCTATCAACCCAGGAGTTGGAGCTGGCAGTTGTGCTGCACTTGCCATCTCTGCTGCTTGTGATTCTTTAGCCCTTTGCTGAGATTTAGTGCCTCTCAGTGAAGTCCGCTCAACGTTGTACAAACCAGTTCCAGGTAATCCTACTGAAGAATAAACCTGGCCCTTTGTATTAACAGATACTCGTGCCCCTGGAACACCAACAGATAATCCCAAAGCACTTTTACTGAAATTCAATCGAACTCCAGGAATCAACTGTATCGAGCGCCTAAACCGTAAAGACATGATTTAACTTTAACGCAATTACTCCAAAAGAGAAGGTAGTAAAATCTTTAACTTTAAATTCACCGAAGTGGCAACTGAATTACATTTCTTTTTAATCTCTATTACATCTCCTGAGGTTTCAATGCACCCAAGAAAGCCATTAAGTTGGCATTAACTAAGGAGAAGTGTGAACTCTTTAAAAATTAAGATCTCGGCAGTATTTGCCGTAGCGGCTTTTGCAACAAATATAGCTCCTGCTTTTGCCGCCGATGTTCCAGTTTATATGGAAGGTGTTGCAGCTGGTGCGACTTTGCAAGTTTTGCAAACAGCTGGAGACAAAATTGGTGGATACCAAGTTATGGGAATCCCAGATGGTTTGGGAGTATTAAAATCTGGAAATAGCCTAAAGATTTACAGCAACCACGAATTAAGCGCCTCAAATACTGTTGCTGCTGCTCGTAAAACGGCATCTGGTACGGCATCTGGTGCGACAGTAAGCGAAACTATTTTTGACCTTGCTACAGGAAAAGTGACCGCTGCAAAAGATTTCATCAAAACTATAACTTGGTACGACTACTCAAAAAAGAGTTGGGGAAGTACTCCAGGCGCCCCAACTGGTTCAGCTTTAGCCGATCAGTATGGAACACCTAACCATGGGCGAATTCTTAACAGACTCTGTTCAGCATCTATTTCACAACCTGGTGAGTTGAGCTATGTCGTTAGCACAACAACCGGAACTGGAAAAAAGAAGAAGACCGTTAATACCACTTATGGTTATGAAGGTGCTGTTTACTTCACCGGCGAAGAAGGCGGCGATGAATCTCGCGGCTTTGCAACGGATCAAGATGGAAATATGGTGCAAATTCCGGCATTTGGATTAGCCTCATGGGAGAACTTTTTACTTGCCCCAACTGCTAAAGGTTTGAAAACTGTTGTACTTGGAAATGAAGATGGTGGTGCTACAAATAGTCAACTATCTCTATACATCGGAACCAAAACTGCAACTGGACCTTGGTATGAGCGTGCTGGATTCACTAATGGCAAAAAATATGTACTCTCTGCTGACAAAGTAGTTAGCCTTCCAAATGATAATATTTGGAGAAAGTACGCAGGCAAAAATGCTCCAACAGCAGTTACATTTGAAGAAATAAATTGGAATGCGGGTGGTCCAGATCAAAGCTTCGAAGTCACCGCAAAAGGTATGGAGTTTGCTCGTATCGAAGATGGCTCATTTGATCCAAAAAATCCAAATGATTACTACTTTGTTACTACCGAATCAAATAAAGATCCACTAGCAACGGCTCCAAACCCGGCATTGCCAACAGTTTCTCGTGACGGTGGCGCTCTATGGAAGTTAAGTTTTACTGATATCAACGATCCGCTGAAAGGCGCTAAGTTAACGATGCTTTTGGATGGCTCAGAAGCTCCATATCTAAGTAAGCCTGACAACATTACCGTAGACCTTGCCGGGAATATTTTGATCCAGGAAGATCCAGGCGCTAATGATGCAGTAGCACGTGTTGTTGCTTACCGAATCTCCGATGGCAAAGTTGGAATTATCGCGAAATTTGTTGATAAATATTTCAAGCCAGGTGGATCTGAATTCATGACAAACGATGAAGAATCCAGTGGAATTATTGAAATCACTGATCTTTACAAGAAGTCTGCAACCGACACTAATAGGTACTACATGCTCGATGCACAAGTCCACGTGGCACCTAAAATTGCTCGGCCAGATATTACCGATATAGCCGCGCAAACCGCTTTGGCGGATTCAATCGAAGGTGGTCAGCTCTACATTTTGACCGTCGCTGATTGGAGCAAAATCTACGCGTAAATCTTTTACCCCCTAAGTAAAGAGGAAATTAGCCCGCATCGACCCATGCGGGCTAATTTTTTTGCCAAATACCCGACTAATCGTGAGAGGATGTGACAATAAATTTCTAGTTGATTTGGGTGGGTAAAGATGGCAGATTTTAGTTTTGATATTGTTTCTAAAGTCGATTACATGGAACTTGATAATGCTTTGAATCAAGCCGATCGTGAATTAACTACGCGATTTGATTTCAAAAATACTGGCGTAAAGATTGAAAAAGATGGCGAAAAGATTTTGATTGAAGCGCAGACTGAAGAGCGGGCAAAAGCAGCTCTTGATGTTTTCAAAGATAAATTGATTAAGCGTGGAGTCTCGCAAAAGCATATCGATCCAGGTCTTCCAGTTTTATCTGGAAAGATTTACAAGATTGTTGTGCCGATTAAAGAAGGTATCTCCCAAGAACATGCTAAAAAACTTGCAAAATCTTTACGAGATGACGGTCCTAAAACAATTAAGACTCAAATCCAAGGGGACGAATTGCGAGTAAGTTCTAAGAGCAAAGATGATCTTCAGGAAGCGATTGCATTTGTTAAAGCCCAAGATCTAGATTTCGCACCTCAATTTACGAACTTCCGTTAACAACTTGACTAGATACCGCACTGGGCTGGTTTACGGCGTAGCTGCATATGTAATTTGGGGATTGCTCCCACTTTATTGGGGCGCAATGGGAAATACAAAGGCTTTTGAGATAATTTCCCACCGAGCAGTCTGGTCACTACTTGTTTGTTTTATCGCGCTTGCATTTCGTAAAGAGTTTCGCAGTGCATTCAAAGCATTGAAGAATCCCCGCACTCTGGCATTACTTGCGCTGACCTCTGGCTTGCTATCTGCTAACTGGGCCATCTATATCTGGTCTGTGACTGTAAATCGAGTGGTTGAAGCATCTCTTGGTTATTACATCACTCCTTTAGTCAACGTTGCTTTTGGAGTATTTATGCTGCGCGAAAAAATGCGCCCACTTCAATGGGCTGCGGTTTCGGTGGCCGCGATCGGAGTTGCAGCGCTCACCTTTGATTTCGGACATTTGCCGTGGATTGCAATTGGATTAGCGGTTTCGTGGGGCCTTTATAGTGTCATCAAAAAATCATTGCCAGTCACTGCACTTCAGGGATTGACAGTAGAAACTTTGTTTGCCATGTTCCCAACTCTTACATATCTATCGATCTTGCAAGTGAGCGGTGATGCTGTCTTCGGACAAAGTTTATGGCTCTCATTAGGTTTGGCTGGGGCCGGAATTATGACCGTTGCTCCCCTACTCTTTTTTAATGGCTCAACAGTGCGCTTACCGTTATCTGTTGTTGGGTTATTGCAATACATCACACCAACAATCATGTTCATAATTGGAGTAACCGTTAATGGGGAAGCGATGCCCTTGGCGCGCTGGATTGGATTTTTCGCAATTTGGGTAGCGTTAATATTTTTAGGTAGCGATTTATGGAAATCAGGAAGAGCGAGTAACCAAGGAATCGCACAAAGTTAAAAACGCTGAAGTAGTTTCATTTACTGGTAGAGATGAAAGTAATTTTCGAGAATTTTCCGCATATTGCAACGTAATAGTCCGTGCTTCATCTAGTGCCGGATGAGATCTAAGTGCTTTTAGCACTTCTACAACTTCATTTTCATCTGAAATTGGTCCTGCTAAGGAGTTAATCAACTCTTGATCCTCGGGGCGATTGGCTTTTTGCACTAGTAAAGTCACTAATGTCGGGACGCCTTCGCGTAGATCAGTTCCTGGTGTTTTGCCAGATTCATTTGTTTGGCTGGCAATATCAATAACATCATCAGCAAGTTGGAAAGCTAGGCCGATCTCTTCTCCAAAGGTGGTGAGCGCTTCAACTATTTGTGGAGAAGCACCTGATAACAAAGCACCGAAACGAATACTAGTTCCGAATAGCGAACCAGTTTTATCGGCAATCACTGAAATGTAATGCTCTAATGGATCTGCACCATTTTGTGGACCTTGAGTCTCCCTGATCTGCCCAATAACTAATCGTTCAAAAGTTCGCGCTTGAAGTCGAACCGCTTCGGGACCTAAATCAGCAAGTAGATCAGAGGCTTTTGCAAATAGATAATCACCAGTCAGGATTGCAACAGCGTTCCCCCAGCGTTCATTGGCACTTTCTACTCCACGGCGCAATGGCGCTTCATCCATAACATCATCATGGTAAAGCGTTGCAAGGTGAGTTAATTCGCAAACTACCGCTGCTTCAATTACTTGACGTTCGCCACTATTTCCATAATTAGCAGCGAGCAAAGTCAGTACCGGACGCAATCGCTTGCCACCCGCAACAATTAGATGACGGGATGTTTCATTTACAAATGGATATTTTCCTTCAACGTGAGCAAAAAGTAATTTTTCTACCAGATCTAAACGTCTGGTCAGATCTTGCTCAATCTCAGGAGCTAGATCTGGAAGCGTTGCCATTTACTAACCGGCAAAAAATGCAAGGGAATTTATCGCTGAGATAACGGGTTGTGGGAAAATTCCCATAACCAAAGTAGCAACCGCACAAATTGCAATGGTTGCAACAGTAACCGGTGATGGAATTACCACCGAAGTGCCATCTTCAACAGGATCGCTAAAGTACATCATTACGATGATGCGGATATAAAAGAAGGCTGCAATTGCACTAGCCAGCACGCCAACAACAACTACTGAGATATTTCCACTCTTATACGCGGCGGAGAAAATCGCAAACTTTCCAACAAAACCGCTTGTAAGTGGAATTCCAGCAAGTCCTAGTAAAAATAGCGTGAAAGTTCCAGCCACTAGTGGTGAACGCTTTCCTAGCCCTACCCAGCGGTTCAAATCACTAACTTCGCCACCAGAGTCCCGCACCAAAGTTACAATTGCAAAAGTTCCAATTGTGGTAAAGCCATAAGTAAACAAATAAATCAAAGTCGCATTCAAGCCATCTTTACTCAAAGCAATAATTCCAGTTAATAAGAAACCGGAGTGCGCAATTGCAGAGTATGCAAGCACCCGCTTAACATCTTTTTGCGCAATCGCAATAACTGTGCCGATCGCCATAGTTGCAATTGAAATTGCAATCAAAATTGGGCGCCAACTCCAAACCAAACCGCCAACTGCAAAGTAGTAGATCCGAATAGCAGCACCAAATGCAGCAACTTTGGTTACAGCCGCCATAAAGGCGGTCACTGGAGTTGGTGAACCTTGATAAACATCTGGAGTCCAAGCATGAAATGGAGCCGCCGATACTTTAAATAGCAATCCAACTGTAAGTAAAGCTAAACCGACTAGCAAAAATTGGTCGCTTCCACCTGATTCCACAATTGATTTACGGATTCCGTCAAAAGTAGTACTGCCGGCTTGGCCATAAATAAATGCTGAACCAAATAGGAAGAATGCAGATGCAAATGCGCCCAATAAAAAGTACTTAAGTGCTGCTTCCTGGGAAAGCAATCTGCGACGTTGTGAGAGTCCAGCCATCAAATAGAGCGGAAGTGACAAAACTTCTAAAGATACAAAAAGAGTCAATAAATCATTAGCTGCTGGGAAAAGCATCGCTCCAGAAATTGCAAAAAGAGTAAGTGGGAAAACTTCAGTTTGCTGTAAGCCGGAGATCAGGGCTTTTTGTTCTTCATTTGAACCTGGAATTGCCGCAGCCTGCGCGGTAAAGGATTGAAAGCCGCGCTCTGCAATTAATAGTAAGCCTAAGAAACCAAAAATTAGTACTGACCCTTGTAAGACTATTGCAACTCCATCAATTGACATCGAACTTACGGCTGCCTTTGAACTTGTGTGGCGAATCAAGACAAGTTGTAAGAACGCTAAAGCAACCCCAGCAAAAGCAGTTCCGGTTTGCAAAATATAACGGTAGCGACTGGAAATAAATGCCTCAATGAGCACTCCAATTAGCGCTGCTGCCAAAACAATAAGAATAGGACCAAGTATTCCGTATTCAATATTTGGACCGTTCATTACTTTCCTCCCATAATTCCGGTAATTTGCAGGGCTGAAAGCGTTGCACTAGCCGCAGGATTGATTACATCTAATAAAGGTTGCGGATAGAAACCAAAGAAAATTATTACCGCTATGACAGGAGTAATAGAAACTTTTTCGCGCAAAGTTAAGTCAGTTAAGTTTTCATTCCCTGGCGTTGTAGGGCCATGCAAAGCACGTTGAACTGGAATTAAAATATAAAGTGCTGCAAAAATAATTCCAATAGTTCCGATAATTGCTGGAATTGGATAACGGGCAAATGTTCCAACTAGGACCAGGAATTCGCTCACGAAAGATGAGAGCCCAGGCAATGCCAAGCTGGACATTCCAGCGATAAAAAATGACCAAGCCATTATCGGTGTAACTCTTTGCAAACCACCGAAATCTGAAATTCGCTCAGATTTACGACGCGAGATCATCCACCCTGCAATCAAGAATAATGCGGCGGTTGAGAAGCCATGATTAATCATGTACAAAGTAGCGCCAGAGTGCGATTGCTCTGTGAATGCAAAGATGCCGAGAGTTATAAATCCAAAGTGCGAGATAGATGTATAAGAAATCAAAGCCTTAATATTTCCATCACCCGATGAGGTACCTTGAGCAATAGCCAAAAAAGCCCCATAGAAAATTGATATTAAGGAGAGCACAATAATTGTTGGGCCAAACTCTTTTGATGCTTCTGGAAAAAGCGATAGACAGAAGCGGATCATTCCATATGTACCAACTTTGTCCAGTACTCCAAGAAGTAGAACTGATGTTCCAGGGGTGGCAGCGCGAGCAGCATCAGGTAACCAAGTATGGAATGGCCATAATGGAGCTTTAATCGCAAATGCAACAAAGAAGCCAAGGAACAGCATTCGCTGAGTCACTGGGTCAATTGATAATTGTGACAGCACAGTGATATCAAAGGTGGGAGCCTTCAATTGATTTCCACTAATGACATACAAGCCAATTATTGATGCGAGCATCAATAATCCACCAAATAATGAGTAGAGCAAGAATTTAACTGCTGCGGCGGCTCTAGCTCCGGTGCCATATCCACCAATGAGGAAGTAAACCGGAATCAGCATCGCTTCAAAGAAGACGTAAAAGAGAAAAATGTCAGTGGCAGCAAAAACTCCAACGATCATCGTTTCAAGAATTAAAATTAGCCCGAAGAAGTTCTTTACTGACCAACGTCCACCTTCAGCTTCATTCCAACATGCCAATATAACTATTGGAGTTAGGACCAGTGCTAGCAAAATCAATAACAGCGAGATTCCATCTACACCTAAAGCGTAGTTAATTCCGAAAGCCGGAATCCATTGATGCTGCTCAACAAATTGAAAACCAGTGGCAGAACGATCAAATGAAAATGCCATTCCTAATCCAGCAATTGCCACAACTATGGAAGCACCAAGTGCAACTTGTTTAGCAAGCAAATCGCTACCTTTAGGAAGTAAAAATAATGCAGCACTTCCAACAAGTGGAAGTAAGCCCAAAATAGTTAAGGAGTTCATAGCGTTACCACCAAAATTGCGGTGAGGATGGCAACTGTTCCAAGCAAGATAAGCAGCGCATAAGATCGAACATATCCGGTTTGTGTCTTTCGAAGATCGCCAGCCAATCGAAGCGTCATTGCACCTACACCGCTAACTGCACCATCAACTACTCTCTTATCAAGGAATGCAAGTACCCGTGTTAGTGATTGCCCTGGACGCATAAATACGCTCTCATTGAAATCATCTTGCAATAGATCTCGACGTGCAACTTTCGTCCACACCGTGACATCAGTTGGCGCTGATGCTGGAATTGTTTTACGACCATATTTTGCAAATGCGATCGAAATACCAATCGCCACTGCAAACATCGCAAGACCGGTGACAACTATTGGTGCCAATAGTTCAGTTTCATGTTCATGATGCTCTTTATCTACAACAGGTGCTAAAAAGTTCTTTAATCGATCACCATTGCTAAAAATAAATCCGGCTGTAATGGAACCTATTGCCAAAAAAATCATCGGCACTGTCATTAACCAGGGAGACTCATGTGGATGTGCTGCAGAATCCCAACGCTTGGTACCAAAGAAAGTCATCAACATTACGCGCGTCATGTAAAACGCAGTAATAGCTGCTCCGAGCAAAGTTACGCAACCAAGAATGATTCCTTTACTGCCACCAGCATTAAAAGCAGTTTCTATAATTTTGTCTTTTGAATAGAAGCCAGCAAATGGTGGGATTCCAATAATTGCTAAATATCCCAGACCAAATGTCGCGAAAGTTATTGGCATAACTTTACGAAGTGCTCCGTATTTACGCATATCCACTTCATCATTCATTCCGTGCATAACTGAACCGGCACCGAGGAACATTCCAGCTTTAAAGAATCCGTGCGTAAGCAAGTGCATCATTGCAAAGGCATAGCCAGCTGGTCCGAGACCAGTTGCTAAAATCATGTAACCGATCTGCGACATGGTTGATGCTGCTAATGCTTTCTTAATGTCATCTTTAGCCATGCCAATAACCGCACCAAATAGCAGGGTTACTGCTCCAACAATTACTACTAGAAGTTGTGCTGTAGGTGCATTATCAAAAACAAAATTTGATCTAGATATTAAGTAGACGCCTGCAGTAACCATTGTTGCAGCATGAATCAATGCTGAAACTGGAGTAGGACCGGCCATTGCATCGCCAAGCCAAGCCTGTAATGGAAATTGCGCTGATTTTCCAACAGCCGCGAGCAAAATTGCCGCTCCCATTGCGTTGAGCGCAGTTGAACTTGCTGACCCGGCCGCAATTCCCTTTGCAACCCCATCAAAAGTAACTGAACCAAATTGCACAAATGCGATCATTACCGCCAGCGAAAGACCTACATCGCCAACTCGGTTAGCAACAAATGCTTTTTTTGCTGCAGTCGCATAAGTTGGCTTTTGATTCCAGAAACCTATTAATAGGTATGAGGCAAGACCTACGCCTTCCCACCCAACATAGAGATTTAGGTATGAATTACCAAGGACTAATAAGAGCATTGCTGCAATGAAGAGGTTAAGGAAAGCGAAAAAGCGGCGGCGGTCAATATCGTGTGCCATGTATGAGATGGAGTAGATGTGGATCAACGTTCCAACACCAGTAATCAGAAGTACAAAACAGATAGAAAGTTGATCAAGCAACAATGTTGCATCTACCTGAAAAGATCCAACATTGATCCAAGTGAATAGATGTTGAGTTACACCACGACTCTCGGCATCGCGTGCAAACATTTTGTTTAATTCAATTAACGCCACAACAAATGAACTCGCAGAAGCTGCGGTACCAATCAAGTGTCCGACTCGATCTAGTGCGCGACCGCCAAGTAGTAAAAAGGCTGAACTAAATAATGGAATTGCAATTAAGTAAACTAAAGTATCGCTTGTTCCTAAACTCATTAGAGCCTCAACAGTCTTGCATCATCCACTGAGGCAGATCGGCGCGAACGATAAATAGTGACGATAATTGCTAGCCCTACAACTACTTCACATGCGGCAACAACCATAGTGAAAAAGGCAACTATCTGACCATCGAGAGTTCCATTCATGCGCGAGAAAGTCACGAAAGCAAGGTTTGCAGCATTTAGCATTAATTCAATACACATAAAAACGACTATTGCATTGCGTCTTAGCAAGACACCGGCAGCACCAAGTGAAAAAAGGATGCAAGAGAGATATATGTAATTCATGGGATTCATGATTAATTCCCCTCTCTATCATCATCAGAAGTTTCGATAAATTTGAAATCCCCTGGTTTAGCCAGATGGCCACGTGCGGCAATTACATCTGAAACCGATAGATCAGCAGCCGTTCCATCAGGTAGGAGTGCTGGGATATCAACTGCGTTGTGACGAGCAAAAGTTCCCGGACCGGGCAAGCCAGCCACCGGTTGTGAGTTCTGGCGCACGCGATCTTCGGATAACGCACGTTGATCTTTCTTGTCACTGTCTGGTTCACGATGTGCCAGCACCATGGCACCAAGGGCTGCAGTAATAAGTAATGCTGACACGACTTCAAATGGCCATACATATTGTCCGAAAATTAACTTTGCAATTCCTTGCACATTACCTTCACCATTTGCCATCTCAAGGCCAAAGAATCGGTGGCCAAGATTTCCTCTTGAAACTAAGGCAATTAGTAATCCACCTACGCCGACAGCAGCAATAATCCCAAGAATCCGCTGACCCTTGATTGTTTCAACTAATGAATCCGCCGAATCAACTCCTACAAGCATCAAGATAAATAAGAAGAGCATCATTACCGCGCCGGTATAAACAATTATTTGCACAATTCCTAAAAATGGGGCTTCATTTAAAATATAAAAAATTGCTAGTGAGATCATTACTGCAGCAAGCAAAAGTGCTGAATGAACTGCTTTTTTTACTAACAGCATTCCCACTGCGCTTAACACTGTGATTGGCGCTAATAAGTAAAATAAAACTGCTTCGGCCTGTGAACTCTGATCTTGGACTATTGCGGCAAAGTTCATTACTTCACCTGGCCATTATTTATTTGTGACGGATGTGCAGATTTTACTTTTCCATGATAATAATCTTGATCATCAGTGCCAGGGTAGTAAGGGTGTGGTGCCTCAATCATCCCCGGTTGGAGTGGTGCAAGTAGATCAGATTTTTCAAAAATTAACTTAGCCCGATCATCGTCGGCTAACTCATACTCATTTGTCATAGTAAGTGCACGAGTTGGGCAAGCTTCGATACAGAGACCGCAGAAAATACAACGCAAATAATTAATCTGATAGACCGCACCAAAGCGTTCACCAGGTGAGTACCGAAGTTCATCTGTGTTGTGTCCACCCTCAACCAAAATTGCATCTGCTGGACAAGCCCATGCGCACAATTCACAACCAATACATTTTTCTAGCCCATCAGGGTGGCGATTTAACTGATGCCGACCATGAAAACGAGCAGCTGTCGGTTCTTTAACTTCCGGATATTGCACAGTATTAACTTTTCGGAACATCATTGCGAAAGTTACCCAAAAACCTTTTAGTTGCGTCAAAAATGGTTTTGCGTTTTCATTTCCAATTGAAATATCTGTGTATTCGACAGCAGATAGATCCTGCTTCTTGGCTAGGTCACTCATGGATTACTCCTTCTTGCCCGGCTCTTGGAACAGAAATAGTAGAAATTTCCATTGGAAGTTTTGGAATTGGGAAAGATGGCGCTGCAGGGACAGGACGAGACTCCACAGTTTCAGCCCGATTCTTTGCTGCACGTTCCCAAATCATGCTGGCAAGTAAGTAAATCAAAATTACTCCACCTGCAAATGCAATTATGACCGAACGCGATGTTCCCTGATTTGAAAAATACCGCAAAACCGCGACGACCATGATCCAAATAACATTTGCTGGAATTAATACTTTCCAGCCAAATTTCATAAACTGGTCGTATCGTAATCTTGGCAATGTTCCACGAAGCCAGACAAAGATAAAGAAGAAGAATAGGATTTTTGCGAAGAACCAGAAGAAAGTGAACCAACCTCCGAGCCAACTTTCAGTAAATCCAAGACCAGGAAGTGCATGGTAACCACCTAAGAATAAAGTTGTCGCTAAGGCAGATACTCCAATGATATTTACATATTCAGCTAAGAAAAATAAGGCAAACTTAAGAGAGGAATATTCAGTGTGGAATCCGCCGACAAGTTCTCCTTCTGCTTCTGCTAAATCAAATGGCGCCCTATTAGTTTCACCCACCATTGAGATTGTGTAGATCGCAAAGGATGGGAAGAGAGTTACTGCAAACCACCATGAACTTTGCGAATTGACGATATCTATTGTGGACATCGATCCTGCATACAAAAAGACTGCCACGAGTGAGAGTCCCATCGCGATTTCATATGAGATTACTTGTGCACTTGATCGCAATCCACCTAGTAGAGGGTAGGTAGATCCAGAGGACCAGCCGGCTAAAACAATTCCATAAACACCAATAGAGGCAATTGAGAGAATGTACAAAACTCCGACTGAAATATCAGTCAATTGGAGTGAGGTTTTCTCACCAAACAAAGTAATTTCACCGGTCATTGGAATTACTGCGAAAGCCATGAAACATGTAGTCGCGCTAATAATTGGCGCAATAATAAAGACAACCTTGTCAGCAGCTGCTGGGATTAAATCTTCTTTAAGCGCAAGTTTTACTCCATCAGCCAATCCCTGCAAAACTCCAAACTTTCCAACGCGGTTTGGTCCAAGGCGCATCTGCATGCGAGCAACAAGTCGCCGTTCGCCCCATACGGCCATGATTGTTGAAACTAAACAGATTACAAAGATTATTACTGCTTTTAGGATAACTATTGAAAGTGGATCGTCAAGGATTATTTCTCTCATATTCCTTTACGCACCTTTACTCCGTCGCCATTGAGTGCGCCAAGAATTCGAAGTGACTCGGCGCCAACTCCATTGCGTGGCAACCAAATTACGCCATCTAAAATTTCGCTAACTTCAATCGGAAGTGCTAGTGAACCTCTATCCGTCGAAACCGTTACCAGATCACCATTTTTTACTCCGAGTTCAGTTGCAAATTTTGCACTTACTCGGGCAAGATTTTTACGTGCTGTGCCCGCCAAATTTTGCTCATTAGCTTGGAGCGAACCGTTATCTAATAGGTGACGCCAAGTTGCAAGAACTACTCCTTCGTGCAGATTTTTGGTATGAGTTGCCGTAAATGTTGCTCGCGCGCCATCCCAAGAACCTACCGCTGCAATTTCTTTCGCAGCAGCTTTTGAACCCGTTAAATTAATTGGGGTTCCCATTGCATCTGACAGTATTGAGAGCACATAAGCATCACTTCGATGATCTGCATCGGGTGCTGCTTTTTCAAAGGAACGAGAAGCGCCGGCCCAACTCATAAATGAACCAGATTTTTCAGTGACCGCTGCGATTGGAAAAATCACATCTGCAAACTCTGTGATAGCACTTGGGCGCATTTCAAGAGAGACGATAAAAGTTTTTTCTAAAGCCTTAACTGATGGCTGTTGCATATCAAATGGATCGACTCCACCAATTACCAAAGCTTCTAATTGACCAGCATTTGCTGCTGCCAAGATTTGATCCGCACTTTTTCCAATTTCTGCAGGAAGTGAATCGATTCCCCATGCTGCAGCAAGGTCAACTCGAGCAGTTGTGTCGCTTACTGGTCGGCCACCAGGTAACAAGTTTCCAATTGCACCTACTTCGATGGCTCCACGCTCACCAGCACGTCGTGGAACCCAAGCAATTTTTGCGCCACTCTTATTTGCTAGTTGAACAACTGCCGATAGACCACCAGCTGATTCAGCTAAACGTTCACCAGAGATAATGATTGATTTATTTGTTAGTGATAAACCATTTAATGCCGTAGCTTCCTGACCCGGTGCTGTCAATACTGCCTTTGCATTTAACTTCTTAAACCCGCGCGAAAGATATGGAGTGACCGCCGTAACTTCTAACGCACGCTTCTGAACTTGCTTTCTGATTCGCAAGAAAATAATTGGGGACTCTTCTTCAGGTTCGAAGCCAACAAGAACAACATGATCCGCTGTATCAATATCTTGATAATTAACTTTTGAGCCAACTACATGTGCCGCTAAGAAATCTGTTTCTTCTTGAGAATGAGGCCGTGAGCGGAAATCAATGTCATTTGTATTTAAAGCTACTCGTGCAAATTTCGCATAACCGTAAGCATCTTCAACTGTTGAACGTCCGCCAACTAGTACGCCAGCACGTTTATCTTTTAATCCTGCAGCAGCTGCGGCTAGCGCCTCTGGCCAAGATGCTTCACGTAGTTGCCCATTTTCGCGAATCAATGGATTTGCAATTCGATCTTTAGCCATCGTGTATTGGAATGCCCAACGACCTTTGTCGCAATTCCACTCTTCATTAACATTTGAGTCATCACCGGCAAGTCTGCGAAGGGTTTTATTCCTACGCACATCAGTACGTAATGAACAACCTGATGCGCAATGCTCACAAACACTTGGTGTAGAAACTAAATCAAAGGGACGTGAGCGGAAACGATATGCAGAGCCGGTAAGTGCGCCAACTGGACAGATTTGGACAGTATTTCCAGAAAAATATGATTCAAATGGATCTTTTTCGTAGATACCAACTTGCTGAAGTGCTCCTCTTTCATTTAGAGAGATGAAAGCGTCGCCGGCAATCTCTTCTGAAAAACGTGTGCAGCGAGCACATAAAATACAACGTTCTCTGTCAAGCAATACTTGTGATGAGATATTTACTGGCTTTTCAAATGTTCGCTTCGTTCCTTCAAATCTTGATTCACTTTGACCAGTACTCATAGCTTGATTTTGTAGTGGGCACTCGCCACCTTTATCGCAAACTGGACAATCAAGAGGGTGGTTTACTAATAAAAGCTCCATTACGCCTTCTTGTGCTTTTTGAGCAACCTCAGAAGTTAATTGGGTTTTTACAATCATTCCGTTTTCTACCGGAATTGTGCAAGAGGCTTGTGGCTTCGGAAAAGCACGGCCATTTATTTCAATATCTACCAGACATTGACGGCAGGCACCGACTGGAGCAAGAAGTGGGTGATCGCAAAAACGTGGAATCTGAATTCCAAGTTGTTCCGCAGCACGGATTACTAAAGTGCCTTTTGGAACAGTTACTTCAAATCCATCAATAATCAAATTTATCTGCTCGACCGGTGCAACTGCTGATTCTGCGCGACCTGAGTCAACGGTAGTCATCAAGCACCTGCCTTTGCAGTTACAAATAAAGTTGATGCGACAGGATCAATAGGGCAACCACCATGTTTGAAGTGTGCTAAATAATCATCACGGAAATATTTTAATGAAGAGATAATCGGTGCAATTGCTCCATCTGCAAGTGCGCAGAATGAACGTCCACCAATATTTTCGCAGATGTCTAACAACTTGATGAGATCTGCTTCGGTGCCAATACCATTTTCAAGATCGCGCAACATTTGAACAAGCCACCAAGTGCCTTCACGACATGGTGTGCATTTGCCACAAGATTCATGCTTATAAAACTCAGTCCAACGCAATACTGCTCGCAAAATGCAAGTTGTTTCATCAAAAATTTGTAACGCCTTAGTTCCAAGCATTGATCCTGCTGCTGATACAGATTCGTAATCAAGCGGTGTATCTAAATGCTCATCAGTAAAAATTGGCGTCGAGGATCCGCCAGGTGTCCAGAACTTTAATTTATTTCCATTACGAATTCCGCCGGCAAGATCTAGTAATTCACGCAAAGTAATTCCAAGAGGTGCTTCAAACTGTCCTGGGTTTTTAACATGTCCCGAGAGTGAGTACAAGGTAAAGCCCTTGCTCTTCTCAGTTCCAATGGAACTAAACCATTCCGCACCTTTTTCAATAATGGCAGGTACTGATGCAACAGACTCAACATTATTTACAACCGTTGGCCGGGCATAAAGTCCAGCGATGGCTGGAAATGGTGGTCGGAGTCTTGGTTGTCCACGGAAACCTTCTAATGAATCAAGTAGTGCAGTCTCTTCGCCACAAATATAAGCACCTGCGCCGATGTGCAAAGTAAGTTCTAGATTAAAACCAGTTCCAAGAATATTTTTACCAAGGAAGCCAGCTTTATAAGCATCCTCAATTGCCTGAAGTAAACGGCGTATGACATGTGAAACTTCACCGCGGATATAAATAAATGCATGGTTAGCTCTAATAGCGTAGGAGCCAATAATTATTCCTTCAATTAATACATGTGGATTAGCCATCAACAGTGGTGTGTCTTTACAAGTACCTGGCTCAGATTCATCAGCATTAACTACAAAGTAATGCTCACGATTATCCCCTTGTGGAATAAATCCCCATTTGGTTCCAGTCGGGAAGCCAGCACCTCCGCGGCCTCGTAATCCAGAATCTTTCACAACTTGAATCACCGCATCTGGTTCCATAGCCAAAGCTTTTTTAAGTGATGAGTAGCCACCGTGCCGTGAGTAACCCGCGATAGTAAAAGAGTCTTTGTCATCCCAATGCGCTGAAAGAACTGGTGTTAATTTACCCATAATTAAGCACCCATTTCTTTTGCTATTTTCAAACCTAAAAGTGTGGCAGGGCCAGCTTGAACGCCTTCTTCAGCATGGCCATCATTGAATCCAGCTAACAACTCAGAGGTTTCTTTAAATGTAGAAACCTTATTTGCTCCACGAGTTGGGGCAGGATTTTTTCCACTCCGCAAATCATCTACCAAAGTTTTTGCACTCTCAACGGTTTGATTATCGAAAAATTCCCAGTTGACCATAACGACTGGGGCATAGTCACATGCTGCATTACATTCGATATGTTCTACTGAAATTTTTCCATCACTTGTTACTTCATCATTTGCTACGCCTAGGTGATCTTTGAGGCCTGCAAAAATTGCATCCCCACCCATAACGGCGCACAAAGTATTTGTGCACACCCCAACATGGTATTCGCCAACTGGTTTGCGTTTATATTGGGAATAGAAAGTAGCAACTGCATAAACTTCAGCTGTGGTTAATCCAAGTTTTTCAGCAACAAATTCAATTCCAGCTGGAGTAACAAAACCATCGCGAGATTGAACTAAATGCAACATTGGCATAATTGCTGAACGTGACCTTGGGTAACGCGCAATGATGGCATCCATCAGTCCATTAGTTTTTTCGTCATAACTCATTAGCGATCAACTCCGCCCATAACAGGATCGATGGACGCAACTGCAGCAACAACATCTGCAATCAAACTTCCTTCGCACATTGCTGATGTTGCTTGAAGATTATTAAAAGATGGGTCACGGAAATGCACTCGATAAGGTTTTGTTCCACCATCAGAAATAACCTGCGCGCCTAATTCACCGCGAGGTGATTCGACGGTTGCATACGCTTGGCCGGCTGGCACTCTAAAACCTTCGGTAACTAATTTAAAGTGATGAATTAATGATTCCATCGAGCTTCCCATAATCTCGCGAATATGATCCAAGGAGTTTCCAAGCCCATCTCCACTTAATGCTAATTGTGCCGGCCAAGCAATTTTTTTATCAGCAACCATCACTGGCCCTGGTTTCAATTTATCTAGCGCCTGCTCGATTATCCGTAAAGATTGTTCCATCTCATAGATACGGATCAAAAAGCGACCATATACATCGCAACTATCAGCAGTGACAACATCAAAATCATAATTTTCATAACCACAATATGGTTGAGTTTTGCGTAAATCCCATGGCAAACCAGTAGAGCGTAATACTGGTCCGGTAACTCCAAGTGAAATGCAACCTGGTAAATCTAAATAAGCAACTCCGACAGTTCGCTTCATCCAGATAGTATTTCCAACGAGAAGTTTTTCAGTATCTTTCAAATTTGTCCGAAGTTCTTTTACTATTTCACGTAATTTTGGAATTGAGTCTTCTGGCAAGTCCATCGCTATGCCACCAGGGCGAATGTAAGCACTGTTCATCCGTAGTCCGGTAATCATTTCGTAAACATTCAAAATCAATTCACGTTCACGGAATGCAAAAATCATTGGTGAAAGTGCACCAAGTTCAAGTGCCCCGGTACCTAATGCGACTAAATGTGAAGAGATGCGGTTGAACTCCATCAGCATCACACGAATAATTGATGCGCGTTCTGGAATCTGATCTGTAATCCCTAATAATTTTTCTACTGCAAGACAGTAAGCAGCTTCATTAAAAAATGGCGCAAGGTAATCCATGCGAGTTACGAAAGTTACTCCCTGAGTCCAATTGCGGTACTCAATATTTTTTTCAATTCCCGTGTGAAGGTATCCAATCCCACAGCGAACTTCAGTGACGGTCTCTCCTTCAAGTTCTAAAATCAATCGAAGCACGCCATGTGTTGAAGGATGCTGAGGTCCCATATTTACTACTACACGTTCTTCCTGTGTTGCGCCGATCTCTGTTACGAGATCATCCCAATCTCCACCTGTTACCGAGTAAACCCGACCTTCAGTAGTTTCTCGTACTGATGCATATGGGTCTGAGTTTTGATTAGAAGTATTGAAAGTATTGAAAGTATTAAAGGAGGTCATCGGTAAGACCTGCGCTCATTTGGTGGTGGAATAGTTGCGCCTTTGTATTCGACTGGAATTCCACCAAGTGGATAATCTTTACGTTGCGGATGACCAGGCCAATCATCTGGCATCATGATTCTTGTTAACGCTGGATGATTATCAAAAATAATTCCAAACATGTCGTAAGTTTCACGCTCTTGCCAATTGTTTGAGGCCCAAATTTCAACAAGCGATGGAATATGTGGACTGCTGTCAGAAACAGAAACTTCTAAGCGAATTCTTTGGTTGCGCGTTAATGAAAGCAATGGGTATAGAGCATGTAATTCACGCCCCATTTCGCTTGGGTAATGTGCACCGCTAACTCCCATGCACATTTCAAATTTCAATTCATCACGCAAAATCAGTGCAACTTCTAATAGCCGAGAACTTTTAACATGAAGTGTTAATTCTCCGCGATCGACTATAACTTTTTCAATTGCATCACTAAAACTTGGATAGGCACGTTCTAAATCATCTAAAACTTCATCAAAGTAAGTTCCGAATGGACGCTCACTTGATCCAACTTGAACACCCTTCAGTACTAAGCCTCCGTAACCGGATGTATCTCCAGTTCCGCTAACTCCAAAAGCACCACGATCGGAAAGTTTAGGCGCACTTTTTGCGATATCACTCACGCCAACAATCCCTTCATCTGGTGAGTTGGGAGAGCTGCAAGTGCTGCTGCTTCAACTTCGCGCACAATCATCTCGCGATTAATTCCAAGTTTTTCATTACCAATTTGCTCATGTAATTTCAAAATTGCATCCATCAACATCTCAGGTCGTGGCGGACAACCAGGTAGGTAAATGTCAACAGGAACAACATGATCTACGCCCTGCACAATTGCGTAATTGTTAAACATTCCACCAGAAGAGGCGCACGCTCCCATAGCAATTACCCATTTTGGTTCTGCCATTTGATCATAAATCTGTCGAAGAACCGGAGCCATTTTGTTACTAACGCGACCGGCAACAATCATTAAATCAGCTTGGCGTGGGGAAGCACGAAAAACTTCCATTCCAAATCTAGCTAAGTCGTAACGACCTGCGCCTGCTGCCATCATTTCAATTGCGCAACATGCCAAACCAAAAGTTGCTGGCCAAAGCGAATTTTTTCGCATGTACCCTGCAAGTTTTTCAACTGAAGTTAACAGAAAGCCACTTGGTAATTTTTCTTCAATGCCCATTTAATCCCACTCCAGCCCACCACGGCGCCAAACATAACCGTATGCAATAAATACTGTGGAGATAAATAAAAACATTTCAACAATTCCAAATAAGCCGAGTTGGTCAAATGAAACTGCCCATGGATAAAGGAAAACAATTTCAATATCAAAAATTATAAATAACATTGCAGTTAGAAAATACTTAACTGGAAATCTTCCACCACCGGCAGCTTGCGGAGTTGGCTCAATGCCACACTCATATGCATCAATTTTTGAACGGTTGTAACGTCGTGGGCCCGAAATTGCTGCGGCGACTACTGAAAATGCTGCGAAGCCAAACCCCACAGCACCAATTGCAATAATCGGAAGGTAGGGATTCATCCACACGCCCTTCTGCTAAAAACGAAAAACCGCCAGCGATTTGACCTGATCTAATGCTCTTTCTTAATTCTAGAGGGGCAACTCCATCTAGAATTCCACGGCTAGTGTTACCTACATTACCTTTCTGCGGGTTTGGCTAATTACTTCGGTTTTCTGGCCCGATGGATCGCCACAATCCCAAAACTCAGATTTTGCCATGAGGCTTGACTCCATCCGGCTGCACTGATTTGAGCGGCGAGCGCGCTTTGATCTGGCCAAGCCTGGATCGACTCAGCTAGATATATATAAGCCTCTGGGTTGGATGAGGTACGGCTGGCGATTGCCGGCAAGGCCCGCATCAGGTATTTGAGGTAGAGCGCCCGAAATGGGGCAAAAGTTGGATGTGAAAACTCACAGACCAGCAGAGATCCGCCGGGGGCGGTAACTCGAAGCGCCTCAATTAATGCTGCCTTGGGATCAGCCACGTTGCGCAGCCCGAAAGAGATAGTTGTCAGATCAAAGCAGTTCTCCTTGAAGGGCAAAGCCAGGGCATCTCCTGCCATGAAAGGCAGATTTGGGTGCCTTTTTCGACCAACTTTGAGCATCCCAAGTGAGAAATCCAAGGGAATCGCAACTGCGCCGGCAGCCACCAAAGGGGCGGTAGAGCTTCCGGTCCCAGCTGCCAAATCCAAAATCAGCATGCCGGGCTTTGGTTCAATTGAGCCTGTTACTGCCCCGCGCCATGCTTTGGTCTGTCCCAAACTCAAAATATCGTTGACGATGTCATACCGGCGGGCAACCCCATCAAACATCTTGGCGATATCAAAGGGAACTTTATTGAGGTTCGGGCCGGCCATGCGTATATCTTTGCCCGGTAATGCTTTTAATGCCAATTCATTAGCAATTCGCTAGCCAGCCGAAAAGCGAGTTCTTCGAGAAGGGAATGACCATGACCACACTTCCGATTGCACCACTCACTTTGAGAGCTGCACTTTTCCCTCGTGCAAACTCACTTACGAATTCATTACTGGCATTGGGCGGTGCCGGCTTTTTGGCAATCATGGCCCAAATCGCAATCCCAGTTCCTGGATCACCAGTCCCAGTTACTGGCCAAACTCTTGGCGTACTTTTAATCGGCGCAAGTTATGGTCCAGCGTTAAGCATTTCTACCGTCGCACTTTATTTAGCAATCGGTGCCGCAGGCGCTCCGATTTTCTCAAATGGCGGATCAGGTTTTGCAAAATTAGTAGGACCAACTGGTGGTTACCTAGCTGGAATGGTTTTAACTGCTCTAGTTCTTGGTTATCTAGCAAATAAAAAATGGGATGCTCGTTTTCGTACCGCGTTACCAGCAATGTTAATTGGTGAAGTTTTAACTTTTATTCCTGGATTAATTTGGTTGCAACATGCAACTGGCCAAAATTGGTCTTGGACCATTAGTAAAGGTTTCACTCCATTTATACTCGGCGAAGCAATAAAACTTTCACTTGCTGCTGTAACCCTTCCAGCGATTTGGAAAGTTGTGGATAAACGTCGTTCGTGAATTCAATACCGGTAAAAACAATTGAGATAAGTCACGGGCTGGACTTACTAAAGCATTTGCCTGAAACAAAATCATTGGCGTGGATTCGCGGCGGCGATGGCGTAATTGGTATCGGCGAATTTGAACGGTTTGAAGTTGGCACAGGTTCTAGCGGAGATAGATTTGATCAAATGCGTGCCTGGTGGCAGGCAAAATTAGCAAAATTTATTGTTGCTGATGATTTGCATCTATCTGGAACTGGACCAATTGCTTTCATTTCCGCCTCCTTTGATCCAGCTGAAAAAAGTGTGGTGGTGATTCCAAAAATTATCATCGGGCAACGTAATGGCAAAAGTTGGTTAACTTGGATTGGAGATTTTCCAAAACCTGAAATTCTTGAATATCCAAAACCAGAAGCACCGTTGAATTTATCTTGGGCGGGCGGTGCACTAGAACCTCATGCTTGGGAAAAGATTGTTGCTCAAGCAGTAGAAAGGATTACGGCTGGCGAGCTAGATAAAGTTGTTTTAGCTCGAGATTTAACTGCACATTCGGATCTGCCTTTTGATGCCCGCCACATTATGCTCAAGCTAGCCCAGAAATACTCAGCCACCTGGATTTTCAATGTTGATGGTCTAGTAGGTGCAACTCCTGAGCTGCTGGTGCGATTAAATAAAGGTCTAGTAACTTCAAGAGTTCTCGCTGGAACTATTCAACGCACTGGAGATGATGAACACGATTTAGCTTTAGCTGGTTCATTGGCGAGATCTTCAAAAGATTTAGAAGAACATAAATATGCTGTTCAATCTGTCACTCAATCGCTAATGCCATTTTGTTCATCGACAAATATTCCAGAATCACCTTTTGTACTTCACTTAGCAAATGTTATGCACCTGGCTACTGATGTAACTGGTGTAATCAGCGATTCGTTGACACCGGCTGACCTTTTTGCATTGGCTGAAGTCCTTCATCCATCAGCAGCAGTTTGTGGAACTCCGCGAGAGATTGCAAAAAAAGTTATTATCGAACTTGAAGGTATGTCACGTGGGCGATACGCCGGCCCCGTCGGTTGGATTGATTCACGAGGTGAAGGAGAGTTGGGAATTGCGCTTAGGTGTGCCCAAATTGATGCAAATAATCAAAAACAGATTCGACTTTTTGCTGGCTGTGGAATTGTTGCCGGTTCTGATCCAAAAAAAGAGTATGCCGAAAGCCAAGCAAAGCTGCTTCCAATACGCGAGGCGTTAGAAACTTACTAAATTAATTTAATTACTCTAAATCAATCTAAATCACTTGAAATCTGCTTTAGTAATTTGGCATTACTTTCACGATCGGGCATCAGCGCAACTATGACTCGAATTCCCTTTGTATCGCGAGCGATCTGTGCTCCCAATGCCTCAAGAGTTCGAACTTCAATAGCAGGAATTCCATAACTTTCGGCAACTTTTGCAATTGATCGTCCATGAGGAGTTCCGAAAATTCTTTCGAATCCAGCTACACCATTTTGTGGCAAGGTAGAAAATATTCCTCCCCCATCATTTGAAATAACCAAAATTATCAAATCTGGTTGAACTTCCTCAGGACCTAACAACAATCCATTTATATCATGCAGGAATGCTAGGTCTCCGATTACCGCAAAAGTTTTTCTACGATTAAGTGCGATTCCTATTACGGTAGAAATATTTCCATCAATTCCAGCTAATCCGCGATTTGCAAAAGTTTCCAAATCTGCTCTCGGTGATGCAAAACTTTCGATATCACGAATCGGCCGTGATGAAGAAACAAACAGCACAGTATTTGCAGGAAGTTGTGAGACAAATTCACTTACTACTGCTGGCTCACTCCAACTCTTTAAGTGAGTTGAAATCTTGCTATGTATCGCAGCTGAAGCTTCATTAAATAATTCAATCCACTCTAAATCAATCTTTTGCTGATCTACTTCTGGAAGAGCAAGGTGAATCTCATCGCCGTTTCTGGCGGTATCTATTTCACCAATTCGCGAATCAACGATTATTTTAAAATCTGCCAACTCCAAGTATGAATTCAACGATCGAGATAAGGTCAATCTGCCAATCACCATAGCAATTTTTGGTTTTAGTAACTCACGTCGTTCTGAATTACCCACTAACAAAGAAGCGTGTGGAATTACCTTGCTGCTGGAGAGTGGATCTTCACTCAAAATCGGCCAGCCTAATTTCTCAGCTAAAAGTTCAATCTCTGCTATCGAAATCTCGGCTCGATCATGTCCTACCAAAATCACACCATGGGTTTCATAGCCCCCGATTGGGCGTGGAAGCGGTTCCAGCTTTTCTTCAACCTCTGGTATCCCAGTAGAAAGTGGTTCGACCCACTCCAATTCACCTATCAGCGGCTCTTCAAATTGCAGATTTAAATGAATCGGGCCACTTTCAAGTAATGCCGCTGATATTTCACCCCGCCATTTCGCAATCTGACCTATCTCTGGCTTTGCAGGTGCAAAAATATCTAGCGAAACGTTAACGGCCTCACCAAAAATATCAACTTGATTAGTTGTTTGATTCGATCCGGTGCGACGAAGCCGTGCTGGTCTATCCGCTGTTATCGCAATCAACTTTATGGCGCTGTGATGAGCTTCCAGAATTGCTGGATGAAAATTTGCCGCAGCACTTCCGCTGGTACAAATTACTACTGCCGGCGACTTTGTCGCCTTAGAAATTCCAAGTGCTAAGAATGCTGCACTTCTTTCGTCAATTCGCGTATGAAATTTAACTCTACCTGCTTGGTATGCGCGAAAAAATGCCATAGTAATCGGTGCGTTTCGTGATCCAGGTGCGATAACAACTTCCTTAACACCATTTAAAATTAATTGATCAACAATAACTTCTGCTAAAACTGAGGTTGGATTCATAATGATCCCAAATTATAAATATCAGTGATTCGCTGGTGCCACCATATTTTTCGAAAGTCACTAACTGAATATTTTTTTAATTTATCTAGATCAACATTAGCTTTTTCAACTTTAATTTTTCCATCTACTGGAAGAAGCGGATTAGCCACCACATCTCCCTTAAGTAAAGCTACAGTTCCCAATCCAAATGGTAGTGGTGATTCATTTCTCCTTGGAAGGTGAGCGGCAAGTGCTACCCCTGCTGAAATACCGACGCTACTTTCCAGCGCACTTGATATAACTATTGGAATCGATACTTTTTCTATGAGTTGCAGACATGAAGATATTCCCCCCAAGGGTGCCACTTTAATGATCAGTACATCAGCAACTTTTAGAATCTCTTCTAGATTGCCACCATTTCTTATATTCTCATCAATTGCAATTTTTAGTGGAAAAGTTAATTCATTTTTTAATTTCTGATTTTCGGCTAACGTCTGACAAGGTTGCTCAACGTAATCCAATGAACTCCCAAACTCATTGTTTAAACCTTCTAAAAAGTTCTTGGCTTCGGAAACACTCCATAATCCATTTGCATCTAATCGAATCTTTGCTCTAGCGTTAATTCGAAAAACTTCTCTAATTCGCTCTAAATCTTCTTTGGTACCAACTTTAATTTTCACTGTATTGCATCCCGGAAACCAGGAGAGAACTTCTGCTACCTGCTCTATTTCTACCGCAGGTAAAGTCGCATTTACGGCAATGAGCTCTAGACCATTACTCTGAAAAGGAGTTACGGCAGATTCAATTGCACTTTTTAGCCAATGCTTCGCTTCTTTTGCTTCGTACTCTAGAAATGGCGAGAACTCCCCCCAATTAGTATCGCCTTCAATCAATGCAATTTCGCGAAACTGAACTCCACGGAAATTTGTTTTTGTCGGAATAGAAACAATGTGAGTGCGATCAAGCACTTCCTTTAGTTGCATTTAAATTACGGACGCTTTGGGAAGCGACCAAAATCTGGAGGACGTTTCTCTTGAAATGCATTACGACCTTCTTGTCCTTCTTCAGTTAAATAGAAAAGCAAG
>RGZI01000121.1 GCA_010031635.1 Actinomycetota bacterium
CAATCGAAGAGCCAGGAAATAGAACTGTGTGGTTACTTTGTGCTCCAACATTACATGATGTTTTGCCAACAATTCGCTCACGTTGTCGTCATCTACAACTTGTCACACCATCGAATGCAGCCGTTGCCCAAGTACTGCAAAAGCGCGATGGCATAAGTCCTGCGATGGCAGATTTTGCAGCACGAGTGAGCCAAGGACACATTGGCCGAGCGAGATATTTAGCTAACAATGAATCAGTGCGCAACACCCGCACCACCATCATGGCCCTGCCACTTACATTAAAAGGAATCTCTTCTGCTTTTGCAGCAGCGCAAAGCCTGGTTGATCTAGCAACCGAGCAAGCGAATTCTGCAGCTGATGAGCACAATGAAAAAGAAGTAGATGATCTATCTCTTGCTTATGGCAAAGGTGCAACGGGTCGGGGCATGGCATCAGGTGGCAGTAAAGCAATAAAGGAATTGGAAAAAGAACAAAAGACCCGCAGCACGAGAATGGTGCGCGATGGGCTTGATGCTGCTTTATTGGATATTGCCACTTTTTACCGTGATGTCATGATGGTGCAGGCTGGTAGTAATGATGGGTTGATTAATAAAGAGCTTGAAAATGAGATTAATATCTACGCTGCTAACAACAAGCCAGCGGCCACAATCAACAAGATCAACGCGATTATGGAGGCAAGGGTTAATTTGGGTCATAACGCGGCGCCGTTGCTGACGGTTGAAGCGTTGATGTGTGTGTTGGCTAGATGAAGACACCTTGGTTTTAATGAAATTTAAACAACTTTAAAGTTATTACTGGCAAATGGGTAATATGCTTATGCTCAGTAGAGATTCTGACAGTTAAGGCAGGACGAAGATGTCTAAGCTTTTTAGATCAAGATTTACGATAATCCCCTTGCTGACCTGTATTTTAGTTTTGACTGGCATGACAAATGTTTCCGCTGCAGGCTCCTCACCAAAAGGAATCAGTTCTGAGCTCTGGGAAGCATACAAAGAAATGGGCACGCTAGATCTTGAAGGTGGGCGAAGGAATTTTCGGTGGACAACATCGCCTGGCTACTTTGCCAAAGGGAATCCATCTACGGCTGATATTGAGACTTTAAATAGAATTCTCTATAACGTGGCATCAAATTGCTCCAACATTACGCCAGGCAAGGCGTCCGTGGAGCCTCGTGAAGGAGTTGTTCTTAACTTTTTGAAGCCGTCAGAATTTTCAACCGCAATTCCATCTATTCCCAAAGATATAACCACCAGCTATATCTATTGGACCTACTACAAAAATAGGGGGATTACTAAGTCAGAAGCAGTTATTTCAACTGAGGAGACCGACCTTAAATACAGAAATTTTCTGATTAGATTAAGAGCACTTCAAGCGCTAGGTTTTTATACATTAACTGAAAAGACTCAATACAACCTATTTTCACGAACTTACAATTGGGAAAATTCCGGCCAACTAACATCTGCAGATAAGGCCCTCTTAAGTTTTTATTGCTCAAATCTTGTTCGTGCCTGGGATACGGAAGATCAGACGTTAGCCTATATAAATCAACAATATGACACGAACCACAACACCATGCCTAATTTCAATCACTCAGTAAACGTCTTTGCAAACGACGGAGAACAGAGAATGGCAATTGATCTAGATGGCGGGCAAATAATTCTAAATGGCGTACGAACCATAACTTATCGAGTGCTTGGAAAATCAAACCAAATTGTTGATTCCGGTGAAATTGACGTCAGTGCTGATGCCTTTACCCAACGTGAAATCCCAATTCTCAACCTGCAATCCAATCAATCATATGTCTTGGAGATTTATAATAAGAATTCATTTGGCTTTGGTTATGGCCAAAAAGTGTCCTTTAGAACTGACGCAATTAAACAATCGAGCACCACGTCGGCGACTCCGGCTCAGGATGCTGCAGCTGAAGTAACCGATGCTTATGGTGTAGTAAAAGATTCTTATGATTCATATAAATCGATCGTAGAAGATTGCTTGAGTCATATCTCTGATTCTTCTGCTTCAACGCTTTTTAAGAAGACAAAGCTGAATGGAATTTGCATAAGTAAAGATAAAGATGCTCAAGCTGTTTTAACTAAAGCAAATCAGATAATTGCCAGCAAGCGCACGACTAGCGCGGAAACTAATGCATTAAATGGACTTGCCGACGATATGAATGCCGTTTTAGAAGAGGCGGATTCAAATAACGCAGAAGTACAAGATGGATTATCTACTCTTGAAGAAATAATGAGTTTGAGTGAATCTACACAAGAATTTACAGGCAAGTTGTCCAAATCTATAAATTCTTTCCAATCCAAACTTAAAAAACTACCGGCGAGTACACAAACTTTAATTAAAAAGGACACTAATTTTAAAACGTTACTAGCCCTAGTAAGTTCTAATAAGAAGTTTGCTGACAGTATTAAGAGTATTTTACTCAGATTACCAACGGCTCAAAATGCTCAAGCACTTGAAGGGCTCTTGGAATTCTTGAAATCCGACCCTAATTCAACAGCCGAATTTGATTTAGATTCCCTTATCGGGGAAGTCACTGTTTTATTTCCAGAGTACATTTGCGTGAAATCTACGACTATTCAAATACCAAAAGATGGAAAGTGTTCAAAGGGATATACAAAGAAGTTTTTCAATTAAAAAGGGTTATTTTCTAGAGGCAGATGTCGGCGGGGTCTATGCCAAAGTCTCTAAGGCCGAGTTTGTTGGTCTTTCCGGCTTATAACCCCCTTAATACCTTATGTCTGGGCATTTTCACGCACAGGTTTGACGCCCCGAGTTGGTAATGAGCACCCCTTTTCATAGGGTTAGATTTACCCATGCGCTTAGACCATGTCTCATATGTAACGTCCCATGATCAACTAGCCGACA
>RGZI01000122.1 GCA_010031635.1 Actinomycetota bacterium
ATTGAAGAAGAGTTTGAGTGGTTGATTTCTTACTCTCCTTATCATCAAGTGCGTGAAGGCGTTAATTACCCAGCAACGCTTTTTACTGTATTTGATAGTGACACTCGCGTTGATCCACTACATGCACGCAAGATGTGCGCTGCCCTGCAATATTCCACAACTAGTGATTCGCCAATTTTAATCCGCGCAGAGTTTGATGTTGGACATGGAGCAAGATCACTTACGCGATCTATTGATTTAACGGCAGATACTTTGGCATTCCATTCAAAATGGAGCGGAATGTCCCCAACTGGAGGCGCTAAATAATGAATGATTTCATAAACTCATTTTCAGATTGGTTTAACGGTGCGCCACTCCGTATCACCACCATCATTGCTATTGCTTTATTGATCAGATTCATTGGCGCACGTGCAATTACTAAAGCAATGAATCGATTGATTTCACGTTCAGATAAAGGTAAAGCAAATCGAGTTGGCGAGCGTGCCAGGACTATCGGTGCTTTACTTCGAAGCGCCCTAGGTGGAACTACTGCACTTATTGCATTAGCCACAATCCTTGATGAGTTGGGGATTAACCTTGGCCCACTACTGACCTCTGCTGGTGTCGTAGGTGTTGCGTTAGGACTTGGTGCTCAGACATTTGTTCGCGATCTACTAGCAGGACTTTCGATGCTGCTAGAAGACCAATACGGCGTTGGTGATGAAGTTGAGTTGCTTGAAGTTAAAGGAATTGTCGAAAATGTTGGACTGCGTATAACAACTATTCGCGCTCAAGATGGAGTCGTTTGGTATTTGCGTAATGGCGAGATCTTAAAAGTTGGAAACCGTTCTCAATGAGCAATTTAATTCCGTTTAATGGAAAGACTGTTGTTTTAGTTGATGGTGAGTGCAATTTTTGTCGTCGATCTGTGGCCTGGCTTCGACCACTTATATCAACTGAAATTTACTTCTACGCATACCAAACTGCGGATTTGGTTACACATGGGATTTCTATTGAAGAGTGCGAAAAAAGTGTTCAGTTGATAAAAGGAAGTTACCGATCATCTGGCGCACGAGCTATCGCAGATTTATTAACTCTTGCCGGTGGTTCTTATCGCGCTGCCGCAATGACAGTTCGGACGTTAGGGAAGTTAAGCGATTTTGGGTACGCGTGGATAGCCAAAAATCGTGGGAGTGAAGTGGTAATCAAGATTTCCCAGTTTTTACCGGAAGATCCAGACCCGCTCGATTAAGAGTTACTCGGATGTAATCAGTCTTCTGAGTTAATCAAAAATTGTGCTGCACCTTCTAAATAACCCCAAAGTTCATTTCGCTGATCGCTCGTGATCTCCAATTCATTGACTGCACTTTTCATACAGAGCAGCCAAGCATCTCGCTCTTTTGTTCCGATTTTGAACTCAGCATGACGCATCCGCAAACGTGGATGTCCCCGCTCCTCCGAATAAGTCTTCGGGCCACCCCAATACTGCTCAAGAAACATCTTTAATCTGATTGCTGCGCCATGTAAATCATCTGTTGGATACATAGGGCGCAAAATAGGATCAATCGCAACTAGTGCATAAAAATGTGAAACTAATTGCTCAAATGCTTTTTCTCCACCAACTGCTTCATAAAATGTTTCTGACACTTTTATTCGCTTATTAAATATTGAGAAAGAAATGCCCGCTCTTCTTCGTTTACTGGACGTGAAGTTTTACTTTCCATTGAGACTGTAACTTGAACAGTTTTCGCTTTTGCGTAAATCTCATCATTTTTAAAAAGTTCATATTGCAACACGAAAGAGGATGTTCCAATTTTAGATACCCAAACTGCGATGTCTATTTCAATTCCGGCATCGTAAATCGGATTGATGTAATCAATATCAGCGTGTGCAACTACCATTTCAATCAAAACAGGTTTCAGATTTGCTCGTTGACGTGAGTAAACCGTGAAATCAACTCGAGCTTCTTGAATGTAAGTTAAGTAAGCGGCATTGTTTACATGCATAAAAGCATCTAGATCGCCCCAACGGACCTGGCATTTGAATTTATGTTTCATTAGCGGGTCAACTTTCTATAAGTAACTCGATGTGGGCGCGATGCTTCGGCGCCTAATCTCTCCACTTTATTTTTCTCATACGATTCAAAGTTTCCTTCGAACCAGAACCATTGCGAATCCCCTTCGTAGGCAAGGATGTGTGTAGCCACACGATCAAGGAACCACCGATCGTGGGAAATCACAACAGCACATCCAGAGAAGTTGAGTAGCGCATTTTCCAAACTTCCAAGAGTTTCAACATCGAGATCATTTGTAGGCTCATCAAGAAGAAGTAAGTTGCCACCCATTTTCAAGGTAAGGGCAAGATTTAATCTGTTTCGCTCACCACCAGATAGAACGCCAGCAAGTTTTTGTTGATCTGGACCTTTGAATCCAAAGGTCGAAACGTATGCACGACTTGGAATTTCAACTTGGCCAACTTTCATATAATCCAAACCGTCTGAGACAACTTCCCAGATATTTTTCTTTGGGTCGATTCCGCCACGTCCCTGATCTACATATGAGATCGAAACGGTTTCACCAATTTTTACGTTACCACCATCTGGCTTCTCTAAATCTAAAAGCATCTTAAAGAGTGTGGTCTTTCCAGCACCATTTGGCCCAATTACTCCGACAATTCCGTTACGTGGAAGTGAAAATGAAAGACCATCAAAAAGTAAGTGATCGCCAAAACCCTTGGTTAATTTTTCAACTTCAACGACAATATTTCCAAGGCGTGGCCCAGGTGGAATTTGAATCTCTTCAAAATCCATCTTCCGTACTTTGTCAGCTTCAGCGGCCATCTCTTCATA
>RGZI01000123.1 GCA_010031635.1 Actinomycetota bacterium
CTATCTGAGATTGCTTCAAGTCCAGTTAAAGAAGAACCACCATTTGCAAATGCACGTAATAAAATAAAAATTGCACCTGCAGTTAATAATCCTTGGTTTTGTCCAATCGGAACTGCCCCTGGAACATTGACATCGTATTGCGGAAGGTTTCCAGAGAAGTAACGCACAAGACCGGTAATGAATACGATCGCCATAGAGCCAACAAAAAGGTAGGTTGGAAGGGCAAATACTTTCCCAGCCTCTTTCACACCTCGAAGATTTCCAAAGGTGAGTAGCAAAATAATTACTAACGTCATCTGAACTTTGTATGGCATCAATTCTGGAAGTGCAGAGATGATTGCTGCAACTCCTGCCGCACTTTGAATTGCGACAGTTACTATGTAATCAAGCATCAGTGCAACAGCAGCTGTTTGTCCAGCAACTGGTCCAAAATTATCTCGTGAAACTATGTAAGCGCCACCAACTTTTGTGTAAACGGTTATCACGTCGCGGTAAGTCATCGTGATAACTGCAAGAATAATTAAAACTATTGCCGTCATTGGCATTAAAATTCCAAATGCTGCTAATCCAAATGCGGGAAGCAATGCAATTAATATTTGCTCGCTTCCATATGCCGATGATGAGATGCAGTCGGAAGATAAAATTCCTAGTGCATATCTTTTTGATAAACGTTGATGACTAAGTGTGTGCCGGTTTAGCGGCCGGCCCAACAACCAACATTTAATTCGGTATCTCAGCGGATCTTTGGCGTGGGCGTGACTGGCGAGTGCTACAGGTTTCGGAGCATCCTGCGGAGGATAAGAGATTTGAACTCTTGAAGGGTTTCCCCTTACACGCTTTCCAAGCGTGCGCACTCGGCCGCTATGCGAATCCTCCTGGCACAACCTTCACTTTGCCCTCCCTTTCGGGAAGCCATGGGTAACGATACTTAAGAAAAGAGCATTTCCGATCCTTCCGTATGCTTAGTCCCAGATCTCCCGCATGGCGTTATCGTGCTGAACTCCCCCAGGGCTGGAAGGCAGCAAGGGTAGGTACGCTCTAATGGGTGTGCGGGGGGTCCTAAAAGTTCCTAACAAGTTAAGGTCTGCAACGTGTCATTAGCTCTTTATCGCAAATACCGGCCCGCTCAATTCAGTGAAGTGATCGGTCAAGATCATGTCACTGTGCCACTTGGTAATGCGCTGACTTCTGGAAAAATTCACCACGCATATTTATTTTCAGGGCCGCGTGGTTGCGGAAAAACTTCAAGTGCGCGAATTATGGCGCGAAGTTTAAATTGTGAAAAAGGTCCAACTGCAATTCCATGTGCAGTCTGCCAATCATGTGTTGATCTTGCGCCAATGGGTCCAGGATCGCTCGATGTAATTGAGTTGGATGCCGCAACACATGGCTTGGTAGATGATGCCCGAGATTTACGAGATAAAGCTTTTTATGCGCCCGTTCATAGCCGTTACAAAATTTACATAATTGATGAGGCACACCAACTTGGACCTGGCGCAGCAAATGCGTTATTAAAAGTTGTCGAAGAGCCACCTCCACATGTTTTATTTATTTTTGCAACTACTGAGCCAGATAAATTAATCTCTACAATCCGTTCGCGTACTCATCACTATCCATTTCGTTTAGTTCCACCTGCATTACTAACCACACATTTGGAATCAATTTGTAAATCAGAAGGTGTGCCAGTTTCAAAAGGTGTCTTGCCACTAGTGGTTCGCGCCAGTGGTGGTTCTGTACGAGATTCACTTTCAATTCTTGGACAGCTGCTTGCAGGTGCTGGCAGCGACGGTGTTACTTATGAGATTGCATTGCACTTGCTTGGTTTTACTGATGGAGCACTACTTGATGATGCAATAGATGCAATTGCAGCGCGTGATGGTGCTGCATTATTCCAAAGTATTGATCGAGTAATTGAAGCCGGACATGATCCAAGAAGATTTGCGCAAGATTTATTAGAAAGAATCAGAGATTTACTTGTACTTGCATCAGTGCCTGATAGTGCGCATTCAATTTTTAAACAGATGCCAACCGATCAATTAGATCGCATGCAAGCGCAAGCAACACGAATTGGTTCGGCAAATTTGACTCACTCGGCGCAAGTTGTAGGTGAAGGCTTAACGCAAATGCGTGGCGCCACTGCTCCGAGGTTGACGTTGGAATTTACTGCTGCGCGGATACTTTTACCGGAAAGCTCTGATGCTGGTTTAATTGCCCGCATTGAACGGTTAGAGCGGGTTGGGTCAATTGCTTCACTTCCTGCAAGTGCACCAACACCGGCTAAAACGGTTCAACCAGTTAAAAGTGATGTCGCAAAAGAAGAAGTTAAGCTGATCACAAAAGTTGAAGCAGTTCCTGAAAAAGAAGTTCCAGCTGCTGCTCCAAAAAAATCTGTTACAGCGCAACCAGTTGCCGGTATGGATTTAGTCGGATTGAGAAGATTATGGCCAGAAGTAATTGAAAATGTTAAGGGCCGGCGCCGGTTAACTTGGTCGTTGTTGAGTGCAAGCGCACAGATATCAGCAATTGATGATCGGGCTATAAGTATTGCAATGGTAAATGTTGGTGCGCGCGATTCATTTCTAAGATCCAATAGCGACGTTATTTTGCATGATGCTTTTGTTGAGATTACAGGTGTTGATCGAACAATAGAGGTAATTATCGATCCATCTATAGATCCTGGCTCGGTTGCCAAAGAAGTTGCAGAAAGTGCAGAGACAATTGAAAACTCTAAAGATGTAAATGAATTACAAGGTGCTGCTTTACTTGCACGTGAGTTAGGTGCAAAAGTTATCGGCGAGTATCCAAGTAAGTGATGCGCA
>RGZI01000124.1 GCA_010031635.1 Actinomycetota bacterium
ACAATCACGTATGGGTAAGAAAGTATCTATTCATAGTTTGAAGCCAGGAGATTTATTGTTCTTTGGTCGACCAGTGTCACACGTTGGTATTTATTTAGGTGGGGGCAAGATGGTGCATGCACCACGTTCTGGTTCGCGAGTGAAGGTTGCAGAGGCTGGATCGTTGGGTAGAAAACCTTTGGTTGGGGCTCGCCGTTACTAAGTCTGGAAAGATTTTATGTATCACCAACGACTTTGGACCGCGCGCTGGTGGAATTGAAACATTTGTCATTGGTTTATTAGAGCGCCTGCCAAAGGGCGAAGTAGTTGTATACACATCAGGACAAGGCGATACACGCGAATATGACGCTGCGTGGCTGCGTGATTACGGGGTAGTCGTTCATCGAGATAAAGCAAAGATTTTGTTGCCAACTCCTCGCGTTGCTCGAAACGTTGGCAAAGTAATTGCAGGGGGTAATTTCTCTGTTGCAATCTTTGGCGCTGCAGCGCCATTAGCACTTATGGCTGGCTATGTAAGGCGCAAGGGTGTGGGGCGAATTGTTGCACTCACCCATGGCCATGAAGTGTGGTGGGCAAAGGTATTTCCATTCAATTTGATGATTAGATTTATTGGTAACAACGTTGACGCGCTTACTTATCTTGGAGAATTTACAAGAAGCGCTATCGCTGGTGGTTTGTCTTCTAAAGCGGCGAGTGTGATGGTCAAGATTGCACCGGGTATTGATACTTATCACTTTGCTCCAGTTGATGCATCGGCGCTTCGTGCTTCCCTTGGGCTAACGCACAAGAAAATAATTGTTTCGGTGGGGCGTTTGGTGCACCGTAAGGGACAAGATCATTTGATTGAGGCTATGCCTGAAATACTCAAAAGTGAGAGAGATGCACACTTGTTATTGGTGGGCGAGGGGCCGTATAGAAAGTATTTAGAGGGCCGCGTTGCTAAGTTATCTCTTACTGAATGTGTGACATTTATTGGTCGCATTCAATATAGCGAACTACCTAAATACATTTGTGTGGGAGATATTTTTGCAATGCCATCTCGTTCACGTCTTGCTGGTTTAGAAGTTGAAGGATTGGGAATTGTTTACTTAGAGGCAAGTGCGTGCGGTCTGCCAGTAATTGCAGGAAGTTCTGGGGGAGCACCAGATGCCGTGTTGGAGGGTAAGACGGGTGTTGTTGTCGATGGCACCAATGATGTGGAGATTGCAGCAGCTGCGCTGATATTGCTAGGCGATGAGAAATTGCGAAAGGTAATGGGCAGTGCAGGGCGTGAGTGGATTATTGATAAGTGGCGCTGGGATATTTGGGCTAAAGAATTTAGAGATCTACTGAAGGTGTAGTGAGAAATATATTTTTGACATCAATTGCACGCCGGGCTTCCAATACGCCCCAAATTGAAGTTCAACAGGGATACTAACCCAGTGAAACCGCTAATCAAATGGGCCGGCGGAAAACGTCAAATAGCCGAAGAGCTACAAAGCCGATTTCCGGCCGACTGGAATAGTGGAACTTATTTTGAGCCGTTTATCGGTGGTGGGGCGATGTATTTACATATCGCACCAGAGAATTCAATTATTGCGGACGCCAATGAACGCCTAATTGGGTTTTATACCCATGTTAAAGTTCAACCAAATGAATTGCATGAGGGAATTCAGGAAATTAGCGAGTCTTTCAATTCACTTGCTTCCATGGGAATTGAAGCAAAGAAGATTCGGTACTTGGAGCTCCGTACACAGTTCAATACCTCTGAACCAGCATCAATTGATTCAGCCATGTTGCTATATGTACTAAATAAACTTTGCTTCAATGGACTCTACAGAGAGAATTCTAAAGGGGGATTCAATGTTCCTTTCGGTCAAAAGGAAACAATGCCTACGCTCTTGAAAGAAGATTTAGACTCAGTATCAAACGCATTACAGAATACTCTGATTCTAAACTCTGACTTTGAAGAGACGATTAGCTATGCCAATCCGGGTGACTTTGTTTATTTGGATCCACCATATATACCATTGGGCGAATCACCAAGCTTCACGTCGTATCATTCAACAGGATTTGGACAAAACGATCAGAAGAGAATTGCAGATGCGATGCATACCCTTAGAGATTTTGGAATTAACGCGATGTGTTCTAATTCGGAAACTGAAATAACACGCGATATTTACACCGGCCTTAATATTTCCACGATTCAGGCTCCTAGAATGGTAAGCGCTAAGGCATCTGGAAGAGGCTCAATTACTGAAGTAGTTATTACAAATTACGAATGAAAAATAAATCTGAAGTAGACCTAAGAAATGGCGATGTTCTGCAAGAACTAGCGAAGATCCCTGATGAAAGTTTTGATTTTGTTTTTGCCGATCCACCATACTTTCTTTCGAATGATGGATTCACTGTCCAATCTGGAAAATCCGTATCCGTAAATAAAGGAAACTGGGACAAGAGTGAAGGATTTGAAAATGAAATAAATTTTCATCATGCTTGGATATCGGAATGTTTACGAGTGCTCAAACCGAATGGGACGATTGCAGTCTCAGGTACGTATCACAGCATTTATAAATGTGGTTTCCTTCTCCAACAATTAGAGTGCAGAATAATAAATGACATTGTGTGGTTTAAGCCTAATGGTTCGCCAGCACTAGCTGGTAGAAATTTTACAGCTAGCCATGAAACAGTTATTTGGGCCTCCAAAGGGAAGACGGTAAAGCATACTTTCAATTATCAAGTTTCTAGAAAC
>RGZI01000125.1 GCA_010031635.1 Actinomycetota bacterium
CCAACTTTTCCATCACTACCTTGTTTTCCAACTGGACCCTGAGGTCCAACTGGTCCAACTAAACTTTTTGGTAAAGGCCATTTACCTTTTTTCTTAGGTCCGTATAAATTCGATGACAAAGTGTCTAGATAAAAATCACCATCAATCCCATCAGTTGCCTCTGGCGCACCTAATCCATTAAGTAATGTGTTTAATGTCGGTGCTTGAGTTGTTCGGCCCGCTGTTTTGGTTGCTGTTTTAATACTTTTATTTTTTCCAGACACTGCAAATGCATCTGGAGTTAACGTCCAAAGCAATGCACTTAAAGAGATAACTGAAATCAATTTGATCTCACGCTTTATTAGGGAAGTCGAAGCCATGGATTCTCACCTTCTCTCTACTCATTGATTCAGATTCCAATTAACCCGAGCCGCTAAATACAAGGTTTCTCACTGTGAGTGATGGTGGCAAGGTTCGAAAAGCCGCTCATAATCGACCTTTCGCGACATTTTTACCCTCAAAAAGCAGCGATCTTGAGAAATTTCGGAGAATTGGCCGAGAGTCTCTATTCACAAGCCGTTCTAAGGATTTCCGATTATCTTTATCAGGTAGGTCCTGTTATCTGATCACATCAGAGGCGGAGCGCCACTGGTTTGAAAACAAAAGGAGTTCAAATGAAGTCCAGCAGAAAATTGATTGCAGTAGTAGTCGTAACAGGTCTTGCAATCACAAGTGGCGGAACCGCACTTGCTGCAAGCAAAACCACAACTATTACTAGAACCACAACCAAAAAAGTGGTTACCTCAAATCCACAGATCAAACCACCAGCACAAGGTGGACAAATGGGTGGAGGCAAGGGAATGGGCGGACGTGACGACATGATGGAAAGCTCGTTACTGCCGGAACAATAACTCAAGCACAATCTGATGCAATTGTTAAAGCACTTGCAGATGACAAAGTTGCGAAAGATGCAGCCCGCGATGCAGAACGCACCGCTAATGATGCTGCTCGCGTTGCACAAAAAGCTAAACATGAAGCCGTAATAGCTGGCGCTCTAGGAATTACCGCAGCAGAGTTAAAGACTCAAATGGAAACCGGTAAGACTCTTGCTGATATTGCAGGCACCAAGAAAGATGCACTTATCACAGCCCTTGTTGCTGAAAAAAGTGCAGACCTTGATGCAGCAGTAACTGCAGGAAAATTAACTGCCGCGCAAGCAACAACTGCTAAAGCAAATCTCGTTGCACTTGTAACCGCCGAAATTTCATCCACGCGTCCAGCAATGGGCGGCCAAATGGGTGGCATGGGCGGTAAGGATGACAAGGGTGACAATGGTGATCGTATGGGTGGAAAAGGAAAAGGTCCTAAAGACAACACCGGAGTTGC
This sequence comes from Actinomycetota bacterium, assembly GCA_010031635.1. Taxonomy (GTDB): domain Bacteria; phylum Actinomycetota; class Actinomycetes; order Nanopelagicales; family Nanopelagicaceae; genus UBA3012. Next base: position 1,366 of record RGZI01000125.1, read on the forward strand.
ACCAAAGACCAATCCTGCTCCAACAGCCTCAACCCCTGCAGCTCCTGCAAAAAGCGGTAACAAGGCAGCAATTACTCAAATAAAGAAAGTATCAAAAGCAGCTTAATTAATCTCCCCCTTAAGAAACAGGGCGCGCGTGCCAAGTGCACCGCGTCCTGATTCTTTTTCTGCCAAGATCTCTGCATGCAAATACATATTGGATCTGATCACGCCGGCTTTGCCTATAAAACTTTAATAATTGATCACTTGAAAAAATCAGGTCATGAGGTGGTCGACCATGGGCCATTTACATATGAAGCACTTGATGATTACCCAACTTTTTGTTTAAGAGCGGCTGAAGGTGTTGCAAAAAACTCCGGATCACTGGGAATAGTTTTGGGTGGTTCAGGAAATGGCGAACAGATCAGTGCCAACAAAGTTGCTGGAATTCGGGCGGCTCTTGCATACAACAGTGAAATTGCCGCACTAGCTCGTCAGCACAACAACGCAAATGTTTTATCAATCGGCGAGCGCATGAATTCAGAAGCCGAAGCTCTTGCAATTGTTGATGCTTTCTTGGCTACTCCTTATTCAGGGGAAGATCGACACACTCGTCGTATCGACATGATCTCGGATTACGAAGTAAGTAAAAAACTTCCTCCGCTTTAATTTATTACTTTTTAAAGTAATGAAAATCTGTAACTTGATGCTCTTTGTCTAAACCTTGTTTTTCAAACCGCGTGAAGGTTCGATTATTAGGTCGTGGAACAACTCCCCCAGAAAATTCAGGTACCTGTTTCATTCTTTCAGCGATCCAATCTGCATAAGGTTGCCAATCGGTAGCGATATGCAAAAGTCCGCCACTGCGTATTTTTTTAGCGAGTAAGTTTAAGAAATCACCTTGCAGCAATCTGCGTTTGTGATGACGCAATTTTGGCCAAGGATCAGGAAAATAAATTCTGATCTCATCAATTGACTCATCAAGAATTTTCTCTGGCAGTACCAACATCACATCATCATGAATAATCCGAACGTTGGTAACTCCAGCTTGATCTATTCGCCATAAGAGTGAACCGATACCCGGGCGATGAATCTCAAGTGCGACGATTCCAATTGTTGGATCTGCTGCTGCCATCTCGGCAGTTGCCTCCCCCATGCCAGTTCCAATCTCAAGGACTACATGATTTAGCTCTGGAAAGAGCGAATGCAGATCGATTGCTTGCTCACCGATCTCGACTCCAAATCGCTGCCAATGCCGCTCAATTGCCGCCTCTTGGGAATGAGTTATTCGGGCCCCACGTAATTTATAAGTTCGAATCGAGTTCGAATGATCGTGCTGGGCCTCCATAGCCCAAGCCTGCCACTGATTACTTTTTAG
>RGZI01000126.1 GCA_010031635.1 Actinomycetota bacterium
ACTGAGAGAAAAACCATAAAAACTGGCTTGGTGAAATAGATGCTATGACCAAATATTGGTTGGAATTCAAAGTCGGCGGCGCTAGGTGGCGTGAAACCACTCTCTGCTTTTGCTAGCAACACAGACAAAATCAAGCTCCTTAAAAATCTGGAATATTTAAGTTATCGAGTATTCCGTGGCTTTGGCAAAGGGAAGTAACCTAATCCGCGCCCAAACTTAGATGGAAAGAGGTGCTATCGCCAAACCGGGCTCCATGAGTTATAGGTCACTTAGGTGGTGAATTGGGCAAAATGCCCGAGTTGAAAACTCCTACTCTTTAACGAAACGGATCCAAATCAAGAAGAGAGAGGCGACCGTACCCATCAGCATTCCAACCAAGAAGAGGATGTGGGTACCTAGAAAATGGTCAGCGAGCCAGCCGATTCCACCCCAGATTAAAAACCCTGAAAGTAAGTACCCGATTATTGACCAAAACGCGCCTTCATCTTTGGTTGCCATGGGTCAAATCTATTGGAGAACGGGGCGCAAGGCAATGTAATGTAATGGAAAGCAATATCAGTCACGCTTAGGTAGCGGCATTGTTAATCGTAATTTAAGAAAAGCTCGAATCTCCCCAGCAAGCCATGCCATTGTGATCGCAATTGCAACTATGGCAAAACTCTGTCGATCTAGAAATTCTCGATTGGTATTTTTCATCAGCACCAATAAAAAAACTCCCATTGTCAATACTTTTGCAAAGTATGAAGTCATCGCTAGAACCATAACCATCATTGGTTCTAAATTATTAGAAAATTTTGAGACTAGTAAGTGAATCGCAAAAAAAATTAAAACGATGAACTGTGCGAATAGCGCGCCAATCAGCCCAGATTGGCCGCGCACTAACGTAGCAAGAATTAATCCCAAAATTCCCACTGCTAAAGATGGGATCAGCGCGCCACGCCATAATTTCATTTCAACTGAAAGATTAGACATTTAGTAAATTCCCATTCTGGTCTAGGGTTCGCTTTCTAGCATAGAAAGCAGTACCTGCCAAAAATATTGCTACTAGAAATGCAATCCAGATTGGCGCGAATGCTGCAACTGTAACTGGTACCGCAAAAGTAGCAGTCCATAGATATAAAACTATTGCTGTTCTATTTTGAGAATTGCCCGATGCAAGTAACCTATGGTGTAAGTGCAACTTATCTGGCGCAAAAGGTGATTTACCAGAACTAGTACGGCGCAAAATTGCTAACCCTAAATCGAGCAACGGTATTGCTAGAACCGCAAATGGCAAAAAGAGCGGTAGTAGCGATGGCCCAATACTCTCTGCTGATAGTGCATTGCCATCAATCTGCCCGGTCAGTGTTATTGCAGAAGCTGCAAGAATTAAACCTAATAACATTGACCCTGAATCCCCCATAAACATCCGAGCTGGATTCGAATTATGCGGCAAGAATCCGATACATAGCCCTATCAAGATAACCGTCATGAGCGAGGGTGCGCCAGCGCGGGTAAAGCCATTAGTTACCGCTAATAGATAGGCGAAGGCAAAAAAGCACCCAGATGCAATAGCTACCACCCCAACGGCTAGTCCATCTAAACCATCAATAAAGTTAACGGCATTAATGGTGACCATAACTATTAAAACTGTAAGTAGTTGGCCAATATTGGATGGAATAATAAGAATTCCATTAATGGGCAACCAAAGAATTTGAATTCCATGAATTAATAAAATTCCAGCTGCCAAACCTTGTCCGGCTAACTTTGTAACTGCATCTAATTCAAAACGATCATCTAGCGCGCCAAGCAACACTACAAAAGTAGCTGCTAAGAAAATCCCTTGTAACTCTCGTCCATATGCTTTTCCAACCAAATGTAAATCGCGCACTATTAAAAGCGTTAGGCCAAGTGCAATCCACATCGCAACTCCGCCCCATCTAGGCGTAATTTCAGTATGGATATCGCGATCTCGAATACCAGCTACTACCCGCCACCTAATGGCTAACTTCTGGATAAATGGCGTAACTAAATAGCAGAGCGTTGCCGCAATTAGGAGGGTTAATAAATATTCGCGCATTAGATTTAAACGCTACTAATTATCTTTTATATACCGAAAATTTTGCGGTGAAGTCATGAACTTCAGAACGAATCTTTTTAGCTACATTCTCGTCGCCACCATCTTTTATGGCGCGTGCAATAAAGGATGCGATTGCTGGCATCTCGGTGACGCCCATTCCTTGGGTCGTGGTTGCAGCTGTTCCAACGAATTCTTATTTAAAGTGATGCCGGAAGCGCCACAGCGCTCATCGGCAATTTTTCCATTTATGCCAGTTTTTCTAATATCAATTAACGCTAGATGGGTTTCAGTACCGCCAGATACTGCCCGCATTCCTTCATTTTCCAAGGATTTTGCAAGCGCTTGGCAATTCTTAATCACGCTCTTTGCATAACTTTGATATTCCGCAGTTGCGCACTCTTTGAGGGCAACCGCTTTACCAGCTACTGCGCTCATGATTGGCCCACCTTGCATACCCGGAAAGACTGCTTTATCAATTGCTGGCGCATGCACTGCTTTACTAAGAATCATGCCGCCTCGTGGACCGCGCAAAACTTTATGCGTTGTAAATGAAACTACATCTGCATA
>RGZI01000127.1 GCA_010031635.1 Actinomycetota bacterium
TCACCACGTACAGTTTCAACATTAATCGGTGCCTGTTTGCGATCGGCTCCTTTTTTACCATCTGCTGCGTAGTACAGCAACGCTCCACCCGGTATTTTATTATCTGGAAAGTTTTTGAAACCGCCCTCTGCTACTGCTAGTTGATATGCAGCTAATTGGGCGTGCTCTTTGCCATCCGGAATTGAAATTACATTTTTTGCAGTTTTCAAATCAACGATAATTAAAGAACCGTCGACTGCTAATTCAAGTCGATCTACACTACCTTTTATTAACGCCCGACCTAATGTAAAAGAAAAACTCTCTTCGACTGCCAATAGTTGGGTTGGTCTCTGCTGATGCCAATTTGTGAACTTAACTAACATCTCTACGGCGCGATCTCGTTCCTTGCTTTCACTCCAACCTTCACCTAACTCCAATTTGCTCCATAAAATTTTCAACTCACTAGTGAGTTCATTAACATTTGCGCCATTAATTACTCGTGCAGCTAATTCATGAAATACACTTCCCAATAGTTGCGCATTTGAATCACCGTCTCGACCGCCATGGTTTTCTAAAACCCATTTCAAAGAACATTTACGTAGCGTTTCAAGAGAACTCGGTGAAATTTTTAATGGTTCGCCATCTGCAACCAAGGGAGCATCTGTAGAAAGCGGGAGTGCGCCGTACCATCGCTGTGGATTAGCCGCTGAAATTCCAGCTTTATCTAAAGTCTTGAGCAAAGTCACCGCGGCCGCAAAATCTTCTGGCTTAGTAGTGGAATCTTCGGCAATTTTTCGCAATTTTGCGACAAGTAATGCCGGTGGTAAATATGTTGGAAGTTTTAACTCAGGCGCACCTGTTGGATAAAGGTGATCTTCAACTTCAGCAAAAAATTGTGAAGGTTGTTCCTCGCCTCCTGTTGTCGATGTTAAGAATAAGTATCTGCGTGCCCTGGTAAGAGCGTTATAAAATAAGCGCCGCTCATCATCTAATAAAGCAGATGCAGCCCCTAACAAATGCTCGCTTTCACTTCTTGCAGCCGCAACTTCACGTCTGGCAATTTCAGCAAGTCGTTCACTTCCTAGTAATGATCCGCGAGCTTTGAGATTTGGCCATCTGCCTTCCTCGACTCCGGCTACTGCAACTACATCCCATTCACGACCTTTTGCCGAATGTGCTGTGAGGATCTCAACTACTCCAGTTCGTGCTGCTCTAGTCGCGATTGTGTCCGCCTCAATAACTTCACTTTCAATCTGTTTTATAAATGCTCCGGCACTTGCGCCTGGGTATCGGTCTGCATGTCTGGCTGCTGCTTCAAAGAGTGAGAGCACCGCATCTAAATTGCTATCGGCACTGCTGTCACCTTCAATAGCTGCACTTTGCCAGAGTTGCGAAATTTTTCTTCCATCATCGGCAACAGCGTTATCCCATATCTCCCAAAGAACATTTTCACTCTGTGCTGCTTTTCGATTTGCAGCTTTTATTGCCACTGCAATTAAATCTGAAATTCTTTTAGCTGCGGCAAACTCGTTCCAATCAAAATCTGCCATTGGTGTCAGCAATAAGTCGCGTAAAATCTCATGCGTATTTTGTGGTTTTTCAAGAGTTTCAACATTTTCAACATCGCGCATCTTTAACAAGGTGTATCGCATTCGCCGCAAAGTTAGCGGGTCACCGCCGGCAAATGGTGATAGCAAGAGTGCTTCGATATTTTCTGGATTTAATATTTCGCAACGACGCTCATCAGAGTGTGCTAATCCAATTCTGGCTATCAAAATCATTGGCGAAATAGCACTTTGTAAAATTAACGGAATTGAATTTGAATCTTGTGCTACTGGAATCCCTAAAGAACCTAAAGTCCTTCTTAACGTTGCTGTTCTAGCCCCAGGAGAACGCAAAATGATTGCCATTTTGTTGTACGCAATCCCTTGGCCCAAATGCAAGGAATGGAAATGATGTGCGATAAATCGGGCCTCTTCATGTGCCGTCTCTAAACGCGCCGTTAAAATCTCACCATTCTCGTGCTTATCTACTTTGCCTTCTTGGCCTTCTGTGCCTTCTGTGCCTTCTGTGCCTTCTGTGCCTTCTGTGCTTTGCGCAACTTCCTTATTATTTTCAGAAGCACAAACTCGCTCGCGATGATCGGTTATCCGCGAATACCTAAAACCTTTTGCGATCGACACTGTTAAATTATTTATCTCTACAGAAGAGCGGTAATTTTTTAGTAAATAGATAATTTTTGCTGGATTACCGTTGGAATCGGCAAATGAATCAGCAGCACGTGAAACACCTTCTGGATCTGCTCCCCTAAATCTTCCAACTGCTAAATCTGGATCTGCAAATAATGTTAACTCTTGTGCTGAAAGTAATTTTATTAATGAACGATGTGCTGGATCACTTTCTTGATACTCATCAACTAAAACTACTTTGTATTTATCGCGTAATTCTTGGTGCAGTTTTTCATCACGAGCAATTAGGTTAATAGCATTGATAATTAATTCACTTGGATCTAATTTATAATCTTCATCAATAGTTCGACTATGTGTGTATTCCAAATAGAATTTACTTGTCGGCAACCATAATGGAAAATTTTCACTTGCACTTAGTTGTGCTAATTGATCTGGATTAATTCC
>RGZI01000128.1 GCA_010031635.1 Actinomycetota bacterium
GGTTAGTCGGAGCACTTGTCCTGCTCTGCTTTCGATTCGTTATCGAGTTCTATCACCTAGCACAAAAAATAGGGGAAGCGACCCCGCAGAGCTTCACCCTAGATTTATTAGCTTTATTGGATCTAACTCTTCTTGCAAACCTTATTTTGATGGTGATTTTTGCCGGCTATGAAAACTTTGTGTCGCGAATTGATATTGCTACCGAGTCTAAAGACCGTCCACACTGGATGGGTACGATTGATTTTAGCGGTTTGAAAATTAAATTAATTGGATCGCTAGTTGCGATCTCTGTTATTGAGCTTCTCAAAGATTTCATCGAGTTAGCTGGTGAGGATTACGTTACTGGTGGTACTAAATGGCGAATTGTTATCCATTTAACTTTTGTTGCCTCTGGAGTCTTGTTTGCTCTGATGGATTGGATCGCCGATAAACGAGAGTTTCACGGCCCTTTGACCCACTATGCGGATATATCCGTTCTTGACTCATCTCCAATATTAGGGATAGCCAAGGACAAATCAAGGTAATTTAAAGACCATTAAGCCAATTTGGGAGGTAAGAGTAGAAATGACTGCTCAAAGTCCCTTAAGGCTTGATCTGCCCATTACCGTTTGGGCATGCGCATTAAGGCGAGTCTTGCTCAGGGATTAATAGCAGCCCTAGTTCTAACCTTAGTTCCACTCGTGGCTTTTTCTGCCCAGAAAATAACTCCTGGTAGTACCTGCAAAGTTTTGAACCAAAAAGTTGTTTATCAGAATAAAACTTATACCTGCATTAAATCAGGCAAGAAGTTAGTTTGGAACATGGGCGTGGCCGTTAAGAAGCCAACACCAACACCAACACCAACACCAACACCAACACCAACACCAACACTAGTGCCGTTAATAAGCTCACCATTGAGTCTTTGTGAGATTAAGGAGACAAGCGCAGAGAGACAAGCTACCGGTTTATACACCGGTTTCCCAATGAAGGAAAACTACTTGCCAAAGAAAGGAACAATTCGAGTACTGGTTGTTCCCATTGATTGGGCTGATTTGGTGGGTGAGAGTGATTGGGAAAAGCGAGTAACCGGACAAATTTCAGATTTTAATGATTACTGGAAGATGATCACTGGAAATAAATTACAGTTTAAGTGGACGGTTCACAAAAAATGGATTCGTCTGCCTGGGGCAGCCGAGGATTATTCAGTTCCATACTCAGAGGCTCATCCGGAGACCACGAGATTCTTTAATAAAGTTATTCCTACGGTAGACAATGAAATTGATTTTTCTGATTACGACATAGTTCATTTCATAGCTCCCAAATCACAAAACATAATTCCTGAAACAACCCAGATATTTCCTTGGTCTATGGTTAATCACCCAACCAAAGAAGGAAAAATCCGTGCGATGACAATCGTCGGTAAGTTTTTTGATCAACCTGGCGCATTCGCTGATCTGCGCACCTATTGGTCTTACTGGGCTCATGAATTTGGACATCAGAGCGAATTGGCACACCTAGGCAGTCCTCGAGGCCAATTCCCCATGGCCGGATTAGATCTCATGGGGATGCAAGATGGTCCAACTAGAACACTTAATGGATGGACTCGGTTCGTCTCAGGCTGGCTGGATGAAGATCAAGTCTTCTGCCTTCCCCAGGACAGGGTCAGGGATTCAGAGTTCACCTTACGGCCAATTGATAGTGAAGGTTCAGGAGTTAAATTAGTTGTAATTCCGATTTCAAAAACTGAGGTGCTTTTAATTGAGTCGCGCCGCGAAACTAAATTTGATGTGAAAGATTTTGAAAACCCACGCAATGGCGTGTTTGTTTATAAGTACAACCCTGAACTTGGGCACTTGCAAAACTTCTTAACTCCCTTGGAACCATCGACCAGCAATCAGGATGCAAATGACTGGCGTGGATCGACCCGTTACATCATGAAGGAAAAAGATTTTGTAACCTACGGCGGCATTGAGATTGAATTAGTTTCAACTGGTGCCGTTGATAAAATCAAGATCTATCCTGCTGGGCCGAACCCGCGACCAAATGCGACACCAAGGCCTCAACCTTCTCCAAGCACTACAGACTTCAACGCCGTTCCAGAAGTTGCAATTGGAGGAATTTCTAGATCGACCGAATTCACCGGTGAGGCGATTTTCTGGGCAAGAGGATTTAATTCATATCGAATCTATGTAACGAAAAAGAGTGACCCGAACTCTAAGCCGATTTTTGATACTGGTTATGTCAATGACTACAGGTATCCAATTAAGGTAACTATCAATAATTTGACCTGCAGCAGAGATTTACTTGCTGTGGCAACTTTGTACTCTGGGCTTAATGGAAAGGGAATGAGTTTTTCCGATCCAAGTCAATCCGGGCAGCTAGCCATTGTTGAGCTTAAGAATGACGGTAAGTGCCAGTTCGCAGGGGCTCCTTAGCAATCATTTCACTGGACTGTTAACAAGGTTTAAGGTTAATCACCACCGGGAGGTGCCTATGGGGGCAGTCTTAGGCAGGTGTTAGGCAAAACAGATTAAGAAAGAAATCGAAGAAGCGTTTAGGAACTTATTAGGCCTCGGGCCAGCACTTTTAGTGTGGGTGGTGA
>RGZI01000129.1 GCA_010031635.1 Actinomycetota bacterium
ATGCCAGGCGGGATGCCAGGCGGGATGCCAGGCGGGATGCCAGGCGGGATGCCAGGCGGGATGCCATACGGAATGCAGGGTGGCGCAATGCATAACCCTGGCTTCAAAACAATGTCAGCCGCAGATTTTATGAGCGGAAACAAAGATGGGATTCGCCCACCAGAGCCACCGATTCAGCCACTAGAACCAGATATGCAAGAGATTACGCAACAGGTATTTGCTGACAAAGTTGATGACTTAGTTGGATTGTTTGCGAGTGTTGCAGGTTCTCGTCAAGGTTTGAAATTGTTGCAAAACGTTCTAGGTGGTGCTGTGGGTGCCGGTGGAAAGCAGCTTGCAACAATGCTTACAAAAAATCCAGAGCAAATTGTGAAAATGCTCGAAGATAATCCACAACGTTTGGAGCAATTGATACATCAATTGAGCGAAACCAAGGCTGGAGATAAATTAACTGAGCTCCTACAAAAAGATCCAGATGGGGCTGCGTTATTCGCGCAAATTGAAAGCGATTTAGATGATGCACTTTCTGAGTACAACGATGAAGTTGCAGCATTTGAAGAAGAGTTTGCACAGTATCAAGATGATTTTGATGCATTCCAAACGCAGATGATGAGCAATATGCAACAAGGGAATCAAAGCGGAATGCAAGGTGGATTCAGCGGACCACAAGGTGGCTTTGATCCAAATCAACACCAGCAAGGTGGATTTGGCGCACCTCAAGGTGGATTTGGTGGACAACCTGCGGGCTTTGATCCAAATCAGCAAGGTGGATTCGGTGGAACCACAAGTGTATTCGGCGGACAACCTGCGGGCTTTGATCCAAATCAACAAGGTGGATTTACAAATCCTCAGATGCACCTGATGCACCAGAAGCTCCGCCAGCATCATAAATAAATAGTTAAACCAGTAAAGGGGTGGTGACTTCGGTCATCGCCCCTTTACTCTTTGTAGATGAAGTTACGTTTTGTATTCGCTGGAATACTCGCGATTGCGTTGTTGATTCCAGAAGCTGCTGTTGCTGTGAATGTAAAAAAAGAGCGCGCCACAGTAATAATCGAAACTTTGGCGGTAAAAGGTCGCGCAGCGAAAACTGGTTACGACCGTTCTTCTTTTTCTCATTGGCGCGATCCAGATAGAAATGGCTGCGATGCACGTAATGACACATTACGTCGAGATTTAACAAATTTAGTAATTAAATCTGATTCAAATGGCTGCAAAGTATTAGGTGGGGTACTCGCAGATCCCTACTCCGGAAAAGATATTAATTTTGTATTTGGAGCGTCGCTAATTGATATAGATCATGTAGTTGCACTTTCAAATGCTTGGCAAACTGGGGCGTTTCAATTCACTGATGAGATCAGATTGAAATTTGCAAATGATCCTTTAAATTTATTAGCGGTGAGTGCAAGTCTTAATCGACAAAAAGGCGATGGGGATGCCGCAACTTGGCTTCCGCCCACTAAGTCTTATCGCTGCCAATACGTTGCTCGCCAAATAGCTGTCAAGAAAAAATATGGCCTTTGGTTAACTAAGCCAGAAAAAGTTGAGATGTTGAATCTTCTAGCTAAATGTCCAAACCAGGAAATTCCAACTTAATTAGATTGCATCGCTTCCACGTTCGCCAGTACGAACTCGAGTGATCGAATCAACTGGGGTAACCCAAATCTTTCCGTCACCAATATTGCCGGTATTAGCAGCGCTGACCAGAATTCCAATTATTCGCTCAACATCGTCATCATTTGCCAAAATTTCTAGGCGAACTTTAGGAATTAGATCAACTGTGTATTCGGCGCCACGATAAATTTCAGTGTGACCTTTTTGTCGACCAAAACCACTCGCTTCTGAAACGGTCATTCCATTTATATCACCTGCGCGAAGAGCGGTCTTAATCTCATCAAGCCTTGAAGGCTTAACTACTGCGGTGATTAATTTCATTTCCAGATCCTAACTCTTGAGACGATTCTCTAGTATCTAGCGATTTGAGTGCAATGTGAAGTCGTAGGCAGATTCCGCATGTTCTACTGTATCTAGTCCGGTTACCTCTTCTTCGCGACGCACTCTGAACCCGATTGTTCGCGAAATAACGGTAGCTATTATCCAAGTAGCAATAAATGAGTATGCGATAGTTGCTACAGATGCGATTGTTTGTTTAATCAATAATGATGGGTCACCACTTACAAATAATCCATCTCCGCCGGCAGCATTGAGATACCGCCCATGCCGATGCGACACCTCCTAATAAGCCAATTACAAGGGCACCAAGCGGAGTGACGTATCCGCAAGATGGAGTGATTGCAACAGCGCCAGCAATCGCACCTGATGCAACTCCCAAAGTTGTTGGCTTACCATCACGAATCTTTTCAAATGCAATCCAGGACATCGCAGCAGCAGCCGTTGCAACCTGAGTATTAATCATCGCAGTTGCTGCTAGTTGACCTGCTGAGAGTGCACTTCCAGCGTTGAATCCAAACCAGCCAAACCAAAGTAATCCAGCACCGAGAAGTACAAATGGAATGTTATGTGGACGCATTGGATCACGACGGTATCCATCACGTTTTCCAAGCACA
>RGZI01000130.1 GCA_010031635.1 Actinomycetota bacterium
ATCCATAAAAACGGGAGGTGCGCCCCTTCTTAACAATACGTGTTACCTGTCGAATACCAATTAAGGCAACAATTCCCACACCAGTTGCCCATGCAATGAGTTCAGTGAAATATTCATAAGGCCACAGGTGACCAATGACTGGAAGTGCGAACTCTGGGTTAATGAGTTGACCATAGGCCGTTACTAAAGTTCCAAAGAGTGCACCAAAACCAATCATGACAAACCAATGCGCAAAACCTACGATAGTAAAGTTAAACATCTTGGTATGGCCAAAGACCTCTCCAGCTGCCATGCGCAGACGCTTGCCACGATTATTACTTCGAGTTGGATCGGGCTGACCCTTTTTATAGATTCCTATTAAGGCCCGGGTGCGCACTGCCATAAGAGCAAGGGCTAGGACAGTGATTCCATAGGCAATAACTACGTAAAGGAGATTCATAGACACATATTAACTCGTTAGATGGAACATCACATCAGGAGCAAACTAGCTATCTAACTTACTAATAGCTGACAAAGTTTCATTCCTCATAGACTTACCAAGTCGCGAAGAGGCGATATTCCTCCAAATGAGATTGGCCAAAATTGAGAGTTGTCCATTGCGAAGAGTGAAAAGGGAGCGCACAACAGAAATCACCAGATATTTAGCGCCATTCCCCCTTGCTGAAATCCAGAATAAATATGCTGAATGGCTCCTGGCTAAATTCTGACTGAATCTGTTTTGGTATCGCTCACATAAAATATCTAGATTTCTACCCAACTCATTTGTGTCGGCATGCCACTGTCCCGCATTGATTCGGTAGTACAAACCAATTTCGGGCAACAAAATAATCTTTCCAAACTCTGCCAACCGTAAAGACAAATCTAACCCTGATGATGTCGAGAGGGCTGAGTCGAATAATTCTTCATCTGACAACACACCTTGTCGCATCATCCCAACAGATTCCAACCCTCCGCCGAACCCGCTCATTAATAACCAACGCTTGTTCATTTTAAAAGGGTCCTTGTGTCTAACCACACGAGCGGTTGTATTGTGGTCTTTGAAAATTGCAAATGCTGAAAGTACCAAAACAGTGCTATGGTCAGTTTCTAAAGCTTCAAACTGCAATCGAAGTTTATTGTTCGGCCATAAATCATCTGCATCTAAGAAGGCAAGATAGGTACCTTGTGCAAGTCTTACTCCATGGTTGCGTGCAGAAGTCTGTCCAGAATTCTTTTGGAAAATGAGCTTCCAATTGCCCGGATTCTCACTTATGAAAATGATGCACTCCCAGTTACTAATGTCTTGCGCCGCCACACTCTTGAGTGTGCGCTCAATAAACTCCCCCTTGTTATACAAAGGAATAATTACAGAGATATCAACCGACACTTGTAACTTTCTTAAGCACTCTTGTAATTCGTAGAGTCAAAATTAAATAAACACATACCATTGCTATTGGTACCCCAAGAATGCCAAAAATAAATGATCCAAGCGTTATAAGTGAAATAGATAAGAGGATGAGAAGAAAGGAAATTTTAGAAATCTCTGATTTGCCACCAAGTGCGATAAGTTGCACTGCCTTAACTTGATAGTTACCTCGAAGGATCTCTTGGGCCACAAATAGAAAGCCAACCGAGAGGGGAAGCAACCACAAATCGCCAAAAACAAATTTGATAAAAAGCTGAGCGCATACTGCAAAGGCGATGCCAGCAATGACAATAACTATTATCGTACTAAGATCAGAGGAAATACCCTTCTTTGTTTTACCCTGATGGTGGCGCAAAAGGTTTAATTTAACCGCGGCATCAGGGAAGAATCGTGCAAAGGAAATAATGCTGGAAAGCAAAGCGTATTTTGCAAGTACTCCAATTGGCAAAATCAATCCAATGAGAAACCTATCGACCCTATCGACTAAGCCATTTGCGATCCCAAATAAGTGTTGTTGATGACTTAGCTTTATGATGCTTCGAATTCCGCTAGAGAGTAAAGCAAGATTCAATTGAAAAGAGTTGAGGAATATTGAGCTAGTAGCAAAAGAGATCAAAGCATAAGAGAAAATAAAAGCAATGAATACACTAATTATCAAGCTCGTCTGGCTCAACGTAATAAAAAAGGTCATAGTGGCAATTTGAACGGCAACTGTTGTAAAATCAAAAATTGTGGCGAGTTTTAGGTTATTCATTGCAAGGAGCGCGTCTTGATAACCCATATTAACGCAGGCGAAAAAACTATAAACAAAACACACTATATAAATAGGAGCTGGTATTTCAACTTTCAAATAGGAATAAATTAGTAGGAGAGAGCAGTTAATAGCTCCTACAAAAATTCCAGCGAGGGCGACGAGTGCTAAGAATCCAAAAAACTCCTCATCCTTTATTTCAGTGGGTGCTTTACTACGAAGCGCTAGTGATATTCCAGATGTGAAGATAAAAGTCAGAATCAATGCCGAAACCATAATGAAAGCTAGAATTGATCGTTTTTCAACACCGAGAACTTTTGTATAACTAAGGGCAAGGGCAAGGGCCAAACCCGTTGAGATTCCGCGAGTAGATACAAACCACCGACTAGGACT
>RGZI01000014.1 GCA_010031635.1 Actinomycetota bacterium
GGGAGTTACGAATAACGTGCCAACTTCAAGTGTTGCTTTAATTTCAGCAACAACTGCTTGATTTAGATGGCCGACGAGCATTGCACCAAATCCCATAGACAGATCAAGCAATTGGCGACCATCTACATCGGTCATCCATGCGCCTTTAGCTGATCTGATTGAGATTGGATACGGATCCCAGTGCTGAAAACTTGAAGGCACGCCTAATGGAAGTGAATCTGCGGCGACCTTGTTTTCGATACCTGAGGCAGTGGTGTTATCTCTGAATCTTGCCCACTCTTGATCGAGCAGGGCAGATATTTTGGATTGAGATAATGGAGTTGAGTGAAGCGGTGTAGATCTAAACGTTTGCGAGTGATTCGCTTGGGTTTTCATTTTTAAGTACGGTCAATGTCCAGGCGGTCCGGAAACTGATTAGTACGCTCCTTACGGCGTTTGTATAAGGCGATCTTACAGGGGCAATTTTTAACCGCAAGTACAGGTGATTTGTCGCGTGTTTCCCGTTCAAATACACGTAAAAAAATAAATTAAAAAGTTTAAAAACGGCTAGAAACCGGCTAAAAAACGGCTAAAAAACGGCCAAAAAAGTCCAGCCGATCCGTTAATAATTAATCGGTACCGAAGCCAACTTTGCGAATTGCACGGGGACTAATTTCTACATAAGAAATTTTGTTTGCTGGAACAATAACTGTTCTACCTTTTTCATCTTGCAAAAGTAATGGTGCGTCACTCGATGCTGACTTTGCAACAAGTGCTTCAACTTCACCGGCGGAAAGTGTTGATTCAATAGTTATCTCACGTGTGCTATCTGAAACCCCAATACGGATCTCGGCACGGTCATTGCTATTTGAAGATCCTGCTGGTTTCTTTGCTGTAGTCATGCTCTTACCCTATCTGTCTATTTGTAATCTTGCAGAATCACTTGATTAACTGTGTAACGGATATCCAGAAATTCCGCGCCACTGAAGGTTTGCAACTAAATCCGCCGCAGCTTTTCTAGGAACTCGACCATCACGTTCTAGCCAATACCTTGCCGTAAATTGCGCAGTTCCAATTAAGCCAACTCCCAGCAACATGGCAGCTTCTTCAGGAATTCCAGTATCTGCGGCACGCGATCTGCGTTGTCATGAGTTGAAGCGATTGCGCGTTGAATTGTGTAAACGAGTGAGTCAACATGAAGATCTAAAACGGCTAAATAAAGATCTAACTTGCTTGGAAAGTGTTGATATAAAACCGGCTTACTGACCCCGGCGCGATCGGCAATCTCATCCATAGCGGCGGCGTGATATCCAGCGGAAGTAAAAACCTCGAGAGCTGCGGTTAGGAGCTGAGCCCGACGCTCATCGCGAGGCAAGCGCTGCTTGGCGCCTAATGGATCGGCAGGAGTTGAAGTCACAGGGTGATGTTAGGGCACATGCGAAGGTAGTTGGCGATAAGTGGCAGGATTAGCCCATGCAGCCAGTTAATTCACTTTCTCCGCTCGTCGAACCCGGACCGCCACTAACTGTTGAACAGGTTCGTCGATATAGCCGACATTTGATCATCCCTGATGTCGCCATGACCGGACAGCGTCGCATGGTGGCTGCAAAGGTGCTTTGCGTTGGCGCTGGTGGCCTTGGATCGCCGGCATTGATGTATTTAGCAGCTGCCGGAGTCGGAACTCTTGGAATTGTTGAATATGACGTCGTTGATGAATCAAATTTGCAACGTCAGATAATTCACGGACAAAGTGACATTGGTAAAAGTAAAGCAAAGAGTGCAAAAGAATCTGTTGCTGAGATTAATCCATATGTAAATGTTGTGATTCATGAAACCAGACTCGACAATTCAAATGTTATGGAATTGTTTTCACAGTACGACTTGATCATTGACGGAACAGATAATTTTGCAACTCGCTATCTAGTAAATGATGCATGTGTACTTTTAGGTAAACCATATATCTGGGGTTCGATTTATCGTTTTGATGGACAAGCAAGTGTTTTCTGGTCTGAACATGGTCCTTGTTACCGTTGCTTGTATCCAGAACCACCACCACCTGGAATGGTGCCAAGTTGTGCCGAAGGTGGCGTGCTTGGTGTGCTCTGCGCATCTATTGGATCAATCCAAGTTACTGAAGCAATTAAATTAATTACTGGAATCGGTGAACCGCTAATTGGTCGCTTGATGATTTATGACGCACTCGAAATGAGTTACCGCAAAGTTGCGATCCGCAAAGATCCAAATTGTGTGATCTGCGGACCAAATGCAACGCAAAAAGCATTAATGGAAGATTATGAAGGTTTTTGTGGTGCGCTTTCTTCTCAAGCAACTGATGCAGTTGCCGGATCAACAATCACCGTGACTGAGCTAAAAAGTAAATTAGATAACAAAGAGAACTTCATATTGATTGATGTGCGCGAACCAAGTGAATTTGAGATTGTCAGAATTCCGGGTTCAGTGTTATTTCCCAAACAAGAATTTCTTGATGGAACTGTGCTATCAAAATTGCCACAAGATCGCCCAATTGTTTTACATTGCAAGAGTGGAGTTCGCTCCGCTGAATGTCTTGCAGTTGTAAAAGCTGCTGGATTTGCTGATGCCACCCACGTAAGTGGTGGAGTAGTGGCTTGGGTCAAGCAGATTGATCCATCACTGCCGGAGTATTAGAAGTATTAAAATTTAGATTTTTAAAGAGCGCTTTAAAAAATTTAACTCTAAATGCATCAAATTTTCAGCAACCACTTCTTGTGAAGTCATGTGTGTAACTCCAGTCAGCGGCAAAACTTCATGTGGCTTTCCAGCAGCAAGCAGTGCACTTGATAGGTGTAGTGAATTTGCTACCAATACATTGTCATCAGCAAGACCGTGAATAATCATTACCGGAACCGATAATTTATCCGCATCAGGCAAGAGTGAAGATTGCTGATAATTTTGGTGGTCAGCAACTGCGCCTAAGAAACGTTCGGTGTAATAAGTATCGTAAAATCTAAAATCTGTAACTGGAGCACCGATAATTGCGCACTTAAAAATATCGGGTCGACGAAGTGCTGCAAGTCCGGCTAGGTAACCACCAAATGACCATCCGCGGATTCCGACTTTTTCAGGATCGATCAGACCGGGACGAAGTTGAAAGAGTGCAGTAACTGCATCTGCTTGATCGGCAAGCGGGGCAGCGGAGAGATCATTTAATACTGCTTTCTCCCACTCAGGTCCACGATTTGGAGTGCCACGGCCATCAGTAATTAAAACTGCAAAACCTAAATTTGCAATCCACTGGGCTTCAGCAAATGCATTTTTCGCTTTGATATTTCGCAAGTGGCTTGGCCCACCATATGGATCTACTAATAAAGGCAGATTTTGGTGCGGAAATTTACTTTGGTTTTGCGGCAACAGGAGCGCAGAGCGAAGTTCGCGTTCGCCAAGATTTAATAATTCAGGTTTTGCATCCACTTCCGGTTTTTCGGAAAAAGATTCAATTTCAATTCGTGCACCATCACGAATGACTTCTACCTTTGCGCCGTAATAATCCAGTGAACGCGACAAAAGTAGCAAAGTATCTGCGGCCGCTTTCGCCATATGAACGCCATCGCCTTTAGAAATTTCCTCTAACTCGCCACCCCAGCCGTACCAATAGACATGCAATGAGGTAGCTTCAAAAGTTCCTTCGAATGTAATGCCATTCCGATCGACATGAACGATTCGGTCGACTTGTAATCCATCTGGAGTAACTGCATTTCCATCAACTGCAAGATGACGCGTTGTTGCGGTATCAAAAGTTGTAATTAATTGTCCAGCAGGCCCCCATTGTGGAGAGCCCGATACAAGTGTGATCCAGGCAGGGTCACTCATCTCTGCAATTACCGTTGAGGATCCATCACTTAAATTTATGGCGCGGATGTGAGCATGACGTTGCGCTCTATCAATGGTCATTAACAGTGGCGGCTTATTCGCAGCGCCAGAATTCACCGAAACTAAATACTCGTGCTCCTTGGCCCACTTAATTTCTTGGCTACTTCTACTTTCAAGGTGATAAGCAAAAAGTGATGCGACAACATTTGGAGTTCCAACTTTAGGATAGCGAACGGCTCTCGGTTCATTTTCAGGATTTGCTGGATCGCTAATCCAAATTTTTTCGACACCACTTTCATCAAATCTTTCGACAATTAAATATTTGCTATCGGCACTCCACCAAAAACCATGCATTCGGTCCATCTCTTCACTTGCTACAAATTCAGCTTGACCGTAATAAACATCTGCTTTCTCAGGGGAGAAAATTGCTCGATCACTTACTCCATCACTCAATCGCATCTCACCTGAAGGGTTGATGTATCCAACAGCACTTCCATCAGGTGCAAATTGTGGATCAATAACTGGTTCTTGTGCCGGCCATTGCAAAACTTTTCCATCTTCCAAATTAGCAACGTAGAGTTTTCCAGATAAAGCGAATGCAACTTTGTTTAGATTGGAATCATTTGAATAATTTGTGATTCCACCGGCTGCCTCACGGGCTCTTTCACGACGAGCTTGCTCTTCGACTGAAATTTTTTCATCAGCACTTTTAAGCAGATCAATTGGGTTGACAATCTCGCGGGTATTTTTACTAGTTAGATTTAATTCAAAAAGCCGACCAGTACGGTCTATTCCAGAGCCACTCCGAACAAAGACAACCCGCTGGCCATCAGGGGAGATGGTGAAATTTCGAGGCGCCCCGAGTGAAAAACGCAACGTGCGGGCACTATGACGCGGAAATGGGAGTTCGCTCATAGGAATCGACCGTACCCTTTCCCTTATGTCTTTGGCACCCTCAACCATCAAATTAGCAGGAGCCCGCCTATTGCTGGTTCACGCCCATCCAGATGACGAGAGTATTAACAATGGCGCAACGATGGCAAAGTACATTGCCGAAGGGGCACAAGTCGCATTAGTTACCTGCACTCGAGGGGAAGAAGGGGAAGTTTTACTTCCCGAGTTTGCCAACTTGGCTAGTGATAAAGATGATCAACTAGGACCACATCGTGAAATTGAATTGGAAAACGCACTTGGCGCACTTTCTGGAAGTAACCAGATGCAACATTACTTTTTGGGAGCGCCAGATATTAAGTATCGAGACAGTGGGATGATGGGAATGCCGCAAAATGATCGACCAGATGTCTTTTGGAGTGCTCCTCTAGATCCGGCTGCGTCCCACTTAGTAGAAATAATTAGAAAATTTAAGCCTCAGGTTTTAATAACTTATGATGAGATTGGCGGATACGGACATCCAGATCACATCCAAGCGCATCGCGTTTCCATGCGAGCAGCCGAATTGGCAGCAGATAAAAATCATGGAAAAACTGCTCCTTGGAATATTTCTAAGATTTACTGGAACACCATCCCTAAATCGGTAATTCAACAGGGAATGGATGCCATGAAGGACGCTGCCTCATCATTTTTTGGTGCAGAATCGATTGACGATATTCCATTTGCAAAACCAGATGAGCTTGTGACCTCTGTTGTAGATGCGACCGAATTTGTTTCACAAAAAATGGAAGCGATGAGAGCGCATGCAACTCAAATAGCAGTTGACGGCCCATTTTTTGCACTTTCTAATATGTTAGGAATGCAAGTTTTTGGTGTGGAGTACTACACATTGGCTAAAGGTATTGTTAGCGAGCCATTTGATGCAGATGGTCGCGAGACTGATCTTTTTTCAGGCGTATCAATATGAAATTCTTAATTGGAATACTTATTGGGGCATTGACTGGAATTTTGGCGGTACTAATTCACGCATGGGGATTTCCATTGGGAATTGTGATTGCGGTAAGTGGTTCATATGTAGTTACATATTTATTAGGTCAATACTTTGGTAGTCGCATCGCAAAAATTGGCTTTGCAATCGGCTGGTTATCAATAATTTTGCGAGCTTCATTATTTGGAAACTCTGATGAATTGCTGATTTCTAATAATTCAGCTGGGAATCTGATCTTGACGCTAGGATTTCTTATTGTCCTAATTGGAATTGGAGCACGTGTTTGAAATTTCCTAATCGAAAAATTCAGATCACAGCTATTTCAATTGGGTCTCTATCTCTAATTTGGCTAGTTGCATGGTTCGCAGTCGGTTCTGGGGTTCCTAGTGGAGTCAGCGTTTCGGGAATTGATATTGGTGGAAGAACAAAGGTAAGTGCAATAAGCGATTTGAAATTAAAAATGGATAAGATGATCAAAAACAAAATTAACTTAACTGCAAAAGCTGCAAACATTTCGCTCTCACCTAATAGCGCTGGAATTTCAGTGGATTTAATAGCAACTCTTGAAAAAGCACCACAGCGCACATTTAACCCGATTAATCTAATTTCGCTGCTCACTTCCAAAACTGATTTAAAGCCGGTAATTAATATAGATAAAGAGAAATTTATTAAAGCACTACGACCACTAGAGATTAGAACCACTAAAAGCCCACGTGATGCAACGATCGTTTATAAAGAGTTAGAGCCGCAAGTTTTAAGTTCACTATCTGGTGTTGAGATAGATCGAACAAAAGCAATTAAGTCAGTGAGTAAGTATTGGCTGAAGAAAAATGTGATTGATTTACCAATGAAAAAAGTGAAGCCAAAGGCATCAGCGAAAGATGCGACAGCTCTTTTAGAATTTGCTCGACAAGCCGTGAGCGAGCCATTGACCGTGAATATTTCCGCTCAACCTATAGTGGTTTCTCCTACCGAGATTGCTGGATCGTTAGTGTTCCGAGTTTCGGATTCTGGGACATTAGCGCCGATTTGGGTAAAGGAAAATTTCTTACAACAAGTTGGTTCGCGCTGGAGTAAATACGTGCGAGAACCAATTAATGCATCTTTCACACTGGTAGATGGAGAACCACGGGTACAACCATCATCTGATGGAAGTGATGTGCCGGATTCAAAGTTAAATGAGGCGATCATTCCGGCTCTGTCAAAAATGGGCGTATTGCGCCTTGCATCAGTAACTCCTGAACTGGTCAAAGCTAAAGTGACGACCGAGATGGCTGGCGGTTTAGGAATCCAAGATGTGATTGGAACTTTCACAACTAATTATCCATGGGCCGAATATCGTTTAATTAATATTCATAGAGCAGCAAAGTGGATGGATGGCACCATTGTGCAACCTGGAGAAGTATTTAGTTACAACAAAGCTGTAGGTGAACGAACTGAAGCTCGAGGATTTGTTCCTGGAATCATGATTGATAATGGAGTATTGAAGAAAGATCTTGGCGGCGGAGTTTCACAGGTGGCAACCACAACATGGAATGCTGCTTGGTTCAGTGGTTTAGAACTTGTTCAACACAAACCGCACAGTTTTTATATTTCTCGATATCCAGCCGGCCGTGAGTCAACTGTTGCTTGGCCAAGTGTGGATGTTAAGTTTAAAAATAATTCAGGGCACCCGATTTTTGTTGACACTTCATTTACAAACTCCTCAGTAACAGTTTCGATTTACGGAACAAAATTTACTGATGTCACAAGTGAAAGTGGCCCGAAAACTAATTTTGTTCCATTTAAAACTTATGAAGAGGATGCAGCAGGTTGCATCTTCCAAGAAGGAGTTCAAGGGTTTTCTATAAGCGTTGATCGCATTTTCAAAAAAGATGGAGTGGAATTAAAGCGTGAAACTTACAAAACTAGGTATCGCGCAGAAGACCGAGTTATTTGCACAAATCCCGAGGCAAAGTGGATGAATCCATCCCTAAAAGTTCAAAGGGGAGAAGGAAATTAATTTTCTAGTACTGAATAATTTAAGTAGTGATGCAAACTAAATCCGACCGAGTGGTAAAGCGCTAGAGCGTTTACGTTTTCAGTCTCCACTTGTAGAAACGCATGTTCTAAACCGTTGTTATTAATTTCATTCAGCGTTGCGAGCGTGATTTTTCTACCCAAGCCTTGCCCTTGCTTTTCTTGTTTTACTCTAACCCGTGCGATGCCAGCCCAATCAGCAGTGAAAGCTGCACGTGCCGTTGCAACGAGTTGAGATTGTTCGTAGAGATGCAAATACTTTGAAGGAGTTCGCAACATCAACTCAGCCGCTATCTCGTCATCTCCATGCAATGCAAACCAATCATCATTCGGATAATCGCTGGTAAGCAGTTGTAAATCTTTTAGATCAGAAATAAAAGGGCTATTAATTCTCATTGTCTCAAAACGAACTTCACCTTTTGATCTGAAACCTAACGCCTTGATACTTCGCTCTAAATCTTGATGTATTGATGGAAGAATTTGAAAAATTGCTGGTTGTTTCAATTCAGAGTAGAAATCAATAACTTGAGAAATTGCTTGATTTAACTCAATTCCAGGATCACCAAATCCTTTTCCACCAAGTGGAAGAGTCGAATTTGCGCGAAATGAAAAACCTTTATTGCTTCGCAGTTGCCATTGACCAATCTCTTCAATCTTTTCTGGCATCCAATTTTGTTGTGCGATTTTTTCTAAAGATTCAATATCAAATGCATTGCCACTTTTAGTGGGCGAAATCGGAACTTGCCGCCAAGCAACAATATGGGCTGGATCAAAGTTTGTAGTTGTGCCATCTTTACGTCGGACGAGATTCCCTAATTCAAGGTGACCAAGCAAGTCGTGGTAGCCACTTTCACCGGGTATCTGCAGGCGGATTGAGACTCGGGCGCCTAGGGGTCCGGGAGGAGTTGGAGGAGATGTTCTAGCGCTGATTTCAGACAACTTCGGCCCCTTCCAATTGCTAATATTCGCGTGGTTCTTAAATTCAAGTTATACAAGATAGAGGTAATAGTAGACAGTAGAATTACGGCCAAGACCGCTAGAGAAATAAGAGGAAGTAAGTGACCTACATAATCGCCCAACCATGCATCGACATTAAAGACAAATCTTGTATTGAAGAGTGTCCTGTTGATTGCATCTATGAAGGCAACCGCATGCTTTACATCCAACCTGATGAGTGCGTTGATTGTGGTGCTTGCGAGCCGGTCTGTCCGGTTGAAGCTATTTATTATGAAGATGATGTTCCAGGAGCATGGAAAGAGTACACAGCGGCAAACGAAGAGTTCTTCGTAGAACTTGGCTCACCTGGAGGAGCGGCAAAAGTTGGCTTAACTCCAACTGACCATCCGTTGGTTGAGGCAGCAGCTCCACCCGCGACCTCGAACGAGTAATGAAACTTCCGGATTTCCCATGGGACGCCCTCGCTCCTTATAAACAGCGGGCTAGCGAACACCCAGATGGAATCGTCGATCTTTCGATAGGAACTCCGGTAGATGCAACACCAGAAATAATGCAAGAGGCATTAAGGGCCGCAAGCAACGCACCTGGATATCCGACGACAATTGGTACAACTGAACTTCGAGATGCAATGCGTGGGTGGTTGAGCAAAAGATTAAAAATTTCAGCTGCGACGGATCAAAACAAAATTGATGTATTGCCAACTATTGGTTCAAAAGAATTAGTTGGATGGCTTCCAACGTTTCTTGAAGCAAAGCGAGTATTAATCCCAGAAGTTGCTTATCCAACTTATGCTGTTGGAGCATTGGTGGCTGGCGCAGAAGTTATTCCTGTTTCTTTAGATCCAGATTCATGGCCAGAAGTAGATTCCAATGATTTAGTTTGGATTAACTCTCCATCAAATCCGACTGGGCAAGTAAGTGCCCCAGAACTTTTGCGAAAAATAATTTCCTGGTCGCGCACTCGTGGAGTTACCTTGGCAAGTGATGAGTGTTATTTAGATTTTGGCTGGGACGCAGACCCACAATCGATTTTAAGTGTGGCTGATGGCGATTACACCGGATTGCTGAGTGTTCACTCACTTTCAAAAAGTTCAAATGCAGCGGGATACCGGGCGGCACTGATTGCTGGCGATCCAAAATTAATTGGGAAAATTCGGGAACTTCGCAAACATCTTGGAATGATGCTTCCACTTCCAATCCAACATGCGATGACAGCGGCATTAAATGATCGCGATCATGTAATCGGACAACGAGAGCGGTATCGCGCTCGCCGTGAGATGCTCAAAGCGGCCCTACTAAATGTTGGTTTTGAGGTTGATCACTCTGAAGCTGGGCTTTATTTGTGGGTAACGCGCGGTAATGATTGCTGGGCCGATGTTGCTTGGATGGCAGAGCTCGGAATTTTGGCAACACCAGGGATTTTCTATGGCGAGATGGGTGCAAAACATTTACGAGTTGCACTTACCTCAACTGATGCGCACATCGCATCCGCAGCGAAAAGATTAATTGAAAGTAAAGCGAATTAATTTATGAGCGATAAAAAAGTTGAGGCAATTTTACTTGTAGGTGGTCGAGGCACTCGATTAGCGCCACTAACTGATGCGATTGCCAAACCGATGCTTCCGGTTGGTGGGGTGCCTTTTATTGCCCATCAAATCGCGCAAGCTCAAGCCGCCGGGATAAATAAAATTATTTTGGCAACTTCTTACCTAGCCCAAACTTTTACTGATTATTTTGGTGATGGATCAGATTTTGGAGTGGAATTGATTTATGCAGTTGAAGAAACCGCTTTGGGAACAGGTGGGGCGATTCGAAATGCAGCGGAATTCCTTTCAGGCGCACCAGATTCGTCAATAGTAATTTTTAATGGCGATGTCCTAAGCGGTCATGATTTGCCTGGTCAAATAAAAGCGCATGAAAGTTCAAATGCCGATGTAACTTTGTATTTAACTCAAGTAAAAGATGCCCGGGCGTATGGCTGTGTGCCATGTGATCCATCAGGGCGAGTCATAGATTTTCTGGAAAAAATGGAAAATCCGATCACTGATTTGATAAATGCGGGCTGTTATATATTTAAACGGTCAATAATTGATCAAATTCCGGCAAACAAAGTAGTAAGCGTCGAACGCGAAACTTTTCCGCACCTATTAAAAAGTGGCGCAAATATCCGTGGCTTCATCGATAACTCTTACTGGCTAGATGTTGGTACTCCGCAAGCATTGCTTACCGCATCGCGTGATTTAGTACTTGGGAAAATCTCATCACCCGCTGTTGTAAATCAAATTAAGGATTGCGTAATTTCCCCAACTGCCACAATCGCTGCAACCGCAAAAATTTCAGGTGGGAGCACAATCGGTGAGCGAGTGAAAATTGAAGCAGGTGTCGAAATTATTGGATCAATAATTAGTTCCGGTACCCAGATTTCTGCGAACTCATTAATTAAAAATTCGATTTTAGGGCGCTCGGTAAAAGTCGGAGATTCTGCCCAAATATTTGGATCTGTCTTAGCAGATGGGGAAGAAATCGCCGAAAATAGGATTTTGCGCCAAGAAACCGGGCTTTTTTAAAAATTTATCCTCAAATTCGCACCATTCCGACTTGACGAAAGAGAGTTACACGCGTGTAATTAACCCTAGTTGCTCACGTGCCGTGAGTAAAACTTTAAGGGGATTAGATATGGCGCAACTACTTCCAATCGCGGGAGATGCCAATAATGATTCAGTTGAACTAGGTTGGCAGGAGCGCGCACTATGTGCCGAGACTGACCCTGAAGCTTTCTTTCCGGAAAAAGGCGGCTCTACCCGTGAAGCAAAGCGGGTCTGCCTCTCCTGTGAGGTCCGTACCGAATGCCTTGAATATGCCCTCGCTCATGATGAGCGCTTTGGGATCTGGGGCGGTCTATCCGAGCGGGAAAGACGCCGGCTGAAGCGACGCCCAGCTTAATCTTGTGCTCACTGTGCTGATTACCGCACAGTAGGTGGGCACCGTAAGGTGGGGTTGTTATGAGTACTCCAGAGGGGCTACTGGCGCCCGAAACCGATAAAACTTATCCAGATTTAACTGTCACCGCGATTTTGGTAACTCATGATGGTGCCCGCTGGCTTCCTGAAGTTGTAGCCGCGATCTCTTCACAAACCAGACCGGCTAATCAAGTAGTTGTAGCAGATACCGGATCACTGGATTCTTCACGGCAATTAATTGCCAACTCTGGTTTGCCATTAATTGAGTTAGAACGCGAACGTGGTTTTGGGGAAGCCGTCGCGATCGCAGTTGAAACTCTTCCTGAGATTGGCAGCAAGAGTGGCGGTGACGGCGGTGACGGCGGTGACGGCTCAGATGAGTGGCTCTGGTTATTGCATGATGATTGTGCGCCCGCACCAGGTGCGCTCGCCGCATTACTTGAAGCGGTAAGCCAACGCCCGCAGGTCGGTATTGCCGGACCAAAAATTTGTGGTTGGAACGACCGCGGTTATTTATTAGAAGTTGGAGTAAGTATTGGAATAAATGGCGCGCGTTGGACTGGCCTTGAATCGCGCGAAAGAGATCAAGGTCAACATGATGGAATTCGAAATGTACTTTCAGTTAGTACCGCTGGTGCGTTAATTCGCCGAGATTTATTTGAGGAGTTAGGCGGATTTGATCCACATCTAACTTTGTTTAGAGATGATGTCGACCTTGGTTGGCGCGCACAAGTTGCTGGATATTCAGTTATTTGTGTAACCGATTCAGTTGTTTACCATGCAGAAGCCGCCGCAACAGAACGGCGCGAAGTTGATGTAGAAGGTGCACCACTACATCGGCCACATCTATTAGATCGCAGACATGCAGCATATGTACTTTTAGTTAATGCACCGCGATGGATTTTGCCGTGGATTTCACTTCGGTTGCTATTTACCGCGATTTTACGAGCGATAGGTTATCTATTAGCAAAATTACCGGGATATGCATTAGATGAGATTGCAGCGATTGCGCTTAATTTTTCGCGCCTGGATATTCTTAGAAAAGCTAGAAAGCGACGTAAGTTAACCCGATTGCTTCCATCCCGCGTTGTGCGACCATTCCTTGCCCCGTGGCGAGATCAGATGATTATTCCATTAGAAAAGTTGCGTGATTTGGTACTGCGACGCACTGATAGTGCACCTACAACAGTAATTACCGAACCAATAAACGATGATGCTGATTTGATGGAGCCTGAAAGTGAACCTAAATCTTTGCGTCTTTTAATTAGGCCACTACCGATACTTCTAATTTCACTAACTTTTATCTCATTAATAGCTGGAAGAAACCGATGGGGTGAGATCTCTGGCGGAACATTACTTCAGATACCTACAAGTGCAAGTGAATTAATGAGGATCTACAGCGACTCTTGGCATGCAGTAGCTCTCGGTACCAACACTCCTGCATTGCCGATACTTCCACTGTTGTCATTTCTTTCGCTTATTACTTTTGGAAACGTATCCCTACTGGTAACAATAATATTTTTATTTGGCCCAGTATTAGCAGCAGCAACTTTTTTTGCATTTCTAAGAGATCGAAATTTATCAAAAGGAAACTCTGCGCTTGGAGCATTGCTTTATTCATTAAATCCATTAATGATAACTTCAATCTCGTCAGGGCGAATTGGTACCTTGCTTTTTATAATCTTTTTACCGCTGTTTGCAATTAGTGCAAGACAGATACACAATCCCGAAAATTTACGTTGGAGAAGGATTGCATTTTTAAGTGGTCTATTTGCATTATTAGTTTCACTTAGTCCACCATTTTTCTTAATTGGCGTGGGTTCAATGATTTTATTGATTCTTAATTCAAAGTGGCGTTCTAGGATTTTTTATGAACGTCTGCAAAAGTTTGGGGTATTAACTTTTGCAAGCGTGGGAGCACTTGCCCCATGGTCTACTAATGCACTCATACATCCCACCAAGTGGTTAATGGAAAGTGGAATTAGTAATGAAGTCGGCCAACCTTGGCAAGTCTTCATCGGTAATCCCGGCGGCATTGGATCTCCACCAATATTAATTTTAGGGATAGTGGCTTTAGTGGGCTTAATTGCGCTGCGCTCTTCACATGGAGTCCTGTTAGGTGCGCTAACTCTTATTTCGACCAGCTTTAGTGGAATTCTTATGGCGATTGCAATACATGCGAATGGAGACTCTCTGCATGCCAGAGTTTGGCCAGGGGCTTCCTTGGCCTTAGCGAATTTTTTTGGCATATTTGCATTAACCACGATGCTAAATGGATTGGTCTATCGATTACAAAATTCAAATTTTGGATATCGGCACGTCTCGACCGCAATTCTTTCAACTGTTGCAATTTATTCCACACTCGCACTGTCGGTTTGGTGGCTTTTCCCCGGATCTGATAGCCCAACACGTGCTGGAAATTTACAAATAATTCCACCTTTTGTAGCAGCCGCTACTGCAGGGGAAGAAAGATCTCGAACTTTAATATTGCAAAGCCAACAAACCGATCTTGGCACCAGCGTTTCGTACGCTTTGTTGCGAGAGCGTGACCTTTATTTCGGTGAAATGGATCTAATGTACAAAGAGGATCCAATTATTTCTAAAATCGTCTCAGAAATTGTTGATGGAGCCGGAGAACAACCAACCGAAAAACTAGCAACGTATGGTGTTAGATATATTTTCTTAAATGAGCCAGTGGACAAAGAAGTAGCGCGCAAAATAGATGGCGTAGGGGGATTAGTAAGATTATCGGCCACTAAAGATGGAGTGCTTTGGAAGATAGCCGGAAATTCTGCTCGGGTGAAATTTATAAGCGCTGACGCAGAGCCAATTGCACTTGCCGCTAATCGAATTTCAGCAAATTTTAAAATTCCAAAGGCTGGTGAGGTCTTACTTGCAGAGCGTTTTAGTGATGGTTGGCGGTTGGTGGTGGATGGGAAGTTTGTAAAAGCAGAAAAAACGGGAGATGGGTTAACAAAATTTAAAGTCGAGGCCCCCGGCGACGCATTATTAATACATGATGGACCGCTGCAGAGAGCAGGAATCTCCTTACAACTATTGACAATCGGGTTAATCATATTTTTTGCCCTTCCACGTGGAAGAAAGAGATCAGAACTATCAGATGTCGAGTTGGCCAGATGATTAAACTCCAGGAGATAAGGATCAACCGGATACAGGCGATTGCAATTGCAGCAATTTTTACCGTACTTCTTTCGCAACTTCTTTCGGCAAAGCCAGAGATTAGAAAATATAGCGAAAATATTTCGCCAACGATTTGCCCATCAGAACCTACCGGAGTTAATTCCGTTGTTTATCTAGCTGCCAAAAAGCGAGGGGTGGCAACTGTAAAAAAGGGAGAAAGGAAATTTAAAACCCTAAAAACTACTTCCATCAGCATGGGGAGTTATGCACAAGAGGTAGAAGGGTTGGGCGCAAGCCCTCTATTAGTAAATGTGAAACCACAAAGCTGGATTGCTCTGGCGCAATGCACTCCGGCAATCAGCGAAAAATGGGTTTTAGGTGGAATATCTACGATCTCCAGTATCGGATATTTTCAATTTGTGAATCCAAATCGGAGTAAAGCAGTTATAGATTTAGAAATTTGGAGCGAAGATGGGAAAGAAAGTAATCAAAGTTTAGTTATTTCGGCACAGAGCACCCGAATAGTCCAACTAAACTCATTGATTACTAATAAAAAGTTTCTAGCTTTCCATTTAATTGCTAGAGCTGGAAGGTTTTCAGCTGTTTTGTTTGATGAGCGGAAAAAAGGTCTTGCAAAATTAGGTGGAGATTTTGTTACACCAACTGCGGTACCAAATAAGAAAGTATTTATTACCTCGATAATTGGAAAAAGTAAAACTCAAAAGGTTAATTCACAATTTCTACGGTTACTTGTACCAGGGGAGGCAGATGCCGTAGTGAAAGTTACTTATTTAGCAAAATCTGGGATTTACTCACCTGTCGGTTTGGCAGAGTTAAGAGTTCCTGCCGGTAAAGTTGTCCAAATCCCATTCTCAGCCTTACCTTCAGGTAGATTTTTTGCTTTGCAGGTTGATGCAACTGAACCAATAATTGCATCAGTTTTTTCGAGCGTAAAGGGATCGCTCTCTGATTTCGCTTGGAGTTCTGGAAGTGAAGCAATTAACGCTCAAAATATCGAAGCAATAACGGTGCCTGCGATTGGTATGAACCTTAATGTTTATACAGAAGATAGTTCTGTCGTTGTAGAAACAACAAGTAATCGAAAGAAAGTAGCTCGGAAAAATTTATCTGGAATCGATACGTGGAAAATCCCGGCCAATGTAATCTCAATTCGAATAATTCCTGGGGCTAAACCGGTATACGCGAGTTTTTCACTGTTGGATTCTCGAGGAGTCTCAGTAATGGCGATTAGGCCAGTTACGGCAATTGAGCGCTCAGCACTTCCAATTTCAGATAGCGAAGTTTTGACTCCAAGAAAGTAATTTTAACTTTATTTATCGCGCCAATCCCAAACTCTCTTAATCAAAACGACTACCTTAGATACATGTCTCGTACTGAGCCCACTCACTCTTCGCGGCCATCTAGACCGTCTAGACCGTCTGTGCGCCGCTGCGCCAAAATGGGATGTAGTGAACCGGCAGTTTCGACTTTGACATATATCTATTCAGATTCAACAGTAGTGCTCGGACCGCTAGCAACATTTGCCGAACCACATAATTATGACCTTTGCAATGTTCATGGAGAAAAACTAACCCCACCACGTGGATGGGAGTTAATTAAATTAGCGGCGGAAGAGTATTCAACTGGACCAACTCATGATGATTTACTTGCGATCGCTGAAGCAGTGCGCAGTGTGGCTTCGCCGCAAAAAGAAGTGATTCATCCATCACTTGGCCGTCGAGGACATTTGCGCGCACTTCCATCGGATTAAAGTTATGAAATATGAATTAAGTTTTATCGATCAGATTATAAAAGCATACGATGTCCGAGGTTTAGTAGAAAATTATTTAACTCCAGATTTTGTTTTTGATGTTGGTCAAGCATTTGCAATGTTAGTGAAAAGTGAATGCGTCGTAGTTGGTCACGATATGCGACCTTCGTCTCCCGAATTGGTTAGAGCATTTAGCGAGGGAGTGAATTTACAGGGGACTGATGTAATTAATATTGGTCTTTCTTCGACAGATCAACTTTACTTTGCGACCGGTAGATTAAAGATGCCTGGAGCTATGTTTACCGCAAGTCATAATCCGGCTCCTTACAACGGAATTAAGATGGCCCAGGCATTTGCAAAACCAATCGGTCGAGATTCTGGTTTAAATTTTATTCGTGACGTTTTATTAAATGGAAATTATGCAGTTCCCGACAAAAATAAAAAAAGTGAAGTCACTTTTCAAGATTTACTAGTTGAATATGCAAAATTTTTAAATGATCTAGTTGATTGCCGAAATATTAGACCCTTAAAAGTTGTTATTGATGCAGGAAATGGAATGGCCGGGCATACGGCCCCGAAAATTTTTGCTAATTTACCAATAGAGGTTATTCCAATGTTTTTTGAATTGGATGGAACTTTTCCAAATCATGAGGCTAATCCCATTGATGCCGCCAATTTGGTTGATTTGCAGACTAGCGTGCGATCAAACCAGGCAGATTTAGGTCTTGCATTTGATGGCGATGCTGACCGCTGTTTCTTAGTGGATGAAAAAGGTGATGTTGTTGATCCATCCTTATTAAGTGCCCTCATTGCCCAACGCGAAATTGCTAAACATCCAGGAGCAAATGTTATCTATAGCCTCATTTCATCACGCATAGTTCCAGAGGTAATTTTAGCTAATGGTGGCACTCCACTTCGCAGTCGAGTCGGTCACTCATTTATTAAGGCGATGATGGCTGAATCTGGTGCTGTCTTTGCAGGGGAGCATTCTGGCCACTTTTATTTTGAGGAGTTTTGGGGCGCCGACTCGGGAGCATTAGCCGCTCTGCATACATTGGCAGCTCTTGGATCTGCAAAGCAGGGAACAACTTTGTCGCAACTATTGGCACCATATGCAAAATATGTGCAAAGTGGAGAAATAAACACCAAAGTTCCTGATATCCAAGCAGTTATTTCAAAAGTTAAATCCCATTACCTCAATCATGCTGATCTGTTAGAAATTGATGAGTTGGATGGATTAATGGTCATTACTAAAAAATGGTGGTTTAACTTAAGAGGGTCAAATACAGAACCACTTTTACGGCTAAACGTTGAGGGGGACACTGGTGTAATAATGGTCTCTATACGGGACGAGGTCTTGGAATTGATTGCTAATTTAAAGTAAGTTCAAGTAAGTTAATTAAACAAGTAGAACGGGATAAGTAAATGAGTATCGACCCAAAGATATTAGCGGTGCTAGCTTGTCCTGAGTGTCACGCGCCCCTAGAAGAGCTCAATTCTGAATTACTATGCGTGAAATGTCCGCTTGCCTATCCAATTCAAGATGGAATACCAGTTTTACTTATTGATCAAGCACGCAAACGTTAATTAGGTATGAATTTAAGATGAGTGAAATTAAACAACTTAACGGAGTTGTGAAAACTTACGATTGGGGATCACATTCGGTATTAGCGGGCAACCGGGGAGCGGAAAATAGTAAGCAGCCTGAAGCAGAGTTGTGGTTTGGAGATTTTCCAAATGGAAGACTCCCTGTGCTAGCGAAAATTTTGGCAGTAGAACAGAGTTTATCTTTGCAAGTTCACCCAAATAAATATCAGGTAAATAAAACTCCTGAACTATTTTCAGATGCAAATCACAAACCGGAGATGCTTGTAGCGTTATCAGATTTTTATGCGTTAGTTGGAATCGCTGGCGAAAGTGAAATTATTGAGGCAGTTAACTCAATGGGTTGCGTAAGCATTTCAAATTTCCTGCTTCCAAAAATAAAAAATGGCAATTCAACAAGTGATCTGTTGAAAATTCTCCTAGGGGCTCCTGATGATTTGAATTTAATTCCCGATTTGATCAGTAACTTGCGAAAAGTGGCGACTCCTAACGATAGGCAAAAATGGAGTTTAGAAGTCGCTAACAGATACCCAGATCGACTTGATGTGCTCGCAACGCTGCTTTGTAATTTTGTAAAACTTGCCCCGGGGCAAGGCATCTACGTGCCACCGCGGACAATCCATGCATACTTAAACGGCACCGGGGTTGAAGTAATGGCGGCAAGTGACAATGTGGTTCGCGGTGGATTAACTATTAAAGCGATCGATCTAAATCTATTTTTGGAGATCGCAGATTTATCAGCTCAAAACTTAGAAAGTTATTTAATAGCTCCAGAGGAGTTAGTAAACGGGCAAGCGTGGAGCGCTCCGGAGCTAAAATTGCTACAACTTCCGTTGTCTCATAACCCTCAACCTCATCAAATTACTACTGAGTCGATCGCCTTCGTATGGGGCGGCCAAGGGGTAGTTAGTAAAGAAAGTGGGGAGAGTCCGATCACCATTGGTGGGGATTTAGGCGCAATTATTCCAGCAGGGCAGTTTGAATATGCTGGAACTGGTTCCCTTTGGTTGGCGTCACAAGGTTAAATCCGGCACTTATTAGTAAGGTTAGCGCTCTAAACCTTGGTCAATCCGATTAACTATTGACCGATTCGAGTAAGGATTCAAGTGACCGCTACCGCCATAAACAAGACCGAAAAATATGATGTTGCTGATTCAACTCTTGCTGCTGAAGGCAAAAAGAAAATTGAATGGGCCGAGCGAAACATGCCAGTACTGGCACAGATTCGCACTCGATTTGAAAAAGAGAAGCCTTTTACTGGGGTTCGGATTTCTGCCTGTATGCATGTAACAACTGAGACTGCGAATTTAATGCGCGCACTTGCTGCCGGTGGTGCCGAGCTTTCACTTTGCGCCTCAAATCCACTTTCAACCCAAGATGACACAGCAGCAGCACTTGTCCACGAATATGGGATTAATGTCTTTGCACATAATGCAATCGATCGTGATGGGTATTACCGACACATAAATGCTGCACTTGATTTGCAGCCAAACTTAGTTTTCGATGATGGTTGCGACTTAGTAAATACCCTGCACACCACGCGGCGTGAATTACTTCCAAATGTATCTGCTGGGTGCGAGGAAACAACCACCGGTGTAATTCGTTTGCACCAAATGGCAAAGGATGGCGCACTGACTTTTCCAATGATTGCAGTCAATGACACTGATACAAAACATATGTTTGATAATCGTTTTGGAACTGGTCAATCAACATTAGATGCAATATTCCGTGCGACAAATACTTTGATTGCTGGAAAAATTGTTGTTGTTGCCGGATTTGGTTATTGCGGTAAAGGCGTTGCTGAACGTGCAAAAGGCATGGGAGCAGATGTTGTTATTACCGAAATAGATCCAACTAAAGCATTAGATGCGATGATGCAGGGCTACCGCGTATTGCCCATGCTCGAAGCTGCAAAAGTTGGCGATATATTTATAACGGTGACTGGAAATCGCGATGTACTACGTGAAGAACATTTTGCAGTGATGAAAGATGGAGCAATTACCGCAAACTCAGGACACTTTGACATTGAGATTGATGTCGCGTGGCTAGAAATAAATGCGAAAAAGAAGAATTTGAAGATCCGACACCAGACCGATGAGTATGTAATGGCTGATGGTCGAAGAATCTTGCTACTTGCTGAAGGTCGTCTGGTAAATCTTGGAGCGGCTGAGGGCCATCCGGCTGCGGTAATGGATATGTCCTTTGCAGATCAGGCGCTGACCGCTGAATGGTTAGTAAAGGCGGGCAAAGGATTGAAGCCTGGGGTATATGACGTACCTACTGAGATCGATAAAGAAGTTGCCCGCTTGAAATTAGCCAGCATGGGTGGGGTAATTGATTCATTAACACCAGCGCAAGAGCTCTACTTGAATTCGTGGGAGCACGGCAGCTAATGACTCTGATTATGGTCGTCGATGATGACCAGGATCTTGCAGAGATGCTCGCTATCGTCTTAACCGGCGAAGGCATGGAAGTTGATTTAGTGGGGCGCGGAGATGAAGTAATGGAGATATTCCGCGCCACTCCACCAGATTTAGTTTTACTAGACATCATGTTGCCAGGAATTGATGGTATTGAAGTTTGTAAGCAAATTAGAGCTGAATCTATGATTCCAATTGTTATGTTGACCGCAAAAGGGGAAACCGCAGAGATTGTAAAAGGGTTGGAATTTGGTGCGGATGATTACATCGTAAAACCATTTCAGCCAGGGGAGTTAATCGCTCGAATTAAAACTAGATTACGCCGCATCCCTTCATCTACCGCATCTTTAAATCTCGGGGAAGTAAGCATTGATTTTGTGGCTCATGAGGTTAAGCGTGATGGACGAGTTATTGCACTGACACGACTTGAATTTGATTTACTAGCAGCTCTTGCAAAGGAGCCAGGTAGAGTTTTTACTCGGGATGCTTTGCTATCTGAAGTTTGGGGCTATCGACAAACAGCCGATACTCGATTAGTCAATGTGCATGTACAGCGACTTCGCTCAAAAATTGAGCGCGATCCCGATAATCCAGAATTGGTAATGACAGTGCGTGGCGTTGGCTATCGTGCTGGAAATTTCATACAAAGTAAATGATTTAGCCACCATGAAGAGAACATCTTTGGCTGTGCGGGTGGTGGCAAGCACGGTCCTACTATCCACGATCGCTATATCGATTCTTGCTTATGTAATTCTTATCAGCGTTCAAAACGGTATTAAGGATTCAAAATTAGATTCAGCGCTCTCTGAAAGTCAATCTGCAATTTATCAAACAGAGTCACAGTTTTCATTTCTGAGTACCCAATTAAGTAGTTCCTACAAACTGGCGTTAGACAACGTAATAAGTAATTTCACGCCCAACAACCAAGGTGCAAGTGGTCGTGAAGTAATTTTGATTCAGCAGAATTCGCCACAAGGGAGTTTGCTCAAAACTGAACGAAGTACTAATTTAGTTTCCAAAAATTCTATTCCCAGTGAACTACGAGCTCGAGTACGTGCTTCGTCAGATTTACAACATAGTAATGGAAATATTGTTTCCCGTGAAAATATTTCGCCGCTACCAGTCGCAGTATCTAGCCCTCGAGCGTTAATCATTGGCGGAAAAGTTTCGTTGCCTACCATGGGAATTTATGAGATTTATTTTCTTTTTAATACTGAAAATGAGTATCAAACTATTGCACTAGTACGCAGCACTCTCTTAGTCGGTGGATTATCACTTATATTGTTGATTGCGATTATTGTTTTAGTTGTAGTTCGCCAGGTTGTCCGGCCAGTTAGATCTGCAGCTCAGATCGCTGAAAAATTAGCTGCTGGACAGCTTGAAGAAAGAATGAGCACGGATGGTGCAGAAGAGATTGCAAGTCTTGGAAGCTCTTTCAATGACATGGCTGATGTCCTGCAGGAACAAATTTTACGGCTAGAGAATTTATCTAGAGTGCAACAGCGCTTTGTCGCAGATGTTTCACATGAACTCAGGACTCCATTAACAACAATGCGAATGGCAGCAGATGTTCTATACAGAGCAAGAGATAATTTTGAACCAACAATCTCGCGAAGCGCAGAGTTACTTTTGTCCCAAATTGATAGATTTGAAAATATGTTGAGTGAACTCCTGGAAGTAAGCCGTTTTGATGCAGGTGTTGTGCGGCTAGAGCCAGAACTTCTTGATTTCAAAGTTGTAGTACGTCGGAGTATCGACGCTCTGGTGCCAATTGCACATGATTATCGGATTGACATTAATGTGACTGAACCAGAGAAACCAATCTCAGTGGTTTTAGATCCCAGAAGAATTGATCGAATTTTGCGGAACTTGCTCATCAACGCTATAGAACATGGTGAAAATAAAGATATTGAGGTTTTGATCAGAGCAACTGACCAAACTGTGGCAGTGAGTGTGCGAGATTTTGGAGTAGGTCTAAGAAAGAGTGAATTGAGTCGAGTTTTTGATCGGTTCTGGCGGGCTGATCCGGCACGGGCTAGAACCAAAGGTGGAACCGGTCTTGGACTTTCAATCGCACAAGAAGATGCTCAATTGCATGGCGGAGTTATTGAAGTTTGGGGTGAAATTGGGAAGGGAGCGCAATTCATCTTTACCTTCCCGCGGGAGCGTGGGCAAAGTTTGCACGAGCGACCTATTCCAATTTTGCACATAGCGGGATAATCCGCAAAAAAGATTTACCGGTTTTTAATCTTCTAATTTTCTCGATATTACTTGTATATGAGAAAGTCGTTTTACCCACTTTTGGATCTGGTTTATCCAAAAAGCTGCCCTGGCTGTCATTTACCATCAATAAGCATTTGTGATTCTTGTAAGAGTTTTTGGCAGCAACCACCAATAAGTATTACTTTGCGAAAAAGCCAAGTCTCAGATCTTTTAGTTGTTTCAGTTGCACAATATCGAGATGAAGTGCGTGCGGTATTGCTAGCTTACAAAGAAGATGGCCAACGTGAAGCCGGAAAAGTTTTAAGAGAAGCGCTACTTCAAGCCCGTCGTGGAATTAGCAATCCTTCAGTTTGCGCCTTTGTCCCTATTCCCTCGAATCCCAAATCAGTTCGGCGAAGAGGTCGCGATTTCATGTTGGATCTTTGTAATCAAGTGGCAATTCAAAGCGGTGATCAGGTCTTATCGATTATTAAAGTAAATAGAGATGTACAGGACCAGAGCAAACTTAGTGAAAAGGAGCGTTCTCAAAATTTGGTTGGTGCTTTTGATTGCACACCAAAAAATTTGAAGTTGTTAGCAAAATTTCCGATAATTCTGGTTGATGATTTACTGACGACGGGGGCGACTTTACGAGAGGCGCAGCGGGCCCTACGTCAGCGCGGCCTCATACCAATTGGGGCCATAACGGCAGCCCATACGGCACGGTTAGTGCGTAATTAAACCTTAATTAAGCCCTAATTAAGCGGTCGATAAGCCGGGAATAAGCCGAATAATTGGAAGCCAAGTGCCCCTCACGATTAGAGTAGGCCTAGGTTATTACCCTCCATTTTGATCGAGCGTTTACGAGAAGGTGTCCGTGGTTGCGATATTAGACAAGATCCTGCGTGCAGGTGAAGGACGCGTCGTAAAAGATCTCCAAAAGGTCGCTAAAAAAGTTAATCTCTTTGAACCTTCGATTTCGGGCTTAACAGATGAACAACTTCGAAATAAAACCGTTGAATTTCGCCAGCGCCTTAGTGAGGGCGAAGATTTAGATGATTTACTCCCAGAAGCTTTTGCAGTTGTGCGCGAAGCCGCTAAGCGAACTTTGGGTCAACGTCATTACGATGTTCAACTTATGGGAGGCATAGCACTCCATCGCGGCAACATCGCTGAAATGCGCACAGGTGAAGGTAAAACATTAGTTTCGACATTACCAGCCTATTTAAATGCGCTAATTGAAAAAGGCGTCCATATTATTACGGTAAATGATTATTTAGCAGAACGTGACAGTGAATGGATGGGGCGTGTACACCGTTTTCTTGGATTGAAAGTCGGAGTCATTGTCAGTTCAATGGATCCAGCAGAAAGACGCGAAGCCTATGCTTGCGATATAACTTATGGAACAAATAATGAGTTTGGTTTTGATTACTTACGCGACAACATGTCATGGTCGATTGAAGATTGCGTTCAGCGTGAGCATAATTTTGCGATTGTGGATGAAGTTGACTCAATTCTGATTGACGAGGCTCGAACTCCGCTAATCATCAGTGGGCCAGCAGATCGCGCAACAAAATGGTATTCAGAATTTGCAAATATTGTTACTCGCTTGCAAGCAAATGCACATTACGAAGTCGATGAGAAGAAAAAAACTGTTGGCGTTCTAGAAGCTGGAATTACCGAAGTGGAAAAAGCACTTGGAATTGAAAATCTTTACGAAGCAGAAAATACACCACTTATTATCTATTTAAACAATGCACTCCGGGCCAAAGAACTCTTTAAGCGCGACCGTGATTATGTGATTATGAGTGGAGAATTACTAATTGTTGATGAGCATACCGGCCGGATTTTGCATGGAAGGCGTTATAACGAGGGACTTCATCAGGCACTTGAGGCAAAAGAAAAAGTGCAGATTAAAGATGAGAATCAAACATTAGCAACCATTACCTTGCAGAATTATTTTCGACTATACGAA
Source organism: Actinomycetota bacterium (assembly GCA_010031635.1). Lineage (GTDB taxonomy): Bacteria > Actinomycetota > Actinomycetes > Nanopelagicales > Nanopelagicaceae > UBA3012. Next base: position 24,757 of record RGZI01000014.1, read on the forward strand.
AAACTTTCTGGTATGACTGGTACTGCCATGACTGAAGCTTCTGAGTTTCACCAAATCTATAAATTGGGAGTTGTGCCAATTCCAACTAACCGACCAATGCAAAGAATAGATTCCTCAGATTTAATTTACAAAACAGAAATTTCTAAGTTCAATGCAGTTGTTTCCGACATAGTAGAGCGAAATAGAAATGGGCAGCCCGTCCTAGTTGGCACGGTAAGCGTTGAGAAATCAGAGGAACTTTCTGGACTGCTAACAAAACGTGGAATAAAACATGAAGTTTTGAACGCAAAACAGCATGAGCGAGAAGCAACAATCATTGCCCGTGCGGGTTGTAAATCCGCCGTAACAGTTGCTACAAATATGGCCGGTCGTGGTACAGATATTATGCTGGGTGGAAATGCTGAATTTTTTGCCGATTTTAATTTGCAAGCACGCGGTTTATCTCCTGCGGATAATCCCGAAGAGTATGAAGCGGCTTGGCCAACTGAAGTGGCCAATCAGAGAGCCCAAGTAGCCGCCGAACATGATGAAGTTGTTGGCCTTGGTGGTCTCTACGTTCTTGGTACTGAACGACATGAGTCCCGTCGTATTGATAATCAGTTACGTGGTAGGTCTGGTCGACAAGGTGATCCGGGTGAATCTCGCTTCTACCTTTCGTTACAAGATGACTTGATGCGTCGGTTCAATTCAGCGCTTGTCGAAAGATTTTTAGGGGCGGCCGGAATTCCTGATGATGTTCCAATTGAGTCGAAGATGGTCAGTAACGCTATTCGATCAGCCCAGACTCAGGTAGAAAGTCAAAACTTTGAGATTCGTAAAAATGTTCTTAAATATGATGATGTTCTAAATCGTCAGCGTCAAGTAATTTACAAAGAAAGACGCGAAGTTCTAGAAGGTGCAAATCTTCAAGCACAGATGACCACATTTATTGAAGATGCCGTTGCGACATCTGCAGCTTTCGGAAGTTCACAAGGCTTCCCGGAAGATTGGGATCTGGAAGCACTCTGGGTTTCATTGCATGGCATCTACCCAGTAGGAATCACGGTAAGTGAGTTGGAAGAAGAGTGTGGTGGCAGATCTGGGATTTCAAGTGAATATTTACAGCAATCACTTGTAGAAGATGCATTAAAAAAGTACGCAGAACGCGAAACGTCGCTAACTCCAGTCATTATGCGCGAACTTGAACGAAGAGTTGTTTTATCTGTGCTTGACCGCAGATGGCGTGATCATCTTTACGAGATGGATTACTTACAAGAGGGAATCGGTCTTCGTGCCATGGCACAACGTGATCCACTAGTGGAGTATCAAAAAGAGGGATACGAATTATTTTCTGCGATGATGGAAGGCATTAAAGAAGAGTCCGTTGGATTACTTTTCAGTGCTGAAGTCTCAGTTGAAACAACAAATGATGGAGAACAGATTCAGGCTCGTGGTATTGCAAATCAAGAAGAAGATCGAGAATTGCAATACTCCGCTCCAGGTGAATATCAAGCTCCACTAACAAAAACAGATAACGTCTCCCGCAACTCACTTTGCCCCTGCGGATCTGGTAAAAAATACAAACGGTGCCACGGAGATCCTCGTAACCGCTAGTGCTTACAAAATCTGCAGACAAGTACATAGCCAGCGACCATCCAGAGCTTCAAATCTAGCCATCAGCGCACGTTTTCTAGCCGGACTGTGTAGCAATAAAACTACTTCCATGCACTCTTCAGATGGTTTGCCAATGTGCAATTTTCCAATCTTAGGAATTGTTTTTTTAGGATGAATATTTTCAATTAGATAAGTAAAAACTTTCCGCGAGCACCAACGTGATAATTGAGCGATTGGACGAGTCCCAGCCATAACCTCTAGCGCCAGGATAATAAACCTTTCCGCCCAAACACCTCCATCGGGAAGATCTAAGATTAGTGTGGGCTTTATATTTAACTTTCGATCTAACTCTCCATCTAAATCATCAGGTGTAGGAATAAATCCAAGTTCTGATTGCCTTATCGATGGTGCAACTCGAAAAATTAATCCGTGGTGTGTGCTTAGTGTTGGAGTTGTAATCATTTTTCCCTGCCCTTCTAGTAAAAAGAGCATTGCTTTTTTCTGATCTAAAAAACTCCACCAAAGAGTTCAATTTCTTTCATCCTTTTGGATGACTGTGGGAAAGGTTCTATTAATTTCGCCGCGTTGAAGTATTCAAGGGGAGTGCGAATTAAATATTTATTGGGAGGGTGTCTCGTAATCTCAGCTTCCATAGCCTTTTACCTAGTTGCCAGTAATTCACCCGAATCAGCAACTATGTGGGCGGCCAAAGTAAATCTTGTTCCTGGACAATTGATAAGTAGCAATGATTTAGAGATCCGCAGAGTGCGTTTTGAAACTCAATCTCACTCATATCTTTCAGCTGATCAATCCATCACTGGATTGATCATGGTTCGCTCAGTGTTAGCAAATGAATTGATTCCAACAATGGCGATTTCCCAAGACTTAGCGGCACTTAGCAATGCCTTGATTGTCTTGCCAGTTGGCAGAGAGTATATTTCTAGCGTTTTACATTCAGGAGAGCAAATTGATCTTTACTCTGTCTCCAAAGAAAAACCATTTAAAGCAAAATTAATTGGAAAAGATCTAGGGCTTTTAGCATTTAATGAAAAAGGAATTGATTTTAATAACTTAGTAAACCTGACACTGATAGTCCCAATCGAAGAAGTAGAGCTGCTTTTAAGTAATACCCAAGAGGGGAATTTTAGAATTGTCCAACATATCGTCGGATAGAAAAAATTTATTTAAAGTTATCACTGCGATCTCAACGCCAGCGATTGAGAGCAAAATTATTCGGGCTTTTGTCAAGGTTGAATGGAATATATCTGAAAGATTGTTTGATTTAAATAATTTTATTAATGATAAGTCAGCAGATTTTATTTTAATCATTACTCCTGATCAGAAAAGCATAAAAGAGATTCAGGCAACTTGGATAGTAGGAATTGGAATCGAAACGGATGAGAGATGGAAAAAATTTAAACCAGATTTCGTGATTTCACTTGACGAGGTAGAAAATCTTCCATTGAAGTTAATTGCGAGGATGGATGAAGCAAATTACGAGGAGGTAATTGTTGGCGCTAAAGAGATTTTATTTTTAGGGAGTAAAGGCTCACCTGGTACTTCAACTATTGCCTGGAATTACGCTGGAGAATTGGCTCGAAGTGGCCAGAAAGTTTTGCTTGCTGAAGAAAATATCGATGGGGCGGAAGGTGCTCTCTTTTTTGGTTTTGATGATCAATGTAGAGATAGATCTATCTCT